>JBAQLR010000062.1:0-13667 GCA_049302035.1 Syntrophales bacterium
GCCTGAGGCAGCCCCGGCACCTGAGGCAGCTCCGGCGCCGGAAGCGGCTCCGGCCCACTAAGCATTCGGTATGTCTAGTTAGGAAAAATCCGGGCGCTCGAATTATTCGGGTGCCCGGATTTTTTTGTGAAATTTAATATGGTTATCTGTGTGGTGTTTTCCTTCCTATTGTGGTAGCATGCGAAATATCCGTGGCATTTTATGCTCGGTTGTCTGGCTATAATTAACCGCGAATAAACCAAGGAGGCAAGAACTATGTCAGATAAAAGTGGTGAGTTTTTAAAAGGATTGTTAATTGGGGGGATGGTCGGTGCGATTTTCGGGATCCTCTATGCACCCAAAAGTGGCAAGGAAACGCGCGCCGAGATCGGAAATAAGACAGATGAATTACTGAACAAGGCCAGGTCGGATTACGAACGGGCGTTGGAACGAAGCAAGAAAACCTACGAATCAGCCCTGAAAAGGCTTAAGGAGCTGGAGACGGCCGCCAAAGGGCAAGTCGGCCATTTGGAAGAGGAAGTCGAAGGGATGGCCGAGCGGGGCAAGGAAGCATTGCTGGATGGGAAGAATCGCTTTAAAAAAGCCCTGGATGCCGGAATCGACGCTTTTAAAGAGGATAGCAAAGCTTAGATTATCATGCCGGGATGAGAAAGGACGTTTTTTATGCTGGAAACCGGCCTTTTAATATTAAGTGGGGCCTTCCTGCTGGCGGCTCTCTGTGCTCTGCCCTTTTTCTGGCAGATGTGGCGTGTTGCCAAGAATATGGTTGCGGCCATGGAGGCGATCAACGGAAGCTTGCCTGAAATATTGCGGAACCTCGCTGAAGGCAGCGCCGATTTTAGAAGCGTCGCCCGTACCGTTAGCCGTGAAACAGAGGCATTAACGCCATTATTCCAGAAGATCCGGGCTGTCTTGGAACTGGGAAGCGCCGTGGAAAATGTCCTGTGCACGACCATGCAAAAAATAACTATTGGTAACAAATTTCGGTTGGTACGAGGCGTAATTAAAGGCGTCAAAGTTTTTTTTGAGGTTCTTTACGGCAACCGCAGCAACAGCTAGCTGGGAGTGGAAAGAAAGTGGCCATGGTAAGTTATGGAAGTCGGACGGGACCTCTCGGGGCGACCACAACTAAAGCAGGTGGTAAAAACACGAAATCTCCCGAAGAGGTTGTGCGGGAAATAAAAAAACAGTCACTTAAGGCGTCGAATGATGACTATCGGGAGAGAGCGCTGGCGCTGCATGGTTTGGTATGCGTGCGTTGCACCCGGGAATTTGATAACGCTCACCGCCAACTTCTCACGATACATCACAAGGACGGCAATCATTACAATAATCCGCCGGACGGCAGCAATTGGGAGCCCCTTTGTGCTTATTGCCACGAGGACACGCACAGCAGGGAGATACTTGGCGATTACCTGAACGGCGTCGGCGGCGGCGGCAGGGAAAGCAGCCTTGTATATCAGGATAAGACGCAAACGATGGGAAGTGCGTTGGCGGAAAAGCTTAAGAAGGCTTTGGCGGAAAAAAACAAAGTTTAACCCCTGATGCCATTTTGCGAAGCTAGGCGGGGGGGGCTCCGTGAGGAGATTCCACTTCGCCTTCGTTTCCATATAGAGACTTCATGATAAAGTAGGCGCTCATCACTCTTAATACGTAATTCTTCGTTTCCCCGTAAGGAATATCCTCCGTAAATTCATCTTCATCCTGATAATCCGCAGCCAGCCATTTTTTCACATTTCCTCCGCCCGCATTATAGGCCGCGATAGCATAGGGCATCTCTCCAAATCGGGATAGCAGACTGGATAGATAGGTCGTCCCGATCCGGATATTTTTTTGCGCATCAAAAAGTTCCCTGTTATGGCTAATATTTCCCACCTTGCGAGCTGTGGCCGGCATGAGTTGCATGAGACCGAGGGCGCCGGCTACCGAGACGGCATCATTTCTGAAGTGGCTTTCTTCCCGTATAATGGCCATTATCAAAAACGGGTCAACATTTTGTTCCTGGCCACATTTTATTACCGTTTCGCGGAAAGCGAAGGGGTAGGCAAGGCGTAAATCATGCTGTTTCCGGCCCAACTTGATCAGGCCGGAATAATCTTCCATGGCAACCAGGAGACGGGCTAAAATAGAAACGTCTTGATGTTTTATGGTATCAAAAAGCGAGCGTGCCTCTGTTCTGGCCTCGCTGCGCATTTGCAGGCTCTCAAGTTCGGCTATGCGCAATAGATGAAGATTCGTTTCGGGGATAGTCAAGGGCGGTTCCTGCTTTGCCGCTTCATCTTTTGTCTCCGCCAGCGCAAAAGGCGCCCCCAGGCCGGTCCTGAACCAGTAATAGCTGGTCTTGTCATGGATCCGGGAGAAGTAGGCGTCTCCTTTTAGGCCCTGAGATATTTTAACTTTACCAAGCCAAAATAAATATTTATCACTTGGTTTGGTCTGCCCGGCGATAAGTTTTGTCAGAATTCTGTCTGCTTCGGAAAAGCGTTTCTGTCTTATCGTAAGCCACGCTTCAGTCCAGATAATTTTCTCTCTTTGGGCCGGATAGAGGCTCTTCATGGTTTCAAGCATGTTATAGGCCTCGGAAAAACTTCCATCCCTTTGCTTCAAATCCACGGCAGTCAAGTAGAGTTGGAAAATGTCACGGTGATTTTGTTCGGTGAATTCTTCAAACAGCTTATAGAAGCTTTCTCTTCCTTTAGTCCGCAGCACGCTCATGGCGAGGAGATATTTGCCGTTGGGTGAAGAAACACCCTGCAGTGACTTGATGACCCGGCTGTAAAGGCGCAGGCGGAAATAGGCACGGGCCGCCAGGTCCTTCCCGTCCTCATCTTCTAAATCAACATCCTCCAGCAGATGCAGGGCCTGTTCATAATTATTCCTTTCCATGAGCCGAGCCAGGGCAATCTTTATTTCGCCGTAGGATGGCCGACAGTCTGCCGCTTTCAGCGCTTCGTAGGATTTGACGGCATAGGGGCCGCCGTTAAGCAATATCTCCCTTCGGAGGGCCAGGGCGGCATCATTGTGGCCGCTTTTTGACAACAGGCAGCTTTTCCCCCACAATTTTTTGCTGTCCCGGGGAAATTCCTTCAAGTAAAGATCGTAATCAGCCAGGTTACTTGCGATATCGTCGGCATTGCCGATTTCCAGTATTTTCTCATAGGCTTTCAGATACAGCGGCGACTGCCTATGATCGCTGATTATTTTTCTCAGGGTGGCCGATGCTTCCTGCAAGTCCCCGGACTTTTCATAGCAAATGGCAATATCCCGCAGCAGGTAGTCTGTAAGCAGCGGATAATCGTTCATCAGCGGCTTGAGGATTTCCAAAGCCTTTTGCCACTCCGCCTCCTGCATATATTTTCTCCCGGCGGCATATTTTTCGCGGGAGGTGGCGGAGAAGGCGGGCGTTGGCGAAAAAGCGGCAAGCAATAGACAAATGGTAATTGTCGCAAGGAGAAGGAACTCGGTTGACTTCCTCGCCTTTAGGAAGAAGCGAATATTATTTTTAGCGGGGGCGGAGATGTTTATCATCTGATGAGCAAGCCGGTCGTGTCCTGGTTGCGGACGACCTTGTCTCCCACAGATGTGCCGCAGAACTTACAAGTATAATCGTACTTTTCTCCCTCGGAAAGGACGAGAAGCAGTTTTTTTCGCACCGGCGCCGCCCGCTGGCAGCGGGGGCAAAAAAGTTCCGTAGCATTTAAATCGCCATACGTTTCTCTAACCATCAATCAAGCTCCTCAATTTACAGGATTTTGGACAGCATTACTCATCCATGTCAGGGATATTTTGGGCATTATCCAGCCAGACCGTGGCCTCGCTGTCACTGGGCGCCCGGTAATCGCCACGGGGCGAGAGAGAGCCCCAGGAGCCCACCTTGGGGCCATTGGGTAGGCAGGAACGCTTAAACTGGCTGTATTGAAAAAAACGTAGTAAATACAGCGTAAGCCAATGCTTGATTTCCCCTATACCGTAAGAGTGGCGCTTATCTTCCGGAATGTCAGGCCATCTTCCTTTGGTAATATCCCTCCAGGTACAGTAGGCCATAAAGGCGACCTTGGTTGGCAGAAAACCATAGCGGGTGATGTAGAAATTATGAAAATCCTGCAACTCGTAAGGGCCGATGACGTCTTCCGTTTTTTGCCCGGGTGCGTCGTTTTCTCCGCCGGGGATGAGTTCAGGCGTGATCTCCGTTTGGAGGATGTCATACAGGATTGTGGATGTTGCCGGGGAAAACTGCTGGGTGTCGGCTACCCAACGGATTAGATGTTGGATGAGCGTTTTTGGCACACTGGCATTGACATTGTAGTGGGACATGTGGTCCCCGACCCCGTAGGTGCACCAGCCCAGGGCCAGTTCGCTCAAATCTCCCGTGCCGACGACGAGACCGTTCCTGATATTGGCCAGGCGGAAAAGGTGCGAGGTGCGTTCCCCGGCCTGGACATTTTCAAAAGTGATGTCGTAAAGCTTTTTCCCGTCCAGAAAAGGATGTCCGATGTCGGTAAGCATTTGCCGCGCGCTTGGTTTAATATCGATTTCACATGCTTCCACGCCCAGCGCTGCCATCAAATGCCGGGCATTTTGATAGGTTCGTGTCGTCGTCGCAAACCCCGGCATGGTGTAGGCCTTGACGTTGGTGCGAGGTAAATCAAGCTGGTCCATGGCGCGCGCTGCCACGATTAAGGCCTGTGTAGAATCTAATCCTCCGGAGACGCCGACGACAACATTATCGACCCTCGCGGCTTTTAACCTTTGTGCCAGGCCCTGCACCTGGATGTTGTAGGCCTCGTAGCAGCTCTGGTCGCGTTTTTCTGGAGCAGCAGGTATGTGGGGGAAACGCGGAAATTCCCGATCGAGAAGGATTTTACCTCCCGGCAGCTCAACGTCAAAGGCAATGTGGCGAAAGTTGGCAATTCGCTCGCGGTGATGCAGGGCGTTGCGGCTGAAAGAAGAAAGGCGCATCCTGTCCTGAGCCAGAGCATCCAGGTTCAAATCCGCGTAAACGGCTTGGGGCGGCTGGAAAAAACGTGCCGATTCTCCCAGTAGTTGTCCATTTTCATATGCCAGGGCATGGCCATCCCAGGCCAGGTCGGTTGTGGATTCTCCCGGACCGGCGGCGGTATATAAATAGGCGGCCAGGCAACGTGCCGACTGGGTTGCCGCCAACTGATGACGATATTCATCTTTCCCGACGGTGATGTTGGAAGCGGAAAGATTGCCGATCACCGTAGCTCCGGCAAGGGCGGCGTAACTTGAGGGGGGGATGGGCACCCAGACATCCTCGCATAGTTCAAGGTAGAAGCGAAAAAGCGGCAGGTTGCGAACGATAAAAATGATGTCGGCGCCGAAGGGTATCCCTTCCTGCCCGCAGAGGGAAATCGTTTGCGACAGCGCCTCCTCGGCAGGCCGGAATTGACGCGCCTCGTAAAATTCACGGTAGTTAGGTAGATAGGACTTTACCGCCACACCAATGATTTTACCCCGGTAAAGGACGATGCCGCAATTAAAGAGGCGGCAATCCACTTGCAGCGGCGCCCCCACAACCAGAATAACGTTGAGGGCAGCCGTTGCCGCCAGCACTTGGGCAAGGGCACGCTCTACGCCTTCCAGCAAAGCGTCCTGATGAAAAAGATCTTCATTGGAATAGGCCGAAAGGCTTAGTTCGGGAAAAATGGCCAGGATGGCCTTTTTATTTACAGTTTCCCCGGCCAGGGCCGTGATACCGGCGGCATTAAACAAAGGATCGGCGACCTTAACCGTCGGTACGCACATGGCGACGCGGATGAACCCCTGGTTATAGAGATTAAAAAAGCAATCGGTGCTCATGTCTTTCATCAAATCTATTCCTCTGTCAAAGGTCGCGAACCTGCCGCACGTGAGGTCATGGCTGGCACTTTTCCACCAAGGCGTAGGCGCTGTGGTTGTGGATGCTTTCAAAGTTTTCCGCCTCCACGCTGTACCAGGTGAAATTGTCTATGCGGCTCAGGCCCTCGGCGATGTTCCTCACCACATCCTCAACAAACATGGGGGTTTCATAAGCTTTTTCCGTCACATATTTTTCGTCCACCCGCTTTAACAGGGAATAGACCTCACCGCTGGCGGAGTGTTCCACGAGCGTAATAATATCCTCTATCCAAAAAAACTTTTTGAATCTTACGGATGTCGCGACCATGCTTCTCTGGTTGTGGGCGCCGGCACGGCTGATTTCCTTGGAGCAGGGGCAAACCGTCGTGACGGGGACCACCACACCGACCATGATATCCGTATGACTTTCCCGATTCAGTCCCGTAAAACGGCATTCATATTCCATCAGGCTTTTCGCGCCGGAAATCGGCGCGGTTTTTTCTACGAAGTAGGGAAAGCGGATTTCCATATGCGCCGATTCGGCGCGAAGCTTCTCCCTTACTTTTTCCAATATTACCTGCAACGTCTTGATATTTACCTGACCTCGATATTCATTGAGGATCTCCACGAAGCGGCTCATGTGCGTACCCTTAAAGTGGTGGGGCAGGTTGACATACATGTTGATGGCGGCGTTTACCTGCTGCACGCCCTGGACACGGTCAAGAACGGTAATGGGGTATTTTATCCCCTTTACGCCCACCTTCTTTATATCAATATTCCGCTCGTCCCGCTGGCTCTGAATGTCGATCATGACGGATCGCCGCGATAGGAAGCCCTGGCATTTTCCGATTCCCAGACGGTTACACAGGATACCTGAAGATTCTTTCCGCCTGCCTTTTCGCTCAGCCGGTCATGAAGGAACCGGGCGATATTTTCCGCCGAGGGATTAACATTTTTAAAATAGGGATGTTCGTTGAGATGTTTGTGATCAAGGCCCTCCAGTACCTCGTCCGTCCATTCTTTCAAAATACGAAAGTCCAGCAAAAGCCCTTCCTTGCTCAAAATCGGGGCGGCAAGCGATATTTCTACCGTAAAATTGTGCCCATGCAATCCTTCACACTTGCCGCCGATATCCTTCAGGCTGTGAGCGGCGGCAAAAGACCGATTGATCGTGATTTCGTACATTTTCCCTCCAGACCCCGCTAAAGGGGGTAGGTAATTAAATTGCGGCTTACTGCACCATAAAGTAAAAAACTGCCCTGGCGCCTGTGTATACAATTTTTCTGCAGACGTCAATAAGGCAATGCCGTCCGCAGCCTTATCGTTCTGCCCGGATAAAATGCCCGTGAAAAACACGAACTGACGGGGGAAATGACATGGGAAGGGGGGGAGAGCGAAAGATTGCGGGTAAATGTACGGCTTTCAGTTAGATAGCACATTGCTGATATTAAAAGGCATATCGGGCGATGAGCGTAAAAAGCGGATAAATGTTCCTCTCGGTGGCATAGTCGTTGCTTCTGAAGGACGCGAATGTTAGTTCATTTTTAGAAAAGAATGGTTCATTTAATATTGGGAAAGATAACTGCAAATTAGAAAATAGTGAAAGGGGGCATGTCACAGGCGAAAAGAGAGGCGGTGGGGTGGATAGGATTAGATAAGACCAACATAATAACCACAAAAAAAGGAGGTAGTTTTATGATCAGCATGTTTCACAAGAAAAGCGGCGAAAAAGGTTTTACTTTGATTGAATTGATGATTGTTATCGCCATTATCGGCATTCTGGCGGCGATCGCCATTCCGCAGTTCACGGCCTACAGGACCAGAGGCTATGAGACGCAGGCCAAGGCCGATGCGAAAAACGCCTACACGGCGGCCCAGGCATTCTTCTCCGATTCACCGACCGCTCCGGCTACCATGGCTATCTTGGGTTCCTATGGATTCAAGTCGTCAGCGAATGTAAATACAACGATTAGTGGCACCGGCACCATTGACGCTTTGGCGATCACGGCCTCAAGCACCAGCGGTGGGAGAGGTGCGTCTGTTGACAGTGCCGGCACCATTACACAGTAATTAACTCATAAAAGAGTGGGAAAAAGGGTGAGACATAAACTCACCCTTTTTTTTATCAATAAAATAGACGGGGAGGGGGGGATGTGGCAATCCTTATGGACTAAACGCGATATTGTCATTGGCGTTGCGCTCAGTCTGGCCATAATAATTATTTACTGGCAGGTGCAAGAATTCAAGTTCGTTTATTATGATGATAATGCCTATGTGACCGAGAAAATCCACGTTATGTCAGGGCTAACCCGGGCGGGGGTCAAGTGGGCTATGTCTGCTACCGAGGCAGGTTTTTGGCACCCCCTCACCTGGCTTTCCCTCATGCTGGACAGGGAACTTTTCAATTTCCATGCCGGCGGGTTTCATTGGACAAACGTTATCCTTCATCTCATCAATACCCTTCTTTTATTCGCCTTACTGGGGGCGGCAACGGGGGCGCCGCTACGCAGCGCCTTTGTCGCTCTCCTTTTTGCCATTCACCCCCTGCACGTTGAATCCGTGGCCTGGGTGTCGCAGCGCAAGGATCTCCTCTGTACCTTGTTCGGTTTTGCCTCGCTTTGGGCATATGTCAAATACGTGAAGGCCCCCGGCTGGCGGCGCTACTCCCTTTTGATCATTTTTTTTACTCTCGGACTGATGTCGAAGCCCATGATCGTGACTTTTCCCTTTGTCATGTTGCTCATGGATTATTGGCCATTGCAACGCATAGCATCTCTAAAACCAGTGAGTACGGGAAGCATCCCTCCGACCAATCGCCAGTTCGTTAAACGAAAATTTCTAAGACTTTTCCTGGAAAAACTGCCTCTCATGGCGCTTTCCTTAATCGCCTCAATTTTAGTTATTATTACGGAAAAAAAGGCCGGGGCACTAACCAGCCTGGCGGACTTAAGCATTATGGAGCGTTGTGCCAACGCCATCGTGTCCTACGTAAAATATATCGTTATGATGTTTTGGCCGACCCGCCTCGCTTTTCTCTATCCGCACCCGGCAACAATTCCGCTGGGTCAGATCACCGGTGCGATAACCCTAATTATTTCCATAACATCTATCATAATATACGCTTATCAACGCAAACCTTATCTTTTTGTGGGCTGGTTTTGGTATCTGGGAACCCTTCTGCCTGTTATCGGTCTCATCCAGGTTGGTCCCCCCGCCCTGGCCGATCGTTACACATATGTACCTCTCATTGGCCTCTTCATTATGATTGTCTGGGGGGTTCTTGACCTGACGGCTAAATGGAAATACAAAGGATCATTTTTATGGACGATAGGTTTGTCATCAGTCATTATCCTTTCGTTGCTCGCTTGGTTGCAGGCAGGGTATTGGCGGAACAGCATCACATTGTTCGAACGGGCCCTGAAAGTTACCAGGGGGAATTATATTGCTCTCAATAATCTGGGCGACGTTTATATTAAGAACGGTGCAATTGATAAAGGAATCTCATGTCTCGAGGAAGGTATAAAGGTAAACCCCAGATTTGGAGCTTTATACCATAACATTGGCATCGGCCTGTATGCTCAGGGAAATTATGAAAAGGCTATAGAATATTTTAAAAAAGCTCAAGCGCTGTCCTTTCGTTACGATGAGACCCCGAGATCTTTGGGGGATGCCTATCGGCAAACAGGAAGAGCGAACTATGCTATTGAAGCCTACCACCAGGCCTTAAGGATAAATAGCGGCAACCTCCTGGCAAAGTATGGGTTGGCCCTGGTGTTGAGTGGAGCAGGGCGAAATGATGAAGCTGTAAAGGAACTAAGAGAAATATTGCCCCATGATCCGAACAATTTGGATGTGAGAAAAGCATTGATGAAGATCTTCCTGGCAACGAAAAAAAATGATTTTGTTATTGCGGAGGGGAAAGAAGCGCTGGCGATTGCTCCTGATGACCAGGAGATACGCATGATTATGGATATAGCCTCTCGCAGGGAAAAGCGCAATAGCAAGCTTTTCGTTCCTGGTTTGACCAGCTCGCCATGAGCAAAGCATAGCCAGCCCAGCTACCGTAAGTTATAAAATACACAGCCGCTCGTCATGAGCCAGTTGAGGTATGAAAGCAACTTTATACGAGTTCATTAAATATGTTGTTTGCCCCCGGACTGCAAAGGCCTATCACGATTGATTACAACTTAGCGCGGAACTTAATTTGCCTGGGCCTGGTACTGTCGGTGCTCATAGTTTATGGGCAACTGCCTTTCTTTGATTTCGTTTTTTTTGATGACCATGTCTATGTAACCGAAAAAACGCAGGTGCTTGCCGGCCTATCAGGCGATTCCCTCCGCTGGGCCTTCACGGCCACCGATGCCGGGTTCTGGCATCCTCTGACCTGGATCAGCCTGATGCTCGATCATGAGTTATGGGGGCTGAATCCGGGCGGCTACCACCTTAGCAATCTTTTGCTTCATATTACCGCGACACTGCTCCTCTTTGCCGGATTGCAGCGGATGACCGGTTCCCTCGTAAGAAGCGCTTTCGTGGCCGCTTTATTTGCCTTGCACCCCCTCCATGTGGAATCCGTTGCCTGGATTGCGGAGCGCAAGGACGTTCTTTCCGCCGTATTCTGGATGCTGTCCCTGCTGCTTTATGCCCGGTACGTGGAAAAGCCGGGAAGACTGCGCTATGGCCTCGTCCTTTTATCTTTTCTCCTGGGCCTGATGGCGAAACCCATGGTCGTAACCCTGCCTTTCATGATGTTATTATTTGACCTCTGGCCGTTAAAGCGTTTGTCAGCCAGGAACTGGAAGCCTCTGATTGCGGAAAAAATTCCCCTGCTGCTCATGGGCGCCGTGGTGGGGGTGGTCACGATGCTTGCGGAGCGGCAGGTGGGGGCGTTGAAGTCGCTGGCAGAATTTTCTTTTCTTAATCGTCTGTCCAATGCGGCCCTCGCTTATGGTTTCTATCTTTACAAAATGGTCTGGCCATGCCATCTCTCCGTCCATTATCCCCATCCGGGAAGCTGGCCCCTCTGGTTGGTCAGCGTTTCCCTGCTGGTAGTGGGCGCGATCACCCTCTTTTCGCTCCAACGATTTAAATCGCAGCCATATTTTATGGTCGGCTGGTTGTGGTATCTGATTAGCCTTTTGCCCGTCATTGGTCTCATTCAGATCGGGAGTCATGCCTTTGCGAACCGCTATACCTACCTACCCCTGATCGGTGTTTTTATCGGTGTCGTTTGGGGCCTCGGGGCGCTTGCTGAAAAAAGAAAAACACTGCGCTTGCCATTCGGCCTGATCGGAATCGTTGTTGTAATCCTTTTATCGGCAGTTTCCGTGCAACAGGTTCGGCATTGGCGGAATGCGGAGTCGCTCTTTCGCCAGGCAATTAGTGTGACCAGCAACAATTATCTCGCCTATAATAACCTGGGCGCTGCCCTTTCCCGGCAGGGGCGCCAGACGGAAGCCATGCTCTACTTAGAGAAGGCCCTGAAGCTCAAACCGGACTATCTCGATGCCCTTTTCAATAAGGGTGTTGCTCTGGCAGGGCAGGGAAAATATGCCGAGGCGTTACCGGTATATATGAGGGTACTGGCTCTGAAACCAAATTTTGCGGAGGCTCACAATAATGCTGCTATCGCCTATGCCCAGCTGGGGAACCTGGATAAGGCGGCAATGCACTTCCGGGAGGCGATAAAAATTTCTCCCGATTATCGCGAGGCGATTAACAATCTCCGGATTGCGGAACAACAGCGGTCAAAAGTCCCTTAACTTATTGTCCATCAATATTGATGCCCTCGTCAAAAGCCCCAAATTCCCTCTGACGGGGGTTAGGGCCTGTAATGCAACAGTTCTTCCATTGATTGGGCTAACACAAGCTCATTTTCCCGGCGGTGAGACAGTGCTTCACTTTCTCATATACTTCTTCCGGGGTGATTAATTGCAGACAAAGATTATCGGTGCAAGGAGAAAAGCGGTGGTTAAAGACATTGACACAGGGACTACAGGCCAGCTTGGCGTAGATGGGGTGGCTGTTATTACCAAGCGCACCGAATAATTTTGGTGTTTCCGGGCCATAGAGAACGATACTCTGGATGTTTGTGAGAGAGGCAAAATGGGCGGGACCGCTGTCGTTGGTAACCAGGATGTCGGCTATGGCATAGAGGACAAGCAACTCCCGCAGCGTAGTTTTTCCGGCCAGATTTATGACCCGGGGCGATGCCCATCTTAAGCAAAGATCGGCCGCCGCTTTTTTTTCCGATGTCGCCCCGGTGATTACCAGTTGTGATTCCTGATATTCTCTCAAGATTGTCGTACCGAGAGCGAAAAAGTTTTCCAGTGGCCATTTGCGGAGCGGCAGCATATCGCTGGCATTGGGGTTCAAAATGATGATCGGCTTCCCCTTTTTTACATCCAGCCCCTCCTGCAGGAGCGCTTGCCTGAAAATATCCACCTCTTCCGGTGGGGCCTGGAAGGAAGGGGGCTTTGCCGGGGGAGTAAGCACAGTTTTTTTGGGCAGAGGAATTTCCTCCGGCGGCATGTTGAGCGCTTCCACCATCAGCGTATAGGCGGTGGACGTGTGCAGATAGGGGTTATGCTGGATACGATGGGTCATAAGATCGCCTCGATAGGGAAGTTCGCTGGTGAAGCGGTGGAGGCCGACGCGCCGTTTTGCCCCGGTAAGAAAGGCGATCACTGCTGAGGCGCGGGCGAAAAACTCCATATCCACCACGGCGTCTATCTTCCGGCAGCGAATCCTGCAAATACCGCCTGCCAGATCGCCCAAAAAGGTGAAAAATCCCCTGTTACGGACGATCATGACGTTTTCACGAGGGACCAGGTTCAAAATTTCCAGTATGGCGCTGTTTTCTTCAAAAACCAGGAAAAAGACGTTAGCCCGTCCCACCATTGCCACGGCCAGCCGGATGGCGTCAACCGCCAGCACCGTGGCGCCCTGCTCAATAAGCTTGATGAAGAGTATCTTCTTTACAGGGGGCAGCGGCGCTGGCCGGTGAGGGAAGGCTGCCGCCAGCTTGCGCAGACAGGTTAGCTTGAAGCAGGCGGTCTGACCCGCCCAGCGGTCGATGATTCTGATGGTTTCCGGTTTCACTGATTGTTGCCCCCTTTCTCCCGCTGGTTACCGGCAGGGTAGTGTTTGCAATGGCATTTTTCAGGTGCGTCTCCCTCCTTTATCACATATGCTCCAAAAGTTGTCCTTAATTTCACCGATATAAACCATGTTAGAACAAGTTCGACAGGCTCCTAGGGGGGAGACTCTTTTGCTCGCCACAGATCGAAATCTTAAATTTTTTAGTCTTGACAATTTTGCAAGAATTACGTTAGTAACTTCGTAAAGTTTACACAAAAATATAATTAGCAACGGGTTCAGCAATCCGCGGATTGCTGAAGGATTTATCATGGTCGGGCCGCCATCTAACGTAAATGTTGGGTGGCGGCCCTTTTTTTGTGCGATAAAGGAAGGAGATATCGATGGTGGAATTAAAAGAGATCATATTTCTTATCGTGTTCATGGCTATTTTTGTAGGGCCCCTTATTTATTCGCTCCTGAAAAGCAAAAAAAATAGATCTGACGACCGCAAGTGAAGAGGAGACAAACATCCCATGAAACAAAAACCTTACCCTCTGGAAGCGCTCTTCGGCGCCATTATCACTCCCTTGGAGAGATTTCTACGCCAGGCAACGTCGGGAGGAATAATCCTTGTCGTTATGACCATCGTTACCCTCTTCATAGCCAACTCACCGTGGGGGGCGACGTTTCAGCACTTTTGGGAAAGGCCGGTGGGCCTCAGTTACGATTCCTGGATACTGGAACGA
>JBAQLR010000063.1:0-3841 GCA_049302035.1 Syntrophales bacterium
GCGGCGGCCTCGCTCGTCCTGCCCGCCATCAGCGCCTTTTATGCGCTCAATTTTACCGGCTGTACAAACTTTACTTCCCGCACCGGGGTGAAAAAGGAGATGCGCCTTGCGATGCCGGTCATGGGGGCCGCGCTGCTCATGGGCGTTCTCCTCATGCTTGCGGGATTATTCCTTTAGCAACTTCGTTAACGCACTGGTGAGACAGAAATGTTTTACTGGCAGTAAGCCATTTCTTGAACGAACTTATCCCGTTTATCTGTGACCTTTAGGTTATCGGGGTTAGTGGCAAGGAGAAATAAATGAAGGGGTTCACTTACCTTAGAAATGTGGCCACCCTTAAGATGCGCACGGAGCTTTGTACGGGCTGCGGTCGATGCCGGGAGGTTTGTCCGCATCAGGTTTTTTCAGTTGTGAAGAATAAAGCCCTGATCAAAGATATCAATGCCTGTATGGAATGCGGCGCTTGCGCGAAGAACTGCCCGGTGGACGCTATCCATGTTGACTCCGGTGTGGGTTGCGCTTCGGGGCTCATCCAGGAATGGCTTCGCGAGCAAAATTTCTGCAAGGCAAACAGGGGCTGCTGCTGACGACGCATTGCTTACCGGACGAGAAAATCAGCTATCTATTTCAATCCTTGAGCAACACCATAAGAAGAGCTGAGGGAACCTTTATTCTCATTGACTGCATAACCACCATCGGTTAGTATGATGACGGGATGACTATGAGCAGTCAAAAAGGAGTAACAGAGTTTTTAAAAATAGTAACAACAATGAAAGGAGAATGTACCATGAAAGCAATGTATTCTATCTCTCTAATGGCGGCGGCGGCTTTGCTGGCGCTCAGCGTACCTGTCCCCGCTTTTTCACAGATGAAGGATATGCCCATGGGGGAGCATAAGGAAGGACATGGACATATGATGGAAAAATGCAATATGGACAAGATGGACGAGATGATGATGTGCATGTGCAACGGGCATGCTGCTGAGATGGGGCTTACCGATGAGCAGATCATGAAAATGAAACCGTTACATAGCGAAATGCAAAAAAAACAGGCCCGCTTCAAAGCTGACCTGAAGATTGCAGAGATCGAACTCATGGAAATTATGGCGGTGAAGGATTTTGACATCGAGAAGGCCGGCTCGGCAGTTAAGAAAATTGCAGACATAAAAACAGCCCATCATTTGGAAATGTTAAAAGCCATGAAAGAAAAGCGGACGATGTTGACGGACGAACAGTTTAAGAAAATGAAGAAGATGATGTCCATGAAGGCGGCTGAGAAAAAACCGGCAAAGAGGATGATGAAGAAATGAAGATGATCAATAAAGGGAGAACGTGCCGTGAAGGCAGGGAATTCTATATGGTTATGGGCAACAAGAAATCATGAGGAGAGGAAAAACGTTCCAACCGCGAGGAAGTTGCCATGGCGGACAAACGAAAAGCACACGAAGAAAAGTTTGATACGCAGTTGAAAGAATGGAGCGTCGAAATCGCTCTGCTTAACGTAACGAAAGGAGAAGAACAATGAGCGAAAGTGTCTATAAAATTATCGAACTGGTGGGGTCAAGCAAAGTTTCTTGGGAAGATGCAGCCCAAAATGCGGTAAAAGTTGCTGCAAAGAGTCTAAAAGAATTACGTGTCGCAGAAATTGTGAAACTCGACATGACCATCGAAGACGGTAAAGTAGCCCTCTACCGAGCCAAGGTTAACCTGTCCTTTAAATACCTGGATTAAAGTGTGGGGGGGGGGGCAGGCACCGCCTCTATCTGCCCCCCCCTCATATACTACAGCCGCAGTATTAGTACCTTTGAGTTAGCTACTGAAAGTAAATAAAAATTGGCTTGCTGACCGGATGTTTACTGATGCTTGGAAGGGGAAGAAAGAGCCCACTATGCTTACGGCATCCGAGTGATATCGGTATCAAATAGCGTGCTTCCCAAGCGAACAGAAGCCTCATGAAATACCTCGGACATCTCTCCCCCAAAGATCCACTCTACGGGTATCTGCAATATGATATCCTGCCGCAAATCGGGACACAGCTCGGGGCCGGCAATATATCCCCCGATTTTCGGGTGTACATGATCGAGGCATCCAACCACGTTTATCTTTATGAAGATCGACGCAGCCAGACACGCATTATCGGGAAGTTTTTCAACGGCATCACGGACCGCTCGCTGGAGGCAGCCGTTCACCACATGGAGCGGGAGTTCAACAATCTTCATCATTTGCGCAATCTCGGCTTTACCGGTTATCCTCATTACATAGCTCGCCCCCTCGGCTGTAATGCCAACCTTGACTGTATGCTGGTTGAGGAGTTTTGTTACGGTACAACGCTCTCCAGCTTTATCCTGAAGGCAATTGGGGAAGGAGACCGGGAGCCCCTTTTCCAGAAGCTCACGGCCCTCGCCTATTTTCTCGCCACCATGCACAACCGGACCGCCACCGGAGACCGGGTGGACGTTAACAGGGACTGCTCTTACTTCGACCGGATCATGGATCAGTTGAAAAACTGGGGGCACATTGACTGGAAGGAGGTGGAGGAGTTCCACCAATTGAAGGAACGGTGGCGTGAAAAGGGATTTATGTGGGAGGACAACCAGGTCCTCGTCCACGGCGATGTAACCCCCACCAACGTCCTTTTCGGCGACGGCCTTTGGGTAATCGCGATAGATCTGGAACGGATGAAGCTGGCCGACCGGGTCTTCGACGTGGGACGGGTGGCCGCCGAGATCAAGCATTTCTTCATGCAATACGCCGGCAATAAATCGCTGGCGGAACCCTTTATCGGGCACTTCCTCTGGGAATATGCCTGCCACTTCCCCGACCGGGACAGCGCCTTTCGGTCCATCACGCGGCGCATTCCGTTTCACATGGGAATGACCCTCCTGCGCATCGCCCGTAACTCTTGGATCAGCGGTAACTACCGCCGGCAGTTACTTAATGAAGCCAGGGAAACATTGAGGTAAATGCATTATGGCCATAAAAGGAATCCTGTTTGACCTCTACGGAACGTTAATCGATATCGAAACCGACGAGTCCATGGAGGAGATATACCGCAGTATCGCCCATTTTCTGACCTACCAGGGAATACATCTGCACCGCGGGGAGGTGCGGGACCGTTACTATAAGATCATGAAAGAGCAAAAAAAAGGGGGTGGGGAGGAATACCCGGAAATAGACGTGGAAGCCATCTGGGGCGCTTTCCTTAAGCAGGAGGGTGTGAAAGCGGCTCCCGCACGCCGGAAACTGGCCCTGGTGCTGGCCCAAATCTACCGAGGCATCTCCCGAAAACGTCTCCAGCTCTATCCGGATGTGAAGCGGGTACTGGACGAACTGCGGCCGTCCTATCGCCTGGGCATCGTGTCCGACGCCCAGGCCTGTTACGCACTGCCGGAAATGAAGGTCATGGGGCTGGACGGCTACTTTGATCCCCTCATCATCTCCGCGCTTTACGGATTCAGGAAGCCCGATAGGAGACTCGTCGAGAAGGCGCTCGGCATCATGAAGTTCACACCGGCCGAGGTACTCTACGTGGGCAACGACATGTACCGGGACATTTACGGGGCGAAACGGCTGGGCATCAAGACAATCTTCGTCAATTCCAATCAGGGCGACAAATCCCATGAGAACGTTGCGCCCGACTACTTTGCCCACCGCTTCGAGGACGTCCGCAAGGGAGTAGAGGCACTAAAATGAACACTTTATATCGTTAGTTCCCAACCTGAAAATCGGATAAAGCGTACACTACTTGATTGCCACTCCCAAGTACTCCAGGAACAACCGGTCTCTGGCTACTGATTCGGTAGACCATCGGTAGTCGCCCATGGCCGTCTTTATTTGCGTAG
>JBAQLR010000064.1:0-23865 GCA_049302035.1 Syntrophales bacterium
CGCTCTTCCGGCCTGAACGGCCCGGTTACCTCGCTTTCCGCGATTCGATGGAAGCCAAGCCCGCCATCAAGGCCGCTCTCGAAGCCGATCCGGCCCTCCGGGACACCCTTGCCGCGCACCACGACGCCCTGGAAGCCTGGTGGGCTGTTGCCCGTGAGGATTTTTCCGGACTGCACAACGGCAAAAAGATGCCGGAAGTCCGCCACGAACTGCTGACCACGCTGAAAGACAAGCTCATTCCCCTGGGCGTCCTCGACGAGTTCAAGAGCGCCGGCGTGTTCGTGAACTGGTGGCAGCAGATCCGCTACGACCTGAAGACCATCATCTCCACCGGGTGGCACCACGCGCTGATTCCTGACGAATATCTCATTGCCGAGTTCTTCCAAACCGAGGCCGAAGAGATCGAGACGCTGGAGTCCCGGATCGGTGAGGCCCAGGGCGAGCTGGCCGAAGAGATGGAAGCAGCCCAGGAAGTGGCTTCCTACGAGCCTGCGGAAGACGAAACCGTGACCGCCGCCGTCATCAAGAAGGCCCTCAAGTACCTGATCGACGACCTCAAGTGCAACACGGGCGCTTCCGCCGACAAGGAGCGTGCTACCTTCCAGGCGCAGGAACAGGCCATCACCGACATCGAAAAACGGATCAAAGAAATCAAGGCCGTCCTGAAGACCAAAACCGACGAACTGACCCTCAAGCTCCAGCTCAAGCGCCTCGGCGGCGACGAGTTCAAGGCCGAAAACCAAGAACTGATCCGTCAGGTGAATGCCGGGCTCGCGAACCTCGATTCCGCCAACAAGGACGACAAAAAGAAGATCGCCGCCCTGAACAAGGACAAGGCCGCCCTCGTTGCCCGGCTCGCCAAAACCGATGGGCTCCTTGCCGCTATCGGTGGCCAACTCACCGAAGAGGGAGCCCGCGGCTTGATCCTGAAAAAACTCTATGACCTCGCCACAGGCGAGCTGACCCGCTACCTCAATGTCGAAAAACGGGGCCTCGTCGCCTCGGTAGAAAATCTCTGGGACAAATACGCCATCTCCAGCCGCGAGCTGGAAGAACAGCGGACCAAAACCCTGAAGACACTGGACGGGTTTTTGAGAGGCTTGGGTTATCTGGGGGACTTATCATGAAGGGAACGTCTGATGATCGGCTATCGTTCTTGACACATGCATTGCGGTGAGTAAAATCACTCATCCTATTGAGTACATTGTAAAAGCGCGTTTAACCGCCTTTTACTTAAGGGAAAATCAACCATGAAGGAAAGTGAATCCGTTGAACTGAAAAGAAGTCTGGCTGAACTCAAAGACGGACTGATTTCCATTGCCGCCATTCTCAACAAACATGGCGTCGGCGAACTATGGTTCGGCATAAGAAGCGACGGAGTGGTGGTTGGCCTGGACGTGACCGAAAAGACCCTGCGAGATCTTTCGCAAGCCGTCGCCGCGCACATTGAGCCGAAAATATTCCCGCATATCACCGTGGAAACCCTGGTTGGCAAAACCTGCATGAAAGTGGCGTTTACCGGAAAAGAAGCTCCTTATTTTGCTTACGGCAGGGCTTATATGCGTGTGGCCGATGAGGACAGGCATCTCACCGCCAAAGAGCTTGAGAACCTGATCCTTGCCAGGAACCGTGAGGCGCTCCGGTGGGACAGCCAGCCCTGCACATCCGACCTGAAAGACCTCAACGAAAGAAAAATGAAAGCCTTTGTGAAACGTGCCGGTCTCGTATGGGACAAGGTCGAGAATGTACTGGAAAAACTGGGCCTGCTACAGGAGGGGCAATTAGTCAATGCGGCCCCTCTTTTTTTTGCGAAAGAACCTGCGCTGCAACTGCGCTGCGCCGTCTTTGCCTCAACGGACAGCGCCACCATTATTGATCGCCACGACTTTACCGGCGACATCCTGGATCTCATCGAAGAAGCGCAAAAATACATCCTCAAAAATATTCACATCGGCATGAAACTCGACGGCCTCTACCGCGTGGATGTGCCTGAAATATCGGTAGCCGCCATGCGTGAAGCCATCATCAACGCCTTCTGTCATCGCGACTATCGCGACCCGGACTATGTGCAGGTAGCCATTTTCAAAGACCGCGTTGAAATCCGCAATCCCGGTGAGCTTTACGGCGGGTTGACCATTGACCGGATACGCAAGGGCAATGTTTCCCGGCGGCGGAACCCCCTCATTGCCGAATTGCTGCGCCACATCCAGATGGTCGAGACCTGGGGACGCGGCATGCGCCTCATTCTTGCTGAGGAGCCCACCGTACAATTCCAGGAAGTAGCCCAACTTTTCATAGCCGCCTTTAACCGGCCATCTTATGACAGGTTGGAAAAGGCTATCGAAAAGACTATCGATAAGACTATCGATAAGCCCCTCTCCGTTACGGAAAAAGCCATCATTGAACTGATAACGGCCAATCCATCGATGACTCAAAAAGAGATGGCACGGCAATTAGGCCTGTCCGAAATAGGCATACGCTACAGTGTCAATAAACTGAAGACTAAAGGCATGCTACAAAGAATAGGCGGCAAAAAGATGGGCCGATGGGAAGTGAAATGAAGGCTGTGAAAGGTTGGCAAACAAAGCGGCTTGACGAAATCGGGACAATTGTTTCCGGAGCAACACCTTACACGTCAAATCGATCCTTCTGGGATGGTGAAATTGTATGGGTCACGCCGAATGACCTGAGCAAGCTGAAGACTCCTTATCTCTGTGATTCAGGAAAGATGATAACTGAGAGAGGGCTTAATAGCTGTTCAGCAAAGCTCTCGCCGGCTGGGTCCTTGGTAATTTCCTCTCGCGCGCCAATTGGCTACGTTGCTCTTCCGGCAGTTCCGTTCTGTACCAATCAAGGTTGCAAGACGATAAAACTGAAGAGTGGATTCCATCCTGAATTCGCTTATTATAACGTCCTGTTCAATATCGATAAGCTCAAGAATCTCGGAGAAGGAACGACCTTTGCTGAGATTTCAAAGGCTGCCCTATCGACCATTGAGCTTGATTTCCCAACGTCGCTATCCGAACAAGCCAAAATCGCCGAAATCCTTTCGACGGTGGATCGGGCGATTGCACAGACCGAAGCGTTGATTGTCAAGCAGCAGCGCATCAAGACCGGCCTGATGCAGGATATCCTCACCCGCGGCATCGACGAACACGGCAACCTCCGCTCCGAGAAAACCCATAAATTCAGAGACTCTTCTCTGGGTAGAATTCCTTTGGAGTGGAAAACCGTCCACCTTGGCAACGTTTCTGAAATCAGTTCCGGAATAACGTTGGGAAAGATTTATAGTGGACCGGAAACCATTGAACTACCATATCTCCGTGTAGCTAACGTTCAAGATGGTTATCTCGATCTTTCCTTTGTGAACATAATCCGAATTCCAAAATCTAATGTTGAAAAGTATTTGTTGCGCGTTGGCGATGTTCTGATGAACGAGGGTGGCGATTACGACAAACTCGGTCGTGGTTCGGTGTGGAAGGGTGAAATTCATAACTGCTTGCATCAAAATCACGTTTTTAAGGTCAGACCTAAATCGGGGATTCTTGTATCAGATTATTTAGCCGCGGTTTCGTCATCACCCTACGGAAAAGCATTTTTTGTTCTTGCCTCCAAACAATCAACAAACTTGGCATCCATTAATTCAACTCAGCTGAAATCTTTTCCCGTCCCACTCCCGGCATACAGTGAACAATTGAAGATCGGGGATGTGCTTAGCAGAGAGGCGGAAAAGCATCGGGTTCTGTTAGATCGTAACAATAAACTCCGCTTCCTCAAAACCGCCCTTATGCAAGACTTGCTCACGGGCAGGAAGCGCATCACCACGATGCGGAACGGAATGGAGGTTGCCTCCCCATGACGGCGAAGTATATTCGCCCTTACCGCATCAACCATGCGGAAACAGGGCTGCAATGGCTAATCCGCATTGACAGCAAAGTTTTTTAGCTCGAACCTAGGCTAAAGCAGATGGCAAAAAAAGCACAATCCGTTAACAGCGTCAGAGCATCCCGTGACGGGCATGAGTTCCACGAGGCGTGGACCGCACGCAAGTCCCTGCAACTCCTGCTACCCACTGACAACATTGTCGGGATAGCGGTTGAAGGGTTACATCCTGCGGACCAGGCAACGGCTGCATCGGAAACTGTTGAGATTGCGGATATTACGCTCTATTACGGAACGAGAGCCACGTTCAAAGCGGCGGATAGGGTAACCATCGTTCAGTTCAAATACTCCGTGAGCAAGAAGGACCGCGGTTTTCGCGCAAGCGACGCCAAGGAAACCATAACGAAATTCGCAGCAACGTATCTGGACCTCAAGAGAAGTCATGGCGATGAAGTAGCTCGAAAGAAGCTCCAATTCGAATTAATCACAAACAGGCCTATTGACTCGGCCCTGGAGCGAGCGATCACAAATATTGCGAATCGAATAGCTCTATCCGGAGCGATTAAGAGGCAAGCCGAACAATTCAAGGTGGCAAGTGGGCTAGACGGCGAAGAGCTGGTCGAGTTTGCCGGCAAGTGTCTCTTCACAGGATTGGCAGGGAGTCTCACAAATACTAAAAGAGATCTTTCGAGAGCCATCGTGGATTGGTCCGCCGCGTCGGATGCCATGGCGCACACACGCCTTGGCGCCTTACGGCAGATGGTTCGTGACAAGGCAGGTTATGCAGGAACAAACAGGAACGTCATTAGCCACATAGACGTTCTCGCCACACTGCACATCCCTTCCGCAGACGAACTCCTGCCTTGTCCCGCAAGCCTTCCCCAAGTCGGCAAGGTTGTCGAGCGGGAGCAACTCGCGGAAGCGATTGCGCTTGTCCCCAAACTCGACAAACCATTACTCGTTCATGCGGCAGGGGGTGCAGGAAAAACCGTTTTTCTGGATAGTCTTGCGCAGTCTCTTTCCGGTCACCATGAGGTGCTGTTCTTTGATTGCTTCGGCGGTGGGGCATATCGCGCACCGGAGGATTCCAGGCATCTTCCGAAGCGTGGCCTGATTCATATCATCAACACCCTTGCGTGTCGCGGTCTTTGTGACCCGCTACTGCCGGACAATGACAGCGTAGAATCCCTTCTGAGGACAGTTCGACGGCGACTTTCGCAGTCTGTCACATCACTCGCCACAGCTTCCGCAGAGAGGAACATCGTCTTGATTATCGATGCAATCGACAATGCTGCAGAGCATGCTAAAGACAGCAAGGAGGAAGCTTTCCCTACTTTACTCCTGAAGAGCTTCCACTATGGCGGAGCGGTTCCCGGAGTGAAACTGATTGTTTCTTGCCGCTCGCATCGCAAAGCAATATCCGTAGGGGATGTCCCGCATTATGACTTCCCATTGAAAACATTCAGCCTGCCGGAGACCGCTCATTATCTGCGCGACCGCCTTCCCAACGTAACCGAAGCGGAACTGCAGGTAGCGCAGGCGCGATCAGGCGGCAATGCCCGCATTCTGGAACATCTTGCCACCAGTGACAGGGGATTGCTTGACAGATTGGAAATCGGGAAGACGATCGAACTGGACGATCTCTTGTCCGAGCGAATACAGAAGGCCCTTGCCACCGCTGAAACTCGCGGTTACAAAAATACGGAAATTGACGCCTTTCTCGCAGGACTGGCCGTCCTGCCTCCTCCCGTGCCCATTGACGAGTATGCGAGTGCTTATGGGATGGATATCAGCGCCATCGAGAGTTTCGCCGCAGACCTCGCTCCTTTGCTGGAACGGACAAACCACGGCTTGATGTTTCGCGATGAACCTACGGAGACGCTGCTTAGAGACAAATTCGGTTCTGATGATAAAGCATTACAGTTGGTTGCCGGGAACCTTTTGGATCGCCAAAGCAGCTCCGTCTATGCCGCGCGCGCACTGCCCGGCTTGCTGCAGAAACTCGATGACGGGAAACGGCTGTTCGAACTTGCTTTCGACGAAAGGTTCCCGGACACCATTACGAGCGCGGTGGGGAAACGAAACATCCGTTACGCCAGGTTAAAGGCAGCCGTCCGCCACGCCTCAAACAAACGCGATTACAACAAGGTAGTTCGTCTCTTGGTGGAGCTTTCAACGATCGCTGCCAGCGATCAGAGAGGGACTGCCTATATTCTTGATTATCCGGATCTGGTGATTGCGGCGCACGATGTGGATGCGACAAGGCGTCTTTTCGAGACCCGAACTGCCTGGCCAGGAACAAGGCACGCTAGGCTTTCAATAGCCAATGCTTTGTCAGGCGATGCCCCTGAAGCCTATCGGCATGCCGTCAGCGCGGACGAATGGTTTTATCACTCCCGGCAAAAGGCTCATAAGCCGGGTATGAATCAAGCAGGTCCCGAGCGGCTTGACATCGCGGCCATTCCTTTTTGCCTCATCACTCAAAATCGCACCGAGCATGCGCTTGGCTTCATGCGCGAATGGAAGGATTGGTATGCCTACGAAGTCTGTGAGCATCTGTTCGGCTTGATGGACCAAACGGCCACCTCATGGAGAGAGTGGGATGTCAAAGGCTTCTTAAGAAAAACGATGGGTGACGTTGGCGTCGTTGCTGCGGCGCTGTCGTTTTTGGAACTGGATGAAGCCGCTGGCAGCGAATTGATTAAGAAACTGTCGAAGGCCTGCCAAAGAAAAACGAAACTGGATATGAACGACGATTTTTGGCATGGACGAAATTATCGCCTTCAGGATGGTCTTCTTAAATCGTCAGCAATGGCTGTCGCTGCGGGGTTATCCGCAGAAGCAGCGACGATATTCGGCTGCATACCGCAGGTGAGACCACAGATTTGGGACTTTTCCGATCAGTTTTCGGATCGACAACGTACCTTCATATTTCTCTCGATTGCCGCCTTGAAGGCAGTAGTTAAAGGGGAATTTCTTAAGGAAATAGACATTCTCCCGCAGGAACTGCATGTAATCTGTGATCCAACAAGCGATGGGGTTTCTGGTATCGAGTTCCAAAAGGCGTTGAAAACCTGCCTGGAATGCCATGTTCGGTCCGAACAAGATCAACCAAAGAGAGATCAAAAAACCTTCACTTACGAGTCCAAACAGAGAGCGGAGAGGTTTATCAATGATCGGCTGGACCCCCTGCTTTCGTTGACAAGGGCCTTCGCCAGCGTCTTGGGCGCACCCATCCATAAAGGTGACAGGGCATTTCGGGACTTACTGGATGCCTGGTCAACGGCAAGGGAGAAACGGGACCCATACAGTTCTCATAAGATCAATTACTTTTTCCATTCTCTGGGGCGTCAATTTGTCGTTTTTGCGCTTTGGGCACGGGGAGACCTTGGGGTTAAGTCCGTCGAAGAGTTCCTTGATCGGTTGCTGAAACAAGATATGGTTTCCGCGCCAACGTGTATCGAGGTGATAAGCATTCTCGCGAAAAGGAGGACCCTGCATGCACTTGCCGGCAAACTCGCCTTGAAAGCCCGCTCTTTGATCGAGAACGAGGATGATGTTAGTTCCAGGTCCTCCCTCTACGGGCAACTTGCGCGGGCAATATTGGCGGCCAGCAGAGAGGAGGCAGCAGCTTACTTCAGAGAAGGTCTCGAACAGATGGATGCCATCGGCTCCGGAGACTATCAATTCACGAATGAACTTCTGCTATTCGCTTCGTCGCTGAGAGGGGATGAACTGACCGAGCAGGATTTTCATACGCTCACAAACATCTGTGAACTCAATATGCCCGGTGAGGAAGAAAAATTCCCCTGGTTCGCCTTTGCGAAGGCTCTTTCGAGAACTTCGGGCTGTCGAGCCCTGGCAAAGCTCTCCCGGTGGGATGACCGGTCGAAGATTTCACTGAATTATACCCTTCTGCCCTATATGGTCGCGCTTATCGAAGATGATAAAATTTCACCGGACGATGCTTTGGCATTGCTGAGGCTATCGAATCCCGCTGAATTGTGGAGCTGCAACACGGAAACGTTGGCCGAAGTGATTGACAAAAAGAACTATCCAAACCGCGGTGCGTTGGTCAGCGAATTGATCCGACAATTCGAAAGCAATAACCCCGGAAGTCCCATGGATAGAACCGTAGCTGCACTAGCCTCCGTCGCAGAAAGATCCTTGGGCAATGAAGCGGAAACCACGACTTATCTTTCCGCGGCGCATGAGCATTTCGCCAGAGTTCGTGCCGAGCGCAATGAGCACCTGAATTATCATGGCAGGCCCGATCCACGGTCCCCCCAAGAAACCCTTGATGCAGACAGGCAGAACCGGATCAAGCTCAAGAAGTTGGCTGCGAAAACAGACCCCAATGATGGGGCCTCCTTGGGAAAGGCGATAACCGAGCTTAAGGAGATGCACCACATCTACGATATCAAAGGGACATTTTTCGAAAATCTCCGGTCAAAGGTGTCCTTTACGGATCGGTCTCATTACATAACCACCATCTCCCACCTTGAGAATCTTGATATCTATACGAAATTGAAAGAGTTGAAGGAATGCAAAATAATATGGGAAGAATCAGCGATGTCATTGCCAGCCACTTATGAGTCTCTTGCCATACCGATATTGCAGCTCCATGCGGGTGCTTTCATCGGCCATGGCCAATTGTCGGGATACCAGTTGAAGGAGTTATACGATCTTTCGGGGATTTCCATGACCACATTGGCCTTGGAACTCGTCAAAGTCTCGGCGTCATCAGATTCCCAAACCGCGGCTTCCGTGTGGCTAGGACTCGCTTCATTCGTTTGCGATCAAGCAGATCCTGGCGCCGGGGGATCGGCACTGAAAAGATTATTGAACAGCAATTCATCCAAACTGGCTTCAAATGTAACCGATGGCCAATGGCAGGCAGGAATCTATCCAGCCAACGATCCAATCGAAATAGCCTCAGGATTGGTATGGCGAATGCTGGGTTCACCTCATGCTTCCGACAGGTGGCGGGCTGCACATAGCGTGAGATGCTTCGCGAGGTTCGGAAAGTGGGATGTCGTAGATGCGCTGGTTGCACGGTTTACATCGAAAGACGCCCGTCCCTTCCAGGCACCGGAGCTACCTTTTTATTATATGCATGCACGACTTTGGCTTCTGATCGCTCTGGCCAGAATTGCGTTGGATGCTCCTGAACGCATCTCACAGTACCATGCCGCCCTTGTCGCGATCATTCATGATCAAGATTCGCCGCATGTGCTCATGAGACATTTCGCTGCACAAGCAGTCTTGGCCTGCATTAACAGCGGACACTTGAGAGTCTCAGCGGCGAAGGAAAAAATGATCAAGGACATCAATGTCTCCCCGTTTCCACGATTAGGAAGAAAGCTAAATGAAGGCCATTATTTCTATAAAGACCGACCCAAAGGGGCACCGAAACCGGGAGCGGAGTTCTACTTGGATTATGATTTCGATAAATATGATGTCCATCACCTGAGCGATGTTTTCGGAAGGCCGGGATGGGATGTGCGGGACCGCCTGTCTGAAGAAGTTCACGGCTTTGATCCCGAGGCAAAGAGCATGTACGATAAAGGGGGCCGCGAGGAGGGCGGGAGCCATCGCTTGGCGGCAATGAATTCGTCGTATCATACATACGGCCAGCAGCTTGCGTGGCATGCGATGTTTTTGGTGGCAGGGCGTTTCCTCCGACTGTATCCGGTAACCGACGATTCGTACAACGATAACCCATGGCAGGATTGGCTGAATGGATACGTACTCACCAGAAAAGATGGTTTGTGGCTGTCAGACGGACTTGATCGACCAGCACTTGGCGTCGTAGTCAACCTGCTCGAAAAGGGGGAGCGGAACTTGGCCATAACCGGGGATAAGGCCAAACTAATGAATTTGATTAGCTTTGGTTCAGGCGCAGGCAAGGAGATCGTTGTGAATGCTTTCTGGACTTCATTGGATAACATTACCGTCGGTATCACTTCGTCCCTGGTTTCGCACAACGTATGTGAATCCCTGGCAAAAAAACTTATTGAGGAAGAACCCTTTTTCGCGTGGCTTCCAAATTATGGAGAGTCAGACGATGGAAGCGAGTACTTTCATGATCGGAGAGATTGGGGCTTGCCCTGGGTTGTATGCCCTGAACGGGGAGGAAGACTCGATGAAGAAGATCCTTTGGGTTCAATCCGGGCAATGCATCGTCCTAATTTCACAAAATATATCAACCGAACTTTCTCGATAAAGTTCAATGACCCATTTCGAAGGATTTGGAAGGATTCCTCCGGGAGAAAGGTGGCGCGTGCAGAAGCATGGGGCTGTGGGAATAAATACGAAGATGAGAAATGCCCATCAGGTGTCAGGCTTGTGTGTTCCGAGGAATTTCTGAGAGGCGTTCTTTCCAGGCTCGATAAGGACCTTTTGCTGCTGATCAAACTACGCCGTTACGAAGAAAGAACCGGCAGTGTGGATAGCAAGTTTTCACACACAATTGCCGTTGTGCAAATCAAAAAGAATCTGGAACTTGCGTATCACAAAGGCGCCGTCAACAAGATTCATGAGAGCCATAAATGATTTGACGCCACCTTTCATCAGTAAGACGACCGGTGTGAATTTAAGGTAATAAGAGTCATTCGAAAAATGATTCTGCACTGTGGTGGATGGATTGTCCCTCACACGTCCGGTTTGTATGGATTGAACAGGATAGCATTAGCAAATAGAGAGCAATCGATGACTGACCGATACGCGCCGCCTTACCGCATCACCCCCGCCATCCTGCACAGCATCGAGCAGATTGGCGAGGCTTTGGGAAAGCTCCGAGTGGGATCTGACAGTGCTGTTGTTCCCGTCCTGCGGCGCGGCAACCGCATCAGGACCGTTCAGGCATCGCTGGCCATCGAAGGCAATACGCTCAGTCTCGAACAGGTTACGGCGGTTCTCGCCGGCAAAAAGGTGTTGGCGCAACCCCGTGAAATTCAGGAGGTGCGCAACGCCTTTGCCGCGTATGAGAAACTGCCCGGCTGGGTCGCCCATTCCCGTATGGACTTGCTTGCCGCGCATGGCTTGGTGATGGCCGGGCTGGCCGATGAAGCGGGACGTTTCCGTTCCGGCGGGGTCGGCATCCAGCGGGGAGGGAAAGTCATCCATGTCGCACCACCGTCCGAGCGAGTACCTGCACTCATGGACGATCTCCTCGCCTGGCTGGAAGAGACCGACGAGCATCCTCTTGTCGTCAGTTGCGTTTTCCACTACGAACTGGAGTTCATTCATCCTTTTGATGACGGCAACGGCAGGATGGGACGACTTTGGCAGACGCTTATCCTCAGCCGCTGGCGGCCGATCTTTGCCCTCCTCCCGGTGGAAAGCATCATCCGGGACCGTCAACAGGACTACTATGCCGCCCTCGTCCGGGCCGACCAATCTGCCGATGCGACTGACTTCATTGACTTCATGCTCGCCGCCATTCTGCAGGCCATTAAAGAGTCGGTTCTAGCAAGCGATCAAGAGAAAACGCTACAGGAAACGCTACAGGAAACGCTACAGAAAACACCGGATCGGATTATACATATGCTGGTGCAAGACGGCCGTCTTTCGATCAAGGAACTGGCAAAACAAATCGGCAAATCCCCCAGCGCCGTCCAACGCATCCTTAATAAATTGCAGGCAACCCAGGTCATTGAACGTGTCGGTCCCGACAAGGGTGGACATTGGGTTGTAATGGAGAAACCATGACGGTGGACAAAAAGCCTCCAAACGCCAATCTCGAAAACCAACGCCGCCGGTCCATCAGACTGCGGGGATATGACTATTCACAGGCCGGGGGGTATTTTGTTACCATTTGCACGCAGAATCAGGAACATCTATTTGGGGCCATTGTGGGCGGGGAAATGATATTGAATGATGCGGGCAATATGATTCAAATCGTTTGGGATGAAATTCCGTCACATTACGGCGGAATAGACATTGATGAATTTGTCATTATGCCGAACCACGTTCATGGCATTTTTATCATCGCCGGGACCATTGGACGGGGCATCGTAGGGGCAACCCCCCGTGGTTGCCCGGATACAAATGCCCAACCACCAGGGCAGGCACGGGGAAAGGGGCAACCACAGGGGGTTGCCCCTACGGTAAATGCGGTGGAAACGTTGACATTGGGGGATATTGTGCATCGGTTCAAAACCATGACGACCAAACGGTATGCCGATGGGGTGAAACAATGGGGTTGGAAACCCTTCCCCGGCAGGGTATGGCAACGTAATTATTGGGAACATATCGTGCGCAACGAAAGGGAATTGAACCGGATACGGGATTACATCCATAACAATCCCGCCAAATGGGAATCGGATCGCCTGAATCTATCCGAGGACAGGTCTGTGTATCCGACCACGGCTCGCGAATCCACCGTCACCTACGCCTCAGAAGGATGGATGGTATGATGCAGGATAAGACGCCCCCGCACATCAAGCTCGATGAGCGCAACCATGTCGAAAAGCCCTTCCTCGTGCAGCTTGACGGGCTGGGTTGGGAGGTCATTGATCTTGACGGTAAACAGCACCCCGGCGATTCCTTCCGGGAGAGTTTCACCGGGGTCGTCATGCTGCCGGTGCTGCGGGAGCAGCTCAAGGTCATCAATCCCTGGCTGGAAGACGATCAGGTGGAGGAAGCGGTCAAGCTGCTCACGGCGAGTTTCCCCGGGACCGATCTGATCAAGAACAACCGCCATGTTTTCATACTGCTGTTGGAAAATACCAGCGTGAGTGAGAACCGCCGGACGGGCGAGAAGAGCCCGACGGTGCGGTTCGCGGACTTCACCCGGCGGGACAACAACCGCTTCATCGCCGTCTGCCAGCTCAAGGTGCGCATCCTGGGGACGGAGCACCATATCGTCCCGGACATCGTCCTCTTCCTGAACGGCCTGCCGGTGGCGGTCATCGAGTGCAAATCGCCCAAGGTCAAGGACGCCATCCCCGAGGCTATCGATCAGATCCTCCGTTACAGCGAGCAGCGCGGCGCCAAGGGCGAGGGGAGCGCGCCCCTGTTCTATTACAACCAGATCGTCATTGCCACCTGCCGGAACGAGGCCAAGTTCGGCACCATCACCACCCATGGCGAGAAGTACTTCTACAGGTGGGCCGATCCCTACCCACGGACGGTGGACGACCTCCCCCACGGCGAAAGCGGTCCCAACGACCAGCAGCGCCTCGTCGCCGGGATGCTCGACCGGGACAACCTGCTCGATCTCATCCGCACCTTCACCCTCTTTTCGACGAACGACAAGGGCGAGACGATCAAGATCGTGGGGCGCTACCAGCAGTTCCGCGCCGTCAAGCTGGCGGTGAAGCGCCTGTTGGCTGGCGAAAACCCCCGGGAGCGGAGCGGCATCATCTGGCACACCCAGGGATTGGGCAAGTCGTTGACCATGATGTTCATGGTGCGGGAGATGTACCGCCACGCCCAGCTCTCCCACTGGAAGGTGGTCTTCGTGACCGACCGCACCCAACTGGAAGGGCAGTTGACCGAAACGAGCCAGAGCATCGGCTTTACGGTCAAAGTGGCCGACAGCATCAAGAAGCTCAAGGAACTCCTGCGCTCGGACTCCTCGGACCTGGTCATGGCCATGATCCACAAGTTTCGCGAAGCCGACCTGACGGAGACCTTCCCGGAGCTGAACAGGAGCCCCCACATCCTGGTGATGACCGACGAGGCCCACCGCTCCCAGTACGCCATGCTCGGGGCCAACCTTGACAAGGGAATCCCCAACGCCGCCCGCATCGGCTACACCGGCACGCCCATCGACAAGACGGAGCGGGTCTTCGGCGAGTACATCGACAAATACACCATGCGCCAGTCCATCGACGACGGCGTGACCCTGGAGATCGTCTATGAAGGCCGCACCCACAACGCCGAGGTGGCCGATCAGACGGGCATGGACAGGGCCTTTGCGGACGTCTTCAGCGACTACAATCTCCAGGAGCGCCTGGAGATCCTGGGGTACGGCTCCCGTGAAGCCTACCTGGAAGCCAAACCGACCATCGAAGCCAAGGCCAAAGATATGGTGGCCCACTACCTGACCCATGTCTTCCCGAACGGCTACAAGGCGCAGGTTGTGGGCACCTCCCGCGAGGCGGCGGTGCGGTATAAGGAATACATCGATGCCGCCCTGGCAGCGGCCCTGGAAGCGCTGAAGAAGGAAAATCCGGGGAAGCTCGACCTCGACCGGCTGGGAAAGCTCAAGACTGATGTCATCATCTCCGGCAACCATAACGACCTGCCGCACCTTAAACCTTACACAGATGACACCAAACACGAGGCAAGCATCAAGAGCTTCAAGATGGCCTTCGGGAATATTGAGGAAGGCGTCACCGGCGACATGGGCATCGTGATCGTCAACAACATGCTCCTCACCGGCTTCGACGCCCCGGTGGAGCAGGTGATGTACCTGGATAAGGTGATTGTCGCCCACACGCTCCTCCAGGCCATCGCCCGCGTGAATCGCGTGGCGGGAGAAGGGAAGGACAAGGGCTTTGTCGTGGATTACGTGGGCGTCGGCCACCACCTGAAGAAGGCGATCGACACCTACGATGAGCGGGAACAGAAGGAGGTGATCGACTGCCTGGGTTTTCCGGAGGACGAACTGCGCGACCTCGCGGCCAGCCATGCGGCTCTCATGGAGCTGCTTAAAAAGCATGGCCTCACGAACTTGCACGATCACGACGCCTTCTTCGATCTGTTCTATGACGAGGATCTGCGCTTCGACTATCTGCTGGCCTTCAAGAAGCTGACAAAATGCCTGAACCTGGTCTTCCCGGCCCGGCAGGCCCTCGACTATATGGCCGACTACCAGGCTTTGGCCGAGATCAATGTGCTCGCCGAAAAGCACCTGCACGACGCGCGATTCAGCATGAAAGGCATTCCGCCCAAGCTGCGCGGCATTACGGACGTCTATCTGGCGTCGAAAGGGATCGACGTCAAGATCAAGCCGATCTCCATCCTTGATGCAGACTTTGAAAAGCAGGTAGGCCTCAGGGGTCGCACCAAGACCAAGGCGGCGGAGGTGGAACACGCCATCCGTCACCATCTTGATGTAGAGCTGAATGACGACCCGGAACTGCAGGCCTCCTTCGCCAAGGCATTGGCGGCGATTTTTGAGGAGTTCCACGTAAACTGGAACAAGATCTACATAGAGTTGGAGAAGCTGCGGCAGCGTATCATGAAAGCTGCCAAGGAGCCGACTTATGGACTGCATCGCAAGAAACAAATGCCCCTGTTTCGGATGTTCAAGCGGGAAATCTTCGGGGATATATTTGGGGGCGGCGCAGACGATCTTGCGGAAGGACTGCCCGGCGTGACCGAGAAGCCGGGCGAAGAGGACAAGATCAGCCATCTGGTGGATTTGACCCAGAAAACCTTCCTCGCGGTGGAACGCGAACTAAAACTCACGGGTTTCTGGGAAAGCATTCCGGCACGCAACAAGCTCCGGGCGGATCTCCAGGATGTTCTGCTGGCGCCGGAGTTCTCGCAACTCCCCGGGCTGGTGAAAAGCCGCGCCCATATCATCAGCCGCATCATGGAGATTGCAGAGAAGAACAACGACATCATCCTCTATGCGGAGTGATTGAAGTGGTACTGGAATACAAGATTCAACGATCGGCCAAGCGGCGTAAACTAACCATCACCGTCGAACGCGATCGGAGCATCGTGGTGCATGCGCCGACAGGGTTGGCTGACGACAATATCCACCAGATGGTCGCATCCAAACGTCAATGGATCTACGAGAAGATGAACCACCCCCAGAAGTATCGTGACCTGCCCCATGCGCCGGGGAAGGAACTGGTCAGCGGCGAAGCGGCGCTCTACCTGGGGCGGCAGTACCGCATCGAGCTGGTTCAGGAAGGGTTGTCAAAGGTTCAGTTTAGACGTATTTTCCTGATTCCGGCGATCCTGGGAGAAAAGCGGGCAGAAGCTTTGCGGGAATGGTACATCGGCAAGGCCAAAGAAAAGATCGCTCCCAGGGTGAAGGCCCACTCCCGCCAGCTCGGCGTTGAGGTGGCGGGAGTTAAGATGGCCGATAACCGCTACCGCTGGGGATCCTGCTCTACCAGTAACAACGTCGGCTTCAACTGGCGGCTGATCAAGGCGCCGATGTTTGTCATCGACTACGTTATCGTCCACGAACTCGCCCACCTTATAGAGACCAATCACACGCCCAGGTTCTGGAACATTGTCCGCACACAGGCGCCGCTGATGGACAAAGCCAAGGTCTGGCTGAAGGAGAACGGACAGTTGCTCGAAGACGTAATATAAAAGATTACTTAACCGAACCACCTTGCAGTCAATCCGAAACATAGCGCAATCATGGGCGGGGTGGACCGGGAAATCGTACTTGGTAATGTCCTATGTGAGGTGGCGGATATTCTACCTAATCTTGATGAATATTCAACACCATCACGTCGGCGTCAACCGGATAATTCTCTAATCAACTGAAAGTATTGACTAAGTTAATATCGTCTGGCATGGCATGGTTCTTGATGATAGTATCATACCGATGAACATGAAGATGCTCATCAGGATATTAATGAAAGGAGAAAGAAAATGAAAAGATTAGTGGTAGCAGTTATGATGGTTTTGTTGGTGGCCGGTGCGGCCTGGGCGAAGGATTTTGAACTCACAAAAAAGACGGGAGATTACACGGTCATGATTGCCATTGACAAGAATCCCCCGATAAGAGGCGACAACAACATGACTATTGTGCTGAAGGATACCGCGGGCGGCGCCATCCAGGACGCCGAGGTGTCGGTGGACTATTCCATGCCTGCCATGCCCGGCATGCCGCCCATGAATTACAAGGCCGACACGGAGTTGCAGGGTAGTAAATATAAGGGCAAGCTGAACTTCTCCATGTCCGGTCCCTGGAATGTGACTATTAAGATCAAACATGGCGATAAGATCAAACGCGCTAAGTTCAATATCGATGTGAGGTAGGAAATGTCGGCAAGGCGAAGAAGCACAGCTTCAGGGCTTAGGTTCAGGGTGGGAAAACCGGCGGGTGGGGTGGTTTCAGTCTTCCTGACTCTCTGTTTTCTTTTCTTCCCCGTCTTTACTGGCTCTGCCGATGAGGGGACGGTAAAACTCCGGGATCTGCTCCTGGAAGCTCTCAGGAGTAATCCCGAGATCCAGGCCCTTCAGGCCAGAACGACGGCTGCTGAGCACAGGATCCCCCAAGCCATGAGCCTTGCCGATCCCATGGTTATGGTGGGTTACGAAAATGAAGGTACGAGCAATCTCTATACCTTCAACAGGGACGTGAACGGCATGCCCTCCGGCTCCCGGTGGATGTTTTCCCTCTCGCAGATGTTTCCCTATCCCGGCAAGCTCGCTCTAAAGGGAGATATGGCGGCTCGGGATGCGGAAAGCCAGAAAGCCATGATCGAAGCGGCAAAGTTGAACACCCAGGTCCGCGTAAAGCAGATTTACTACGATCTCTCCCTGGCCTATACCAACATCGACCTGCTCAGGGACAAGACAGCGCTTTTTTCCCGGATGGAGGACGTGGCCTTGGCCCGTTACTCCGCCGGTATGGCCCCGCAGCAGGAGGTGTTGATGACCCAGACGGAAAAATACATGCTTCTGGAACGGGAGGAGATGGAGCGGCAAAAGATCAAGTCTCTGGAAGCCATGCTGAATGCCCTTTTGGGCCGGGACGGCAGTATGCCGCTCGGGGGCAGACCGGAAAAGACGTCATATGTTTTTTATAATTACAATATCGACGAGTTGATCCGGCTGTCCTATGAAAAGAACCCGATGATCAAGGCACGGGAAAAAATGGCCGCCGGCGCCGAATCCAAGGTACAAATGGCCAAAAAGGAATTTTATCCGGATTTCACCATTGGCGGCACTTACTTTGCGAAAGGCTCCGAGCAGCCGGATATGTGGAATCTTACGGCATCGATCAATATACCTTTATATTTCAAGAAAAAGCAGGAACCGGCGCTATTGGAGGCCGAATCTTCCCTGGTCGAGACAAAAAAGGACGTGGAGACGGCAAAGCTGATGGCCTCTTCCGCCTTGCGTGATGACTATGCCATGGTAAAAACGGCAGATAGTCTGATAGCGCTGTATAAGGATGGTTTGGTTCCGAAGGCCTACCAGGATTTTGAGCTTGCCCTGGCCGGATACGCAACGGGTAAGGTAGAGGCCATTACCGTCATTACCAGGTTGAAAGCGGTAATTGATTATGAGTTCCAGTACTGGGGGCAATTTACCCAAAGGGAAAAAGCGATGGCGCAAATAGCGGGAGTTGCCGGGATTACAGATAATGAGGGTGTCATACAATGAAAAATAAAAAGATTATCAGCATTATTGCTGCCTGCCTGTTTGCGGCTGGTGTTCTGTCCTACCTCTATTACAGCGGTCTCGGAAAAAGAATGGCAGAGAAAGCCGGGTTTACCAAGACAGCGGAGGTAACCGCGTCGGCGCCTGGGCATCAGCATGGGGGAGCTCCTATGTCGGCGGCGCGCACATCAGATACGCCAAGCGGCGAGGTGGAGGAAGAGGAAGCGCCGACCGTGGAGATTCCCCTGGAAAAGCAGCAGTTGATCGGCGTCAAAACGGCAAAGGCAACGATAAAGCCTCTGGAGAAGGTGATACGGACGGTCGGGCGTATCGAATATGACGAAAGAAATCTGGCTACTGCCAATACCAAAGTGGAAGGGTGGATTGAGAAACTCTATGTGAATTACACCGGCCGCTACGTGAAGAAAGGGGAGCCGTTGGCAGAGGTGTACAGTCCCGAGCTCGTGGCCACACAGCAGGAGTATATCAATACCCTGGGATGGGCAAAGCAGGGTAAAGAAGTCAAAGATGAACGCACCGCCATGCTTTTGACCAGGGACGCAGAAGCTATTCTGAAGGCGGCAAGGGAAAGATTGCGGCTATGGGACATCAGCGAAGCTCAGATAAACCAGATTGAGAAAACGGGCCACCCGGTAAGGACATTGACCATCTACAGCCCCGTGAGCGGTTTTGTCATCCAGAAGTCAGCCATCGAGGGGATGCGCGTCATGCCGGGGGAAAAGCTTTTCGACGTGGCTGATTTATCCGAGGTATGGGTCATCTCCGACGTCTACGAGTATGAATTGCCTCTCATCAAGGTTGGTCAAAAAGCGCGCATCTCTCTCAGCTATTTCCCGGGCCGGGAGTTTGTCTCGCGGGTGGACTATGTATATCCAACCCTGGCGGGCGACACCAGAACGGCCAAGGCCAGATTCACCATTCCCAACCCGAAAGGTGAGTTGAAACCACAGATGTTTACCAATGTGGAGATCAAAATCAATCTGGGCAGCCTGCTGACAGTGCCGGCCGAAGCGGTTATGGATACGGGCGTGAGGAAGGTGGTTTATGTAGACCAGGGCGAAGGCTACTTTGAACCCCGGGAAGTTTTAACGGGTCTGAGGGCGGAAGGCATGGTGGAAATCCTCAGAGGGCTTAAAGCCGGCGATGAGGTAGCATCGGCCGCTAACTTCCTGATCGACTCGGAATCCAAATTGCGTGGTGTAGAGCCATTGCCACTGAGGAAATAAGGTTTGCCATGATTGCAAAAATAATTGAATATAGTGCCCGGAATAAATTCATCGTTTTTCTGCTGGTTGCTTCCCTGGCTCTCTGGGGTTACTGGGCCTTGAAGAAAACGCCTCTTGATGCCATCCCCGACCTCAGCGACACCCAGGTCATTATTTATACGGCATGGGAAGGCCGGAGCCCCGACCTCGTGGAAGACCAGATTACCTATCCTATCTCTTCCACACTGCTGGCAGCGCCTAAAGTCCAGGCTGTGCGGGGATTCTCATTTCTCGGAAGTTCCTTCATCTATGTTATCTTCACAGAAGGCACGGATATCTACTGGGCCAGGAGCCGGGTATTGGAATATCTCCAGGCTGTAAAGGCCAAAATCCCCACGGATGTAAACCCCGTGCTTGGTCCCGACGCCACGAGCGTCGGCTGGGGTTTTTCTTATGCCGTGGTCGATAAGACGGGTCGGCTCAATCCCTCGGAACTCCGCAGCCTGCAAGACTACAACCTGAAGCTGGCCCTGGAAAGCGTACCGGGCGTCTCCGAGGTGGCCAGTGTGGGAGGTTTTGTCAAACAGTACCAGGTCACCATCGATCCCAACCGCCTCCTGGCCTATAACATTCCCCTCATGGCCGTGATGGACGCTGTGAAAAAGAGCAATCTGGATGTAATGGGCAGGATCCTGGAGTTTTCCGGTACCGAATACATGCTTCGGGGACGGGGTTATATTAAGGGCCTCAAGGATCTGGAAGCTCTTTCCGTAGGCGCCGATGGCCGGGGGACGCCGGTCCTGTTGAAGGATATCGCAGATGTCCAGCTCGGTCCGGAGATGCGGCGGGGAGTGGCGGAACTGGACGGCAAGGGCGAGGTAACGGCAGGCATTGTGGTGGTGCGATTCGGCCAGAACGTCCTCGATGTCATCGAGAGGGTGAAGGAAAAGATTCAGAAAGACATTGCCCCCAGTCTGCCCGAGGGTGTGGAAATTGTCACCACCTATGACCGTTCCGAATTGATCAAACGGTCCGTGGACACCCTGAAAGAAGAGATCATTAAGTTAACAATCGCCGTAAGCGTTGTCTGTATTGTTTTTCTTTTCCACTTGCCCAGCGCCTTGGTGGTTATCCTGACGCTCCCGCTCGCGATTCTCATTTCTTTCATCTGCATGTATTACCTGGGGATCACTTCCAATGTCATGAGCCTGAGCGGCATTGCCATCGCGATCGGCGCCATGGTGGACGCATCTATTATCATGGTGGAAAATGCCCATAAAAAACTGGAAGATTGGGAAGAACAAGGGCGGCCCGGCAACCGGACGGATGTTATCATCGACGCTGCAAAGGAAGTGGGCCCTTCGCTTTTCTTTGCGCTGTTGGTTATCAGCGTGGGTTTCCTGCCAGTCTTTACGCTGGCTGGGCAGGCGGGTAGATTGTTTAAGCCCCTGGCTTATACGAAGACCTTCGCCATGCTTTTTTCCTCCTTCCTAGCCGTGGTTTTGACTCCGGTGCTGATGACGATATTTATCAAAGGCCATATCACACATGAAGATAAGAACCCCGTCAGCAGGATTCTGCGCAAGATTTATGAACCCGTGGCCGCATTTTGTCTCCGCTTCCGGAAGACGGTCATTTTTCTTGCGCTGGTGGTTATGCTCTTAACCGCTTATCCCTTCCTTAAATTGGGGTCTGAGTTCATGCCGCCGCTTTATGAGGGCACGCTTTTCTACATGCCCGTAACGGTGCCCGGCGCGTCGATCGACGTGGCATCAAGGATGTTGCAGCTCCAGGACAAGTTGATGATGAAGATTCCTGAGGTTGCCCAGGTGTTCGGCAAAGCAGGACGGGCGGAAACGGCTACCGACCCGGCGCCGCTCGATATGTACGAAACGGTCATCAATCTCAAGCCGGAATCGGAATGGCGCAAAGGCATGACCGTAGAAGGCTTAAAGAATGAAATGAATGACGCCCTTACCATGCCGGGAGTGGCTAATTCCTTTACCATGCCGATCAAGGCGCGGATAGACATGCTTTCCACCGGCATCAGGACGCCCGTGGGGATCAAGGTCATGGGGCCCCGCCTCGACGTACTGGAGAAGATCGGGATGAACCTCGAGAATGCCATGAAGGATATTCCCGGTACCAGAAGCGCCTATGCAGAACGGGTGACTACGGGCTATTACGTTGATTTCGATATCAAACGTGAGGCCATAGCACGCTATGGCCTGAGGGTGGAAGATGTCCAGGCCGTGATCGAGAGCGCCGTGGGCGGCATGAATCTGACGACCACCGTGGAAGGAAGAGAGCGTTATCCCGTCAATGTGCGTTATTCCCGTGAGCTGAGAAATGATATCGACAAATTGAAAAGGGTGCTGGTGCCGGTGAGGATGGCCCAGTCCGCCGCCGCAGACGGCATGGATGCGATGGGTTCGCCCAGGGCCGGCGCCTCCCGCTCCCTGGCCCAGGTGCCGATGGGCGAACTGGCGGATATCCGTTTTGTCAAGGGACCGATGGCCATCAAAAGCGAAGAGGGGCTGCTGGCTCTCTATGTCTATGTGGATTTTTCGGGACGTGATATCGGCGGCTATGTCAATGAAGCAAAGAAGAAAGTTGCGGAACTGAAGATGCCGCCAGGCTATCGCCTGACCTGGAGCGGCGAATATGAGAACCTGGTAAAGATGCATGATCGGTTGCAGTTGGTTATCCCGCTCACGCTCCTCATTATATTTGTGCTCATTTATTTCAACACCCAGAGCGTCACCAAAACAATGATCGTTCTCCTTGCCGTCCCCTTTTCTCTTGTCGGGTCCTTCTGGCTGCTCTATTTACTCAATTATAACACGAGTATTGCCGTTTGGGTGGGCATCATTGCCCTGGCCGGACTGGATGCTGAAACGGGGGTGGTCATGCTGCTCTACCTGGATCTGGCCCATGAAAAATGGCTTAAAGAGGGCAAATTGAAAAGCATTGGCGACCTCAGGGATTCGGTTATGTACGGCGCCGTTAAAAGGATACGCCCCAAGGTCATGACCGTGAGCGTCATTTTGGCTGGTCTTGTTCCCATCATGTTCAGCCATGGCGCCGGTTCCGATGTGATGAAAAGGATAGCTGCACCCATGATCGGAGGTGTCATCACTTCCGCCATCCTGGAACTGCTTATTTACCCCGCTATTTATATGATCTGGCGGGAGAGGGAGTTAAGAAAGCAATGAAGACAATTAGTAATGACTCCATACGGTGGTGTCATGAAGCTTGCAGGTAAAGGTAAGGAGGACGAAATATACATGAAAAAACTGCTTGTTACAGGTTTGATCCTGGCGCTGTTTGTATCTTACGGCTATGCCGGGATGGACGGGATGCATGAGGGCATGGGGCACGGGCACGAAATGATGGGTAATCAGAAAAGTCAAATTGAGCAAGGAAAAGAGCTCTATGACGAACATTGCGCTGCCTGTCATGGTGAAAACGCCGTGGGCGAAGATCCCAAATTCCCCGTCGGCGGGACAAATCCGGAGGGAAAAATCGTTGCCCCGGCGCTGGACGGCAGCGGTCATGCCTCGCATCATTCGACAGAAGGGCTTTTCAATCGCATCAAAAAGGGAACCGGTGAAAAAAACTCACCCATGTCGGCCTACGAAAAAGTGTTGAGCGATGAGGAAATTCACCTCATCATCGATTATTTCCAGTCCCTGTGGCCCAAAAATCTTAAACGAAAACATTCGGGACACTAACGCCGGAAAGCGCATAAAAGAGGTTCCGCAGATGGGTATGATGGAGAACGGCGGCGCCGGTACAGACCGGCATGGTCAGCAGGCTCAAGACCCGACGGAGAAATACGTCGCTTCGGTTCCGGCGGCCCGCACTGAAGGATCAGACCGGGAGAGAAGGTGCCCGTAGACGGGATTGTCCTGGAGGGGACCAGTTCCGTCGACGAGTCCATGATCTCCGGTTCACATTGCCTGTCCCTGCGCCCTGGGACTGGCTACGCCCATGTCCATCATTGTGGCCGCGGGCCGGGGGGCCATGATGGGGGTGTTGTTCAAAAACGCCGAGACCATCGAAACCATGCGCAAGATCGACACCCTGGTGATGGACAAGACGGGCACACTGACCTTGGGCAAGCCGAAGTTGACCGGAGTCGTCGCCGTCGATGTAGAAGAACCGGACATGCTCAAACTCGCCGCCAGCCTGGAAAAGGGCAGTGAACATCCGCTGGCGGCGGCCATCGTGGAAGCCGCCCTGGAACGAGACATCAAGCTTACCGAGATGAAAGAATTTGCTGCTCATACGGGCGGATAGTGCAGATAGAATAGATAGAAGATAGGAGAAGACAATGAACGGGGATTTTCCGATTCTCGCCCCAAGCGGGGTTCTTTCCCGGCGCCGTTTCCTTCAGGGAGTTGCGGCGACGGCCGTCCTCGGGGCCACCGGTTTATGG
>JBAQLR010000065.1:0-14101 GCA_049302035.1 Syntrophales bacterium
TCAAAAACCTGTATAACTGGGTGTACATAAACTGCCTGACCGACCATTACACTTTTTTCGATGGTTGGCCGACCTATGTGAAAGATTTCCGGGAAACGATTCCCCTTAAGGAAGAGGAGGCTTTCACCATCAAGGGTTTGCTGAAGAGAGCAAGATAGAAAATTTACCAGGGATTGGCTGCACCGGGGCGTGTCCTATCATCGACGCCCCGGTGCGCTTCCTGTCTCTGCATCATCTCCGCCGGGCGATGGCCTTCCCGGGGGAGGAGCTCGAAGACCAGAAGACCGGCACTCCTTTCGCCCCGTGTCGCGTAAAAGACGTGTTGGAGAAGCATTTGTTTCTAACTTGCTAATTGTTTGCCGCTCAAGCGCACGGCCTTTTCTGCTGCTTCGTAAAGTCCTTCGGCAACGGTGAAAGTCAAGGCCGACTCCTCCAGCAGTTTCCGCCCCTCCGCCAGGTTAGTTCCCTGGAGTCTCACGACCATCGGCAAGGTGAGACGCGTCTTTTTGACGGCCTCGATGAGACCGTTGGCTACCCGATCACAGCGGAGGATGCCGCCGAAGATATTGACCAGGATCACTTTGACCTTGGGGTCGGACGTCAGGATGTCAAAGGCTTTTTCTATCTTTTCCGCAGAGGCGCCACCACCCACATCCAGGAAGTTTGCCGGCTCGCCGCCGGCCAGCTTGATCAAATCCATAGTGGTCATGGCAAGCCCGGCCCCGTTCCCGGCGCGCGGTTTATCCCGCGAACCTTTCGCTTCGTGGTTTGGTTTATCGCCCGGTACCAGGGTCAGTGGCTGCAGGGTCCTGAGCAGTGCGAACGAACCTGTTGCCAACAAGGCCGCCGCCGTTTTGCGTATGGCCGCTTTTAGACTTTTCAATTTGAAGAGTGCCGACCAAGCATTCCTCAAAAGAAAAGAGGGCTGACTGATGAACCAGGCAACCCTCTGTTTTTATTATGGTGCCGAAGCCCGGACTTGAACCGGGATGGGCGTACACCCACTAGACCCTGAACCTAGCGCGTCTACCAATTCCGCCACTTCGGCATATTGTCAGAGCGGATAAACGAGGAGCCCTTCTATAATGACGCTCCGGCTCTTGTCAAGCAAAATTGATCTTTATTAATAACGGCGGCCGTGTTATGTCCCAAAAACAGTGAAAGGGCAGCCAGTCTTGCTATGCAGATAATCAAGGAAACGGGGGAGGGAATCCCCAATGAATTCATTGGTTCCTTTATAACCATAGGAAATTTTGACGGTATCCATCTGGGACACAGTCATATCTTTCAAACGCTTGTCGGGCAAGCTTCCCAGGCTAGCCGGAGGTCCATGTTGGTTACCTTTGTTCCGCATCCGAAGATGGTTCTCCATCCCGAGCGGCGGCCTTTTTACCTGCTTACGACCCTCGAAGAGAAGCTGGCGCTTTTGGAGAGGCAAGGCCTTGATGCCGTTATTCTCATTCCCTTCACCCTTGAGTATGCGGCAACGACGGCCGAATCATTTATCCTGGATTTCCTTTGGAAAAAACTCCGTGTCGGCAAGATATTCATCGGCCATGACTATACCTTTGGTAAAGATAAAGCGGGCGGTGAGGCAATGCTCGCGGCCTACGGTGAAAAACTGGGTTTTACCGTCGAGGTTATCCCGGCCTTCTCCACAGGTGGTACAATCGTCAGCAGCAGCAGGATCAGAGAGTATATTCTGGAAGGCAACGTCAAAAAGGCGGCGCTGCTGCTGGGGCGGCCTTATAATCTCAAGGGCGAGATTATCAAGGGCAAGGGCCGGGGCGTAACACTGGGATTTCCCACGGCCAATGTCAAACCAGATAAAGAGCTGCTGCCCGCAAACGGCGTATATGCGGCTCTGGTTGCCCTGGAGGGAACAAAATATCCGGCGGTTTTAAGCCTCGGCCTAAACCCCACCTACGGAGACGTTGCGCTGTCACTGGAAGTGCATTTGCTGGATTACACTGGAAGCAGTATCTATGGTAAATCGCTGGAAATCTTTTTTGTGGACCGGCTCCGGGAGGAGCGCCGTTTTTCCGGGCCGGAGGAGCTGATTGTCCACATAAAAAAGGACATCACCGCGGCGCGAGCGATCCTGCCCCCTTACTTCCCCGAACTCCGATAAGCGGGATGAGCTACCTTAATTCCGGATAATCTGCCAGGAAGGAAGGGCAATCCAGAGGCCGCCCTTACCCCTACATTTTCTCCTTGAAGCTGATCCGGTAGCCGATATTAAAGCCGTAAAGGTCCTCGTTGAGCTCCTTCCCATCAACCTCGGCATAGGGATACATAAAATAGTTCAAGGGTTCACCCTGCTGCGGCGGGTTGAGCACGGTTCCCCTGCCTTGGCCATAGGCAATCCTATTTTCATCAACGGCGCCGAAATAATATTCCCGGAGCAGTTCTAACTGCTCCCTGTTCAGCTTTTGTTCGAACCTCGCCTTCGCTACATCAGCGGGATCGACCACGACCCAGCCGGAGCCCGGCAGATAGAATTCCGCCCAGCAATGCTGGGATTTCGTCATCTCGCCCTCTTCCCCTTTGGGTATCCGTATGCCAAGGATTTCCCGCGCTGGTATGTCGGCGGCTCTTGCCAAAGCCACAAAGACGGAGTTAATGTCGATACATTTGCCCTTCTTTGTTGCGAGCAACTGTTCTATCATGCCCAGCCCACAACCCTTCGTTTCGGGGTCCCGTTGCATGTTATCGACAACCCAGTCGTAAATGGCCCGCGCCTTGGTCCTGGTCGTCCTCTCATCCTTCGTGATGGCAGCCGCGAGGGCCTTTACCTTTGCCCGGGTCGCAGGGGACAGGTCCGTTACCAGATAATTCTTGAATTCGCGGCGGGACAAGGGCAACTCCTTCCCGGTAAAATACCGCGTGATCAGTTCTTTTCTGGTGATCTCAAAGGAATAAGCAAGCTTGCGGTCGGGAGATTCCCCCTGCCAGGTCGCGAAAAGGATGGTGTTGCCAAACACGCCTTCACGCAAGACGCTTGTCGCATCATAGTTACCGCGAAGTTGCACGTTGGTTACACGCTGGTTCTGGTCGGATAAGGGGTAAGGCAGCCACAAGCGCACCTTTTTGGCTTCGGTCGGTGCTTTGAGATCGACTTCGACGGTGACGATGACGCTTCTTTCCCTGGCCCAAGTAGAAGATATAAACCCACAGATGAGCAATAGAGGGAGGACAACGGTGATAATAATCCGAATAGCCACGGGAAGCTCCAAGTTATGCAACATTTTTTCAGTATATTAATTTATAGAAAAATATTGCAATATCCATATTGGCGATATGAATATTATTCATAAATGGCATGATATTATTCTATTTTCCCATATGAAGCCAACACTTCCCGGGTCAGAGGGAAAAAGGTACGAACGCTGATCAGATGGCCGCAAGTTTAAATATTTGCGCAATGATTGACACACAAAGGCCGAGCCTCATCAGAATGTGATGGAAAAACCAATCGTCGTGTTCCACTTGGGCGCCGCGTTATTAAAACCATATCGCACTCCACCATCCAGTATCACCTTAGCCGCAACCTGATGGGTGAAGCCCAGGAGGCCGGAAAGGGGATCTTCGGATGCTGTCCTGTCAGGGTGTCGGTTACCGGCGATCTCAGCCACGACGTGAAATTTTTCCGTTACGCTATAATCAGCCGCCAGACCATAAAGATAGATGTCCCTGAGGTTATCGTCTCCGTCGGCCCCCACCAGGGTATATCCGAACATCACGTGCAGCGTGAGGGTTCCGAAATTCTTCGACGCGGCGCCAACGATGCTGTAATCGATATCGCCGCTGCCTAACCCCTTTTCCTCGTTGCCGCTTTTCGTTTTCAGCACGCCTTTTAAGGCCAGTGCGGGTCGTGACTCTTTTTCCTCCAGAAGAAGGAACTTTCCCACAAGGTTGGTGTCGCCGATACCGTCCATCCGCTCCTTTCCTTCGTGGTTGTGGAGGAGATAAGGAATCTCGGCGGAAAGTTCGATTCTCTCCGTAACCCCGAAAATTGGGACGAAGAGCAATACGTTTTCTCTGTCACCGTTCCATTTCAGATAATCCCAGCTCAACTCAAGCTGGGCAACGCCTTTACCCGCTACCCCCGCATCCTCAGTTACTAATGGTCTGTAGGCAAAACTATTTGAAGGAAAGGCGGTGCACGCCACCATAGAAAGAACTATCGAAATAACCAACTTCTCAAACAGCCTAAACATAAGCATTTCCTACCCTTCTGTTTTTCAAGCAATTTAAGCAATCTCTCAAGGTGCAGATCCCGCATGAATGGTGCATCAAAACCGGGATATTGTTAAACATTCATTTTCGCCAATTTATTTAACGCCCTCTTTGGGAATTGGGAATTGATGGATTGTATTTATTAAACCCTGAAGACATAGCAATATTTCCATCGGCATCAATTATCAGTCCTTCCGCATCAGGCAGCTTCTCTATCAATTTCATGCCTTCCTCTTTCCCCATTACAAAAACTGCTGTCGAAACGGCATCTGCCGTTGTCCCGTCTTTTGCAACAATTGTTACAGATTGAACCTTTGCGGCAGGAAAGCCTGTTTTCGGGTCTATTATGTGATGATATCTTACACCATCCTTTATAAAAAACCTCTCATAATCCCCTGATGTGGCAGTTGCACCGTTTTTTACGTCTATAGTGCCTATAACCTTGTTCTCTTCTCTCGGGTTCCGGATGCCTATCCTGAAGGGCTTGTCGTCAGTCTCGTTAAACATAAACATATCTCCGCCTGCTTGAATAATCCCTTTTTTAATCCCTTTCCTCTTTACAGCATCTACAGCCTTTGAAACTATATAGCCCTTGGCAACGCCGCCAAGATTTATACGCATCCCCTCTTTAGCCAGTTTGACGGTCAGGGCGTCTCTATCCACTATAACCTGGTTGAAGTTAACCAATTTAAGAAGAGGCGTTACCTCTTCACTTGTCGGCGGAAGAGGTTCTCCCCCATCATCCTTTGTAAAATGCCAAACACTGCCGAGCACGCCCATTGTAATATCAAAGGCTCCGCTGCTTATCTCGGAAATCCTTCTGGAGGTTTCAACAACTTCAATAACCTCAGGAGATACCATTACAGACTCCATACCGGCGCCTTTATTTATCTTTGAGACATCGCTGCTGTCCTGATAATGGCTCATCAGCGACTCAAGCCTTTTTATCTCTGCAAAGCCGGCATCTGCCGCATCTTTAATGACCTGCTCACTATAACCGTTCAGAACGATCTCAACAACAGTGCCCATCATGAGACGGGTGTATTTTATTTCAACTGATGGGTCTTTTCTAAGGATGGATACCGCGAGGATAACAACAACAATTGCAGCAACTAAAAGGCAGGCAAGTTTCTTTCTGTCTTTATTCATATGGACGGCCTTCTTTTGTCTCTTCAGTGCTTATTATATATCCCGAGTGCGAAAAAAGATGATATTAAAAGGACCGCAAAACTCATCTGGAAGACAATAAAACCCAAGACCTTGAGATAGGCAAAATCGGGAGAAACAAATCTTATAAGCCAGCCTGAAGCAATATCCAAAAAGCCGGACATGAAGGAGACCGTAATGAGCGGCAACTTCAAACGTTGATTGAGGCCTGAGAATACAGTCAGGTGGCTTACTAAAAGGAGTGCTATTGCAAACGCAAACAGATGAAAATGAGTTACCTCAAGAAGTCCTCCGTAGGAGATAGGATTTCTGAATTCTTCATCGGAGCCAAGATAGTAGCCCACAACGGATGTATAGGTAAAACCAATCTTCTCCACATATAGAAGGATACTGGTAAACCACAGAAGACCTGTATATATAAGGACAAAGAAAAGAATAATCTGAAGGAGTCTGTTGTTGAAATCACCGTTTACAAGAAATTTCATTTTATCCCTCTTTAATAACCATTATTTTGAACACTGCCAAAACCTTTCTGATTTCCTGCGTTATCCCGTTTACACTTAATGTCGCTCCCGTTACTGCAATTATCCCCCTTCTGGGCCAGAGTTCATGGTCAAGTATTTTGCCTGCAAACCTCTGAAACCATCTTTTCGAGGGAAGATATTCCTCGGGCTCATAAAATGCCAGTATCTCAACCTGTCTTATACTGCTGTCAGGGTTTATGACAACCATATAAACCTCTTGTTTTGTCCTGACCACATGACTCCCAAAAACGGCATAGCCGACTATAATATTCCCCTTCCTGCCTGCATAAAATGTAAATATCCTGCTTTCCAGTTTTGACTTCGCCATGGCCTCTATCTTTTTCTGCTCTTCCTTTCCAAGGAACACATTTATCTTTTCAACCGCATCTGCATCAGGAAAAACCTCCTTGAGCGCGTCATCTTTTGTTTTATACACCTTTCCCTCTACTATGGAAGGGGCATGAAGCCCCGTTCCGATAGCAAAGGTTATGATGAGAATAATGAAAAAACATTTCTTCTTCATTAGAATATAAATCCGGCTCCGATATTGAACTGGTCAATCTTGTTTGAATCCTGTCCGCCTGCGGTCCCTTCCGGCTTAGCCGATTTTGTATCCTTCCACTGATAGTCTGCCTTGATTACAACATTGGGGTGCGGCTTGAAACCTAAGCCCAAAGTGGTAATTGTTTTGTCCAATGTGGGATCAGGTGTGCCGCCGATAACCTCTTTATTGGTATCGTACCGCTCGTATCTGATAAATGGGCTCAGGCTCATCTCTGTACCCGGTTTAATCAGAGGAAAGATGTCATAAGCTGCCTGCAGATACCAGCCATCTACCTCTTTGCCCACCTTTTTAAGAGCGCTATCATTCTTAAAGGCATCATTTTCATTATCAACCTCTCCTGCAACATAAAGCCCTCTTAGTTCAAGCCCTTCATATCTAAAGTCTGCATGAACTTCATAGAGGCTGACCTCCGCTTCCTTATCAGTGCCTGCATCTGTGTCGCCGCCCTTGCCGGTGCTCCCCTCACCCCAGTAATACGAACCGCCCACTGAAAGACCAGGGATGAACTCGTAATTGACATTTGCCACTAAAGCGCCGACATCCGCATTCACCTTTGCGCCCTGCTGTCTGCTGCTTCTTATCCATGTGGAGTTAGAAAATTTATCGGCACGAAGCCCGTTGGTAAGGGCTATCTTATATGTCAGATTTTCTATTGGTTCGCCATGCGCCATAATCCCCAACTCCCGCCACGTGGAAGGGATAAGGTTAGTCTCCACCTCGGGTCTTAATACGCCATGATAAACAGTGGGCTCATGGAACTCATTGATGGCGCCTACCGGCATAAGCAAAAGGCCAGCCCTTATGTTGAACGGTTTGCTCAAGAGAAAGTCCAGATATGAGAACTCAACATACACCTCTGACTCCTTACTTTGCGCATTGCCGATACCCGCATGTTCAAACTCCAGTTCGGTATTCATCAGTATCCAGTCATTGAACTTATAAGCGGCGTAGAGGATAAAGCGGTATGCATCACCAAAATCCTTTTTCGTTGAGTTCTGATAGTTGGAGTAAGATATCTCGCCGTAACCGCCCATTGAAAAACCCTTATCAACTCCGTATATCTTGGATGCTGCAGGCCCTAACCCTGAGTATGATTCATACTTTGGTTCCGCTACCGCACCGAGTTTCAGTTTCTCCATCTCTTGTGTTATCACATTGACCTTTTTATCAACCTCCTGTGCCTTAATCTTTTGAAGTTCCTGTGAGAGTTCATTTATCTTCCTTTCCAGCTCCTTCATTCTGTCATCCTCTGCAAAAGCAACAAATGGCATGGCCAAGATTAAAAACACACATACTAAAAATCTTTTGAATAGTAGCTTCATTATTAAAGTGCCTCCTGTTTTTTATTTGGTTATTTCTAACTTTTAACCCTTTACAGTCCAAGGGGCAACAAAACCAATGACTGTGTAAAAAACCTATTCATCTTTTTCCCTCCATTTGATATTGATAATAAGTTTCATTATTGGCGCTTTTACAGGAACGAATACCTTATGTCAAGAGAAATATCACATCCTGTGTAAGGATTCAGTCTTGAGTGGGGTGAGGTTCAGTAGTGCCCGGTTAAATCGGATCGCTCCTGAGGAAACCGTCTTACGAAAATCTGCTCCTCCATTATGCCCAAGGCCATATTGATATGCACGGGGACCTGCTGGATTTTATCGCTCTTGTCCGACAGGGAAATGCAATATTCCTGCGGCTATTTCACCCAGGCGGACCATTCCCTAGAACAGGCCCAGCAGGACAAGTTGGAGATGATCTGCCGAAAGCCGCGGCTCCAACCTAGTGAAAAGCTGCTCGATATCGGGAGTGGCTGGGGCGGGCTAATCTGCTACGCTGCCCGGCATTACAAGGTCAAGGCCCATGGCGTCACCCTGTCTCAGCAGCAGTTCGACTTCACCAAGGAAAAAATACGAAGACTTGGCCTAGAAGAATGGGTAAGCGTGGAACTAAGAGATTTGCGACCATCGAGGGCAGTTATGACAATATCTCCAGCATCGGCATTGCCAATATGCTCAGGTACTTCAGCAAGATTAATTCCCTCTTGCGTGACCGGGGTATTCTCCTGAACCACGGTATATCCCGCCACGCTAAATCGACCCGCCACGCTGTCCAAAGGATCAGGCCGGAACGTCGCCTGCTTTTGAAATATATTTTTCCGGGCAGTGAACTGGATAATGTGGGACATACGATTGATCTTTTGGAGATGCACGGATTCGAAGTGCATGACGTCGAGGCCTGGCGCAAGCACTACGGCCTCACCACAAAACACTTAGAGCAAAAAGATTGAATTAAAGCCAAACCGGAGCACACGCCAGGAAGCCTCAGATCGGTATAGCAATTCAGAACAAGCTAAAACAGCAACCTGCGGCATCCGAAAGAAAATCATTAATGCTTTCTTCGGTTCGGATCGCTTGTTAGTGGGGGAACACGTTGATGTAACTACTTTTTAAAAAAGGGCTTGACATTCCTGTCAAACCCTTTATCTGTTGGTGGGCCGTGGGGGGTTCGAACCCCCGACCAATGGATTAAAAGTCCACTGCTCTACCAGCTGAGCTAACAGCCCGTCAGAGATTTTGGTCTTGAGCTACTAGCAGTAAGCGTTCCTGGTGTCAAGGACAATGTCGGCGCTTCTTCCATCTGGATACTGGGAAGTATAATCCGGAAAGTTGCCCCTCCCAGCGGATTTTTTACAGCAGTGAGCGTGCCCCCGTGCATCTCGACGCATTGCTTGCTAATGGTCAATCCCAAACCGGTGCCCGTATGTTTGGTGGTAAAAAATGGCTGAAATATTTTTTCGCCTATCTTGTCACTGATTCCATTGCCTGTATCGATGATCTCGATTTTGATTTCCTTGGCTGATGGATTTCCCAAAGTATTAGCCGTTAAGGTTCCGCCGGAGGGCATGGCTTGCACGGCATTCATAATGAGATTAAGAAACACCTGCTGCATGGCCAGGGGATCGGCCATGGTCAGGGGGAGATGGGGATCAAAGTTTTTTACGATCCGGATGGCTTTCGGTGCGTCCGGTGCCTCAGAAGAATGGGATAAGGATGGGATGTAGGAAAGCGAGGGGATAAGGGTTGTTTCCAGGATGCCGTTCATGCAAACAGGCAGCAACTGCGGTTCGGGCGGCTTCGCAAAATTTAGCAGGCTTTTCATCAACGATTCAACCCTTTGGACTTCGTCAATTACCCTGGACAGAATCGTGTGCTCTTCTTCCGTGATGTGGGCTCCTTCTTGGAAAACCTGCATGGAACCTTTGATTCCGGCAAGAGGGTTTTTTATCTCATGCACCAGGCGGGCGGCCATTTCCCCCACGAGGGTCATCTGTTCGGTGCACTGCATTTTGTGCATCTGTTCATTGAGGGAAGCCGCCATCTCATTGAAGGAAATCGATATTTCCTTAAATTCGTCTGTTAAGCCTTGCACGCGAAAGCTCAAATCGCCGCTCTTTAATTTTCTCGTTGCCTGCAGCAACGTAGAGAGCGGTCTTGTAAAATGTTGCGTAAAAGAGATGGCCAAGCCGATGGCAAATATTGGTCCAATAACAATGATAATGAAGATCAGGGTCTTCATCCTGCCGATTTTTATAAGGGTGGTTTGAGTTCTCTTATCCAGGTTGGCTTTGGTCAGGGAAGTCATGTCATCGAGCAGGTAAATTAGCTTGTGTCCCGCTGTGAATGCCTTATTTTCTTCTTCTTTCGGGCGGGTCGCACTTGTCTGTACGGTCAATAGCCTGCTTAAAACCTCTCCATAGGCGTAAATCTGCCCTTTCAAGTCCTGAAGCTTTTCGGTAATCACCGCCGTGTGATGACACCCCAGACATTTATTGGCCTGATCTTCCATCTTGACCACATTTTTTACCATTGCTTTAAGGGTCCCGGCAAATTTGGTGTGTTGTAACGCAAGGTCGGACTGGGTTTCTTTTACATAAATCAGCAATTGCACTCTCAGGTGTTCAATCTGATGGAGCTCGATGAGATTATCCAGAGTGGAGGTGGCTTTTTCTATAGTAAAGATAAGATAGATTCCGCCCAGGACGAAAATGGAGGTGAAGATAGCAAGAGCTAAGATAATTCTTTTCTTCATAAGTGCACCAATAGCAACTGGAACAGATAGCATTGTTTTTAATGAGATCATGCTGCTCGTCGGCGAAGCATAGGGAGAAGGGGGCTGCTTGTCAAGAAAATTGGCCAGTTGTTGTAGCCAATTTTTTGCTAAGGACCGCAAGGCCACTTTTTCAAAAGACAATCCGCTTTTTAAGTCCTGGTGGTCTTTGATTATCTGGAAATCACTGCCTCGGTACATGATCTGCCATTCTGCCATACATGATATTTTGTCTGAATCATCTTCGAATTCTTTTCAAAATAGGCTTGTAGATCACGAATCACGATCGGTCACTTCAGTCTTGCTGCGAACATAATTTAGATATAAAATTCCCGTCTTTGTGCGGCCCTGAGTTGCGCTTCGGCTTCTTTAAGTTTCTTGAGATATGCCTGATCTTTATCGAGACCGAGTTCAACGGATTTCTGGTAGATAAGCTCATCGCGAACAATGGCTTGCAGTACATTTTGAGCCGCTTCGGGATTTACCTCCTTGCCATGCCCGACACTCCTTTTTAAACTTTGCTGCACATCATATTCGGTAATCGGCACATCTTTGACGGTTGCCAGAACCTTGACCTGGGAATCGGCATCCGCTTTCTGATTCGCCCCCTGTTTGTCGCTGCAGGAAGCAAGGGTTGCCGTAAAAACAAGGAAAATAAATAGAATCATTAGCTTTTTCAAAGTCTTTTTCTCCTTGTAAAATAAGATACGGATCTTCCTCTTTGACATATATTGTTGCCGGGCGTACACAGGAGAGGGGCGGCATTTGCATGCCGCCCCTCTCTGAATTAAGGATTTTCTGCTGAGCTGAGCGGCACGGCTGCCGCTCAGCAGAACCTGTCCTTAGTGACAGGACTTGCACGATTCCTGTTCGTCGCCGCTCCAGGGAGCCAACGGGGTCGGGTCGTAGGTTTGAAGTTTCATGTGCGTTGTCGCTGCACCGGAGTCATGACACCCCATACAGGCGAGACGATTGGGGTTGGTCTTCCAGGTGCCGCTCGTCGTGGACGCCGGATGGCAGGACTCGCAGTTGCGGATATCCATCGGGTAGGTGATCCGCCAGTTGCGGCCGAAGGCAGCAGTCTCCTCATGACCCACGGTGATGGTCGGGTAGTTGAGTGCCGAACCGTTGTGGACCGCGTGTACCCGCTTCGAGAGCGAGCCATTATAGTCCGTCAATGTGGTGATTATATCCGCTTTCTGGCCGGACAAGTAGTCATGGCAGCCGCCGCACCGGTCCACGGCCTTCTCGTCAAAGATCTTGTTGTGTCGCGGATTGTCGAGGACAAATCCGACGCCGCCATCGCTCCAGTGGCAGGCGGTGCAGTTGCCGGCGACCGGCTTCTCCACGGTCGCTGTCTTGACCTGGAAGGTGGTGATCGCGACGGATGGCGTCCGGTAGTCCACATAGGGTGGTTCAGCAGGGTTCGCCGGGGCTGGCGCACGGCCGCCGTCGCCATACTCGGCATGGATGATGTAGGTCCCGGCAACCAGGTCGTCCACCGGGTCAAGGGTGTATTGGATATTCGCGGCCGAGAAAACAGCCTTCGGATTGGTGGCGTTAGCCGTTGTCATTTTCCGAAGCGAATCCGCACCGCCGGCCGTCTGTACAGTGGACGTAGTGAACATACCGGTCGCGTCGCTGACCACCTGAATGTTCCGCTGAGCGGTCGTTGCGATGACAACACCTTTATTATTCCTTTCCGAAACGCCGCGGCTGCGGATCGCCAGTTTGCCGGCGTTGGCGTGGCCGACAAGGGCTTCATCCACGTAGGCGATGGCGCGCTCGTGGAACGTGGCGTTTGCGTTAAGCCAGGCTGCGACCTCAGCGGGTGTGGCGGCGGCAGGATTGACGAAGAGAGCGTTCAGTGCAGCGCCCGCAGTCGGCAGCGTGACGGTGATATTGCCGGTAATCAGTTCATCCGCGCCGAAGCCCTCGTAGACGGACTCAGTATTGTAGGCGATCATCGGCATGCCGGAGTCCACCTTCACTGTGAGTTTGCCGCCGCCCGCGCTCAAATTCCACGGTCCGGCGGTAGCGCTACGCACCGTCGCCCGTGCTGCGTAGGTCAAATTCACAACTTTTTGGGCGCGAGGGCCTGCCACATAGACACTGGCCGCCGTAAACAAACCGTCTCTCGGTACCGTGCAGGCGGTGCCGACAGCGTTGGGGATGCATCCTTCGCCGGTAGGATCCTGAATCACGGTAGTGTGGTCGATCGCGGCACCGGTCGTCTTATCCTTGAGAACAATGGTAACTACTGGCGATTCACCGTTGATGTAGTACCCTCTCGCGGGGGTGTTGGTCGTCAGCGTGACGTCAAACTCCGGAATGTTCCGGATATCTTTGGTGGTCCAGTTGTGCGCCGTGACGATCGGGGACAAGCCGGTGGTGGCCTGATGGCAGGCTACGCAGAGGCTATCATCGGGAAAACCGCCCCCGGCGTGGTTTGCGCCGGTTGCCCAATTGATCGTGTCATGGCAGGAACCGCAGGCCGCGCGGGAGGGTACATTCATCCAGTTGACGACGTTCGCGCCGCTGCCGGTGTGGCACGCCTGGCAGTTGGCGATAACCGCCGGGAAGGCGGCATTTTCCCAGGAGACCTTCGTATTGCTGTGGCCCCAGAGGATGTACGAGCCATTGTCGGCCGTTTCGTCGGCAACGGTGTTCGGATTGTCATAATACTGTCCATCGGTGCCGGCGACGCTGGCAAGTTCATTGCCTGCATGGATCTTGTGCAGCATGACCGCTAATTCCATGCTCTCGCCGCTCTGGGCGTCGTACGTGTTCGGACTATGGCAGGTAGCGCAGCCTTCCACCGTGACGCGATCGCCGCCGTGGCCTGCGAATTCGGGACCGTGGCACTTCTTGCACGTCGCGGTCTCGACGATGTTGCGGGTCTGGGCGACGGCGGAACCGTTCGGGACGAAATCTTTGGTGGCTTCGCCGGTTGGTCCGGCGTGACCGCCCATGTCAACGAGTACGCGGTGGGTCAGGGTATTGTCATAGCCGACGAGCGCCGTCGCGGTGGGATTGATAAAAGGTGAGGGCATTGTAGCCGTGGCCAAGTTCTGCGCGAAGGTGTAGGTGTAGCTCCCCCCGCCGTTGTTGACCAAATTTGCGGCGTCCATGGTCTCACGAGTGGCTTGGGCTACCTTGTATGTGGCTGCCGTTAGGAACGGGGTTGCACCAGCGGCGGCGGTGCCGGAGGTTTGCGTGGTCCAGAAGTAGGAGACCCACTTGTTGTAGCTCACGGTTGCCGTCTTGGGCGCCAGTTTGAACATCCCGGCTCTTAGGCTGGTGCCCGTGGGAATCTCGGTGACCGCGACACCGGCCTTCTTAACGGTGAAGGCGACTGTCGCCAAACCGGCGGCATCGGCGGTCACAGCGGTGATAGTGATATCGGCCAGGTACTTCGGGTTGGCCGGCGCGCCCTGCAACTCATCCGCAACCGTTACAACGGCCGCGCCGTGTTTGTCAACCACCAGGGCAGCGCCGC
>JBAQLR010000066.1:0-17516 GCA_049302035.1 Syntrophales bacterium
GACTACGCAAATAAAGACGGCCATGGGCGACTACCGATGGTCTACCGAATCAGTAGCCAGAGACCGGTTGTTCCTGGAGTACTTGGGAGTGGCAATCAAGTAGTGTACGCTTTATCCGATTTTCAGGCTTATATGTGGAGGTTAAGCATGACCAAATTGGAATCGCGACTTGAGGCGTTTGCATCTCAGCACAATATCCGAGGTAAAGGTCCGCTTTCTCTCGTTCTCGTCTTGTCCCGAAATGCAAGGGAGCAGAAACCGCCTTTTTCTGCAGATGATTTCCTCACCCCGCAAGGTGGTCAGGTCGCGGGTCTTGGAAGAGGCGCAGTGCAAGCGATTCTTGCGGATCATGGAATTGATCGCGTCCTTGCTGAGGAAGGCGGCAGGACAAGCCGTGGAAGCATTAAAAATATGCGGGCTTACATGGATTTCCTAAATGAGCTTGCCAGAGAAAAGCTCCTCAATTTTCCAGCCATCGAAAAATGGTGGATCACTCGCGTCAGGGAATTTTTCAGCTCGAAGCCCTTCAGCCTCAAAGCGGACTCTTCCAAATCCATCAGAAGCATCGTGTCAGACCTGATTGATGCCGCTTTTGCCCGGCAGCGGGAATGCCCGGGCACTATGGTTGCGGGTGCCGTTATGCAGCACCTGGTAGGGGCGAAAATAGAGACGGCCCTGCCGGAGTCAAAAATTAAACATGAAGGATTCTCCGTTGCCGATGCGCCAGCGGGAAGAAAAGGAGACTTTCTCATCGGTGACACGGCCATCCATGTAACGACAGCGCCCACAGAAGCGATGATCAGGAAATGCTGCGACAACTTGGCGCAAAATCTCAGGCCATTGATTATTACCACCCAGAGCGGCGTCGGCGGTGCCATAGCGCTGGCTAAGAATGCTGATGTTGCCGAACGAATCGACATTCTGGAAATTGAGCAATTTGTGGCCACCAACATATACGAATGGAGCGCGTTCCAGCAGACAAAACGGACCCTGAATATCCGCCAGCTGGTAGACGCCTATAACCGCATTGTCGACCAGTGCGAGACGGATCCCAGCTTGAAGATTGCAATGGGATAGTGCGGTGGATACGTTTTCACCAGAAAAACGAAGCGACATCATGCGCCTCGTGCACTCAACCGATACAGCCCCGGAAAAGAAGGTCCGCTCCCTCCTCCATAGACTCGGTTTTCGGTTTCGCCTGCATAGACGCGATCTACCAGGAAAACCGGACATCGTTCTTCCGAAACACCTCGCCGTGGTTTTTGTGCATGGGTGTTTTTGGCACAGGCATCATGGCTGCCCCCGTGCAACAACGCCCGCCAGCCGCCAGGAATACTGGCAGCCCAAGTTCATACGGACCGTTGAACGGGACAAGAAAAATCAAGAAGAACTTTCCCAAAGAGGATGGACTGTTGTTGTCGTCTGGGAATGCGAGACTAAGGACCTGTCAAATCTTGCCGCAAATTTATTGGAGCTTCTGACCTGCGATAAATCACTTGCTTGGCACGCGCAGACATCGTCGGTGCCAATGGATGCAGAACGACAAGAAGAATACCTTCCATGAAACAAAAGCAGTACCAATCGAAGTATTGCACAAAAAGGCATCAGCCCTGGTTACCGACTTCAATAAAAAATGACTAACGGAGGCTTCCAAACATGGAACATTAAGCATGTATTTCCAGGTGGATAGCGACAGCGAGGAAAATCGTCAAAAAGATAACACAGAAAGAAAAATGGTCCACGAAATATAGCAACGGCTATTTTGAACGATTATCTCTATCATGGCATCTGAAAAAAAGGCTAGTGCAGGTGATGATAATAATACGAGCTACACAATAACCGTAGTTATGTTAAGCTATTTAAAAGGCATAGCTACTTAATCATGTGACTCAATTGTCATACCATGGCTGTCCGGGGGTGGTGGTGTGTTTATTTAGAGTTAAATATTAATAGGCGGGAACCACGAAAGGTATCGAAAACACCAGAAAGCGACTATACCAGCTTCCCAAGCTGGACGTCGTGGGTTCGAGTCCCATCGCCCGCTCCAATGATAAAAGGGAGTTACCGGTTTCCGGTAGCTCCCTTTTCATTTTGGTGTGCCGAAAGGTGTTTTTTGGTGCGAATTTGGGGGCCAGGCTGCCAGGGGCATTTATTGCTCCCAGTGTTGTTCCTGATAGCCCCCGATGAGTCTCCCGGGCACTTCTTCAAAATTGATTATTGTCTTGACAAAGGCGAGGCACATTGAGTAGTTTGCCAATCGACGGATGATCGCGGTATCCCGCGCATAAGATAAAAATGGCGGAATGCCGCGTGGCAATGCTCAAAGTGGCATCGATCAATAAAAGCGGATGAAGATGATAGTAGATGAAAATGAGGTATTTCGACAGGTTACATTGCGGATTTGCGGTAACCTCGATATAGCGGTTGCCATGAAGAGTTGTCAGGAATATATGGCGAACATCATGCCTGTCGCCGGTATGTCGTTGCATTTGTTTAGCAACGATTTTCTTACGGTACGTACAATCGCGCATGTTGCTCGTTCTAATGATGCCGTTAAATTTGATAAGACGGTGCATTTAACCAGAAAAGTCAGGGATAGCGCCCATAGATGGACCAGATGGCTCCTGGATACGGTAACAATCTTTGACAGGAATGACGCTGACCCTATTGCCAACGCACTGTCGCAACTCATAAGACAGGCGGACTCTTCTTCTATCGTCTTGCGTTTAAGGATAGAGGGAAACAGACTCGGCGTCCTGGCTGTTTACGCGAAAGGGGAAAACCAGTACACGGAGCAACATGCCCATTATTTATTTTCACTGCACGACCCATTTGCAATCGCGATGTCCAATGCGATCAAGCATGAAAATGTCATCAACCTAAAAGACCAGCTTACAGATGATATCCAATATCTTAACAAGGAACTCTCGCACATTACCGGAGAGGAGGTCATAGGGAAAGACGGCGGTTTAAAGGATGTGATGCGGATGGTTCAGCAGATTGCCGCCATCGATAGCCCGGTGCTGTTGCTAGGTGAGACGGGCGTGGGTAAGGAGGTAATTGCTAATCTCATCCATGATACATCACTTCGAAAAGAGGGCCCGTTTATTAAGATAAATTGTGGCGCCATCCCGGAAACCCTTGTGGATAGTGAACTTTTCGGACATGAAAAAGGCGCTTTTACCGGCGCCTTTGCTCAAAAACGCGGTCGGTTTGAGCGGGCCAATAAAGGAGCCATTCTGCTTGATGAAGTAGGGGAATTGCCATTTTCAGCCCAAGTTCGAATGCTGCGTGTTTTACAAACCAAAGAGATTGAGCGAGTGGGCGGCTCAACGGCGATTCCTGTTGATGTGAGAATCATGAGTGCGACGCATCGCAATCTGGAAGACATGGTCGGCACGGGAAATTTTCGGGAGGATTTATGGTTCAGGCTTAATGTTTTTCCCATTATGATACCGCCTTTAAGGCACAGAAAAGAGGACATTCCTGACCTCGTGCGCTATTTTGTAGAGCGGAAATCAAAAGAATTAAAGGTCAAGGTCGCTCGCTCATTCGCGCCAAGAGACATTAAAAGGCTCATGGAATATCACTGGCCGGGAAACGTACGAGAATTGGCAAATGTAGTTGAACGGGCCTTGATTCAAAACATGGGTGTGAATGATGATCATCTGACGCTCGGCCATTTTGCCGCCCAGCAGAAGCTGAGTGGAGTAAAAGCATCATATGATACTAAGAGACAAATAAAAAAACTTGATGAGGCAATCACGTCCTATATACAGGAGGCTTTAGACGAGACGAATGGGAAAATATACGGTTCCGGCGGTGCGGCCGAACTCCTGGGAGTTAATCCGAGCACTCTTAGAACTAAAATGAATAAACTTGGAATCCAGCGTAAAAGAGAGCGATGCTTGAGCAATGAAGTAGTAACGCAGTGGAAGACGGAAACTACTGCTTAAGATTTCTTTTGTGTATGTAAATCATGTCTAAGGGGGGTAAAATGCGGAAAGAATATCAGGTAATTGTTGTTGGTTCCGGACCGGCTGGCGCTGCTTGCGCAAGGGCTTTAAAAAATGAGGGGGTTGAAGTTCTGGTTATTGAAAAGGATAAATTGCCTCGCAACAAGACATGTTCCGGGATTCTTTTCGGCCAGACACAGGTTTTGCTGGATCAGTATTTCGGAGGTCTTCCTCCGGGAGATGTTTACTGCGCTCCCAAGATCATCAAAGCCGAAAATATTCTGGAATGGAACAGGGAGAAGGGATTTTGCACCTACGTATGGGAACTTCCCAAAGATGGCCAATCTTTCCCTCGGGATTTTTACAATACCTGGCGAAGCAAATTTGATTATTGGCTTTTGAAGGAAAGCGGAGCTGCATACATAGATGATTGCAAATTCAATAATTATTCTGTTGAAAATGGTAAGATTAAAGTTAATGTTTCCGGGAATGACAAGGAAAATATTGACTTATATTGTTCTTATTTGATCGGCGCCGATGGGGGCGGGTCTCGCCTGCGTTCCCTGCTCGATCCCTCTTTTGTGAAGATAGAACAAGCGGTCTCGGTCTATCAGGCATATTACCGATTTGCCGATATGGGAAGTTTAGAGGATGATCACTGGTATGTGTTCTTTGAACCGGAGATCGGGGAAGCGATTTCAGCCGTTTCCCGTAAAGATGATTTCCTTGCCTTATGTGTGTGCGGTTTCAAGGGACGCAGCCTCAAAAAGAGTATGGAAGCTCTTAAAAGCTTCTTGGCGGAAAACTTCCAGGTGGCATTAAAGGGCATGGAAAGGGACGAGGGATGCGTCATGAAAATGGCTCCGCCTTTCCTGGGAAAGGACAATGTAATCCTGACAGGAGAAGCGGCCGGCATGCTGTATCTTAATGGCGAGGGAATAAGCACGGCGATCGATTCCGGTTACAGAGCGGGCAAGGCTGTAGCCCAGGGAATAAAAGAAGGCGGCAACGTTCTTGCGATATACGGGAAAGAAATAGAGGGAATCCTTAACCATATGAAACTTTGTGTTGAGAAAACCCATTTTTTCACAGCTTAAAATTTAAAGCGATAAAAAGGCAAGTGTATGCCGGTAGATGAAAATAAGTTCTTCCGTGACGTTACACTACGGATTTGCGGTAATCTCGACATAGGAACGGCCATGGAGAGTTGCCGGGAATACATATCCAATATCATGCCTGTCGACGGGATGTCTTTGCATTTGTATAGTCCTGATTTTCTTACAGTACGTACAATCGCGCATGTCACCCGTGATCCCGATGCCGTCAAATTTGACAAAATAGCGCATTTATCCAAAAAGGTCAGGGATAGCGCCCATAGATGGACCAACTGGCTACTGGATACGGTAACAATCTTTGGCAGGAATGACGCTGACCCTATGGCAAAAGCCATGACTCAATTCATCAAGCAGCCGGATTCTTCTTCCCTGGTGTTGCGTTTAAGAGTGGAAATAGAGGGAAACAGACTCGGAATCCTGGCGATATATGCGGCGGGGGAAAGCCGATATACGGAGGAACATGTCCGTTATTTATCCCTGCTGCACGATCCCTTTGCGATAGCGATGTCCAACGCCATCAAGCATGAAGCGGTTATCAACTTAAAAGATCAGCTTAAAGATGATATTCAATATCTCAGCAGGGAACTCGTTCAGGTTACGGGGGGGGAGGTCATAGGAAAAGACGGCGGTCTAAAGGGTGTGATGCGCATGGTTCATCAGGTTGCCGCCATCGATAGTCCGGTGCTTTTACTGGGTGAGACGGGAGTTGGTAAGGAGGTAATTGCCAATCTGATACATGATACATCGCCTAGAAAAGGAGGGCCGTTTATTAAAATAAATTGTGGCGCCATCCCGGAAACACTTGTGGACAGTGAACTTTTCGGGCATGAAAAAGGCGCCTTTACCGGCGCCTTTGCCCAAAAACGCGGCCGGTTTGAGCGGGCCCATAAAGGATCCATTTTGCTTGATGAAATAGGGGAATTGCCATTGTCAGCCCAAGTTCGGCTGTTGCGCATTTTGCAAACCAAAGAGGTTGAAAGGGTGGGTGGCACAGTGCCTGTTCCTGTCGATGTAAGAATTATGAGCGCGACGCATCGCAATCTGGAAGATATGGTTGAAAAAGGAAAATTTCGTGAAGATCTGTGGTTCAGGCTCAATGTTTTTCCCATTGTGATACCGCCTTTAAGGCACAGAAAAGAGGACATTCCTGACCTTGCGCATTACTTAATAGAGCGGAAATCAAAAGAATTAAAGATAAAATCATTTCAACCATTCTTACCAAAAGATGTTGAAAGGCTTAAGGAATACCACTGGCCGGGGAACGTGCGAGAGTTGGCAAATGTGGTTGAGCGGGCCTTGATTCAGAACAGGGGTGAGAAGGATAATCATCTGATGCAGGGGCCTTTTGCAGATCAGCAGAGGCTGGGCGGCGCGAAAGCGCCATCTGGCCACAAAACCAAGATGAAAAAATCTGATGAGTCAACGGCGCTCAACATTCGCGAGCGGGGTTGCGATAATCGTTACTGCAGATATTTAATCATCGACCTGATTGGCAAGCGCCAACCGGTATCACGGGAAGAAATTAACCGCTTGCTGTTAGATAAGCTGCCGGATGTATTAAGTGAGGAACAAAAGATTGATAAGATTCACAATCTTATTTCCTCGCTGACGGGAAGGGTAATTCACAACATTGGCAGCCGCCGTTCTCCCCAGTGGCTATTGATAAACAATAAAAAGTCTGGCGTTTAACAATGGCATGTGAACCAGGCGGATATTAATTGAATATTTTCACTAAGTTCCATTTGTTAGATATAGCAGCAAACAATCAAATTTAACAACAAACATATCACTAAATCACGACTCGAACATTTCGCCAGTGTCTTTACCCTTCAGTTACTTCAAGACAGCATTACAAACTACATTGAAATTAGTAGGGAAAACATGATAGCCATTTATGGGAGAAAAAACGCTCGCCATGTCTCATTGCTGATTTGTGGCACATATTATGCTAAGTGAGAGGGCCCCGCAGATATTTCGCAAGCGACTTAAGGATGAAGGAACAGAAGATGAAAAAAAATGTGGAAACTGTGCCGGATATCTTGAAACTCAACGTTGAGGTGGGAAGAAACTGCAATTATGACTGTAAGAGTTGCTATCGTTTTTTTGATTGCCCCTCTTCTTTCAAGGAACAGCTATTTGCCCGTGGACGTGCCCCGGAAATCAGAAAAAATCTGTCCGGTATCGGGACTGTTCTTGTCATCATGGGGGGAAAGGGCGGGGTGGGAAAATCCACCTTGACGTCTCAACTGGCCATGGCTTTGGCTCAACATGGTCATGGTGTGGGTATCGTTGACTCGGACTTCCATGGCCCGTCCGTTCCTAAATTGTTGGGGATCAAAGAGGATGAGAAACTCGTTGTCGGTCCGGAGGGCATTCTTCCCGTTGAGGGCCCCTGGGGGATAAAAGTGGTTTCAGCTCATCTGCTGTCGGAAGTGACAGACCATCTTGCGCGGTTTGATGTGGCAAAGCGGGAGGTTCTCGAGGGCTTTTTAGCTAATGTTCATTTCGGTGAGTTGGATTTTCTTTTGGTGGACTTACCCCCTGGAACCGGGGCGGAGACTGTCAATCTCTTCAAGTATCTTCCAGCTCACAAAGCAACGGTGCTTGTGGTGACAACTCCTTCTGAACTGGCTCAGAATGTTGCCTATCGTTGCATCTCCCTCTGCCAGAGTATCCCTGCTCCCATCCTTGGACTCGTGGAGAACATGAGCGGTTTTACCTGTCCTCACTGCGGTCATACTACGTCTGTCTTTCAATCGGGAGCCGGAAAAGAATTGGCCCAAAAAACGGGTATCCCGTATCTGGGCCATATTCCCTTAGACGTCAACCTGAGAAAGGCCGCCGATCAGGGAAATTCTGTTTTGGCAAGTTTCCCCAACTCTCCCTCTTCCCAAAGCTTTCTTAAGCTAATGGAGAAAATTGCCGGAAAAAAATCCATTGTTGCCCGGTCGCAATCTTCTGCTACGCCAAAGACTTCTGTTCTTAACAGGTCTTCAATGCCTGAAGTAATCGAAATGAATCTGGACAGTGGGTGCTACAACCGGCGCTGCGATGATTGCAGCCGCTACTTTACCTGTACCTATCCTGCCAAGCAGAGCCTTTATAAAGGGGTGCGGCGGGATAAAATAGCAGTGCGGATGTCCTCAATTAAGCGCAAACTCGCCGTTATAAGCGGAAAAGGCGGGGTCGGGAAGTCAACCATCAGCGCTAATCTGGCTTTGTGCCTGGCGCGCCATGGCTACCGTGTGGGGCTTATAGATTCAGATTTTCACGGTCCTTCCATTCCCAAATTGATGGGAATAGAAGGTAAGGGGGTAAAGATCACCAGGGAGGGGATTCAGCCGGTAGAGGGGCCGTTGGGGATAAAAGTGATTTCCATGGGTTTTTTCCTGGAAGACGGGGAAGCCTTAACGTGGTTTCACGACATGAAGAGAGGCGCGCTGGGAGATTTTTTGGCCGAGGTCGATTATGGCGTTTTGGACTGGCTTATTTTTGATCTTCCACCGGGAACAGGCTCAGAGAATTACAATATTCTGCGGGATTTGCCGCAACTTGATGGCGTTGTGGCGGTCACAATTCCCTCGCAGCTATCTCAGCAGGTGGTGGAACGAGGGCTTTCTCTATACCGCCAAGCAAACGTGCCCATATTGGGGTTGGTTGTCAATATGGCCGGCTTTATCTGCCCCCAGTGTGATCATGCTACAGAGATTTTTTCTGAAAAAAAGGGGAAGGATTTGGCGGACGACTTGAAACTGCCGTGGCTGGGAGATGTGCCGTTGGATGAACGCATATCGGCGGCTTGCGACCAGGGGGTGCCCTTCATCATTCGCTATCCCCTCTCGCCTGTAACCCTTAAAATGAGAGAAATAGCCAGTTCGGTTCTTGAAAAATTATCAACAATTTAACAGAGAAAGGGGAAAGGTTATGGCGTTTAAAGATTTAAGGGAATTTATCGAGGTGTTGGAAAAAGAAAAGCAATTAGTCAAAGTAAAAAAGGAGGTGGATTGGAATCTGGAGGCGGGAGCGATTATCCGCAGAGCCTACGAACTTGAGGAACGGGCGACTTTGTTTGAAAAAGTTAAGGATGCGCCGGGAGTCAGGATGATGGGAGGCCCCATCGGGACCTATTCCCGCATGGCGCTGGCGATGGGCATGAGCGCCGACACGCCTGTGAAGGAGATCGCGAATGAGTTTGACAGGAGGGTCGCCAATCCCATCAAGCCGATGCTGGTAAGCAAGGGGCCTTGCCAGGAGAATGTCCTTAAGGGAGATGATATTGACCTGTTCAAGTTCGGGGCCCCCATGGCCCATGACGGAGACGGCGGGAGGTACATAGCCACCTGGGCCTTTATTACGACGCGCGATTTGGAAGACACGGGCTGGGTTAACTGGGGCATGTACCGGCAAATGATCCATACAAAAAACACGCTGGGGGGGCTGATCCTGCCCGGCCAGGATATCGGCCGCATGTATCAAAAGTATGAGAAGGCCAACAAGCCGATGCCCTTTGCCACGGTGATTGGAGCTGATCCCCTTGCGACCGTGGGGGGCAGCCTTTCCGCGGGGCCTGGCGAGTGTGAGGCGGATTTGGCGGGTGGATTGAGGAAAGCACCCATTGAAATGGTCAAATGTAAAACCGTGGATCTGGAAGTTCCCGCTCATGCCGAGTTGATCATTGAAGGTCATGTGCTGCCACATGTGAGGGTGGAAGAAGGTCCCTTTGGGGAGTATACCGGATTCCGGACTTCCCCGCGTATGCCGCGGCCGGTATATGAGGTAACCTGCATAACCCACCGCAATAATCCCATCCTCACTGTTTCCAATATGGGAACGCCGGTGGACGAAGCTGATATTGTCATGACTCTTTGCTGGCGGAACGAAGCGATGCGGGCGGTAAAGACGCTCCCGGTTGTCGAAGTTGCCATGCCCGCCTACGGCTCCGGCCATATGGTGGTGGTTTCCGTGGAGCGGGCGTATTCCGGTGTGGCTATTCATGTGGCCAATGCCATCTTTGGGAGTAAGCTGGGGTATCTCGTTCCATTTGTGGTGGTGGTGGATAAAGACGTAGATGTTCACAATTTGGGTGAAGTTGTGCACGCCATCTCTACGAAGTGCCATCCGGTGCGAGGGGTCCATTCCCGGCCTAACACCCCCGGCCATGCCCTTATGCCCTTCCTGAATTTCGAGGAGCGAAAGTGGGGCCGGGCAGCCAATCTGTTGCTGGATTGCACCTGGCCGGTGGGCTGGGATCCGAATATCGAGATTCCGCCCAAGGCCTCTTTCGGGAATATTTTTCCGAAAGGGATACAGGAAAAAGTAGTCGCCAATTGGAAAAATTACGGTTTTTGATTGATTAACCTATTGAGAATTTGCAAGGAGGAATAAGGCATGGCAAAAGAATATGATACATTTGTTGACGATATTTCCACCCTTAAAGAGGGGGAAGAAATAACCATCGCCGTCCGGGAAACGGACATATATAAAACCCGGGTGGTCAAGGCAATTGTTTCTTCGTCCAAAGAACAGCTGCCCGATGGGGAAATTATGTGGATGCGGTACAACCGGGGTTACCTGAGACCGGAGCCCTGGTTTATCAAGATTAATCAGGATGTGCCCGGCTTGCTTGGCAAAAAAGCAATTGGGGACAATTAGGCTAAAAACGTGCTTGGAGGTATAATGGAAGACCGAGAAATTTTGAAAATCAACATAATGATGAAGTGCGATTATAAGTGTGAAGACTGCGAGAAGTTTTTTGAGTGCAAAGACGCCATGAAGGAAAAAATGTTTCGGCGGCGCAGAATGGTGGGCGCGATCAAGAAGATGAGCGGCATAAAATACAAAGTGGCCGTTTCCGCCGGCAAGGGCGGGGTCGGCAAAAGCCTGCTATCGGTGAATTTGGCCACTACATTAGCCATGATGGGCAGGAGGGTTACGATCCTGGATCAGGACCTTGACGGTTCGACGGTTCCGAAGATGTTTGGCATTCAAGGAGAAAAAGGATTGAAATATGGATCGAAAGGCCTGATCCCGGCCACGGATAACCTTGGCCTGGGGATAGATGTCATCTCTTTAGGCTTGATATATCCCGACGAAGTCATAACCTTGTTTCACCAAATGAGAAGGGGAATAACGGAAGAGTTTGTGGCCAATGTTGATTATGGGGAAAGGGATTGGCTGATTATTGACCTGCCGCCGGGGACAAGCTCGGACTCCTGCAATCTCCTGCAGTATATTCCCGACCTCGACGGCACGGTGGTAATCACCGTCTCGCCCAAAGTGGCGCAGCTTGCCGCTCGCAAGGCGACGCTTCTGGCGGCCAAGGCCGGGTCCAGGGTGCTGGGCATCGTGGAGAATATGTCCGGTTATGTTTGCGAATGCGGCGCGATACACAACTTTCTGTTGCAAGGGGGCGGAGAAAGCCTGGCAAAAGAGCTTAATGTACCCTTTCTCGGCCGCATTCCCATGGATGGGAGTTTGAGCCAGGCCGGTGATTTAGGTGTCCCTTACGTCTATAAATATCCTGACAGCCTGATTTCTAAAAAGATAAGGGAAGTTGCCGAGAACATAGAAAAGATGGTACAGGAGGGCAAAGAATGAAAAATGAAGCCACAGTTAAACGTATAACTGTCCAGGGAGAGTGTATTGGGAAATGTGAGAGCTGTGAGAAGTATTTTGACTGCTCATTGCCCCTGAAGGAGACGTTCCAGAAAAGGGGCATCCTGAGGATGATTCAGGCAAATCTGAAGGGCGTCAAGCATAAAGTTATTGTCCTGGGCGGCAAAGGAGGGGTAGGGAAATCCATGTTTGCCGTGAACCTGGCCGCCGGTTTGGTAGCGCAGGGAAAGACGGTATGCATCCTGGACCAGGTTTATGATTGTCCCGCCATTCCAATGATGACAGGGGTGCCTGAGGGCGCCAAACTGCGGATTGGTGACGGAGGGCTGGTTCCTTACGAGGCCTATCCCGGCTTGAGGGTCATGTCCACCGGGTTGATTTTAAAAACCACGGACGTGATCATCTGGTACCACGACATGAAGAGGAATGCGACGGAAGAGTTACTGGCGGCTACCGATTACGGGGAACTGGATTACCTGATATTGGACATTCCTGCGGGAACAAGTTCAGAGACGGTGAATGCCTTAAAATACCTTCCCGATTTAGACGGGGGGGTGGTCGTTACCGTGGGTTCGGAGGTTTCCCAGAACGTGGCGCGCAAGTGCATCTATATATTGAACAAAGCCAATATCCCGGTAATCGGTGTTGTGGAGAACATGAGCGAGGCCCATTGCTCCGCTTGCGGCAGGAGTATCGCCCCCATCCAGGGAGGCGCGGGGAAAAGAATGGCGGAGAGCGAGGGCGTCCCTTTCATGGGCAACATACCGGTTTCAGAGATGATCAGTCTGAGCCTGGATGCAGGGCTGCCATTTGTTATGAGCCATCCCGACAGCGAAGAGTCAAAAACTGTTATAGAGACAAGCAAGGCCGTCATTGATTTTTGTGAGAACAAATAGGCTTGCGTTATTAAAGCGGCAACCGGCAGCGAGCGTGGAGTTCTGCCGGTTCAAAGGCAGAAGTTAAGATAAATAAAAAAAGGGAGTGCATTGATCATGGATACCAGAGAGCTAATTAAGGTATTAAAGGACCGCGGAGAGCTTGTAGAGGTTAATGAAGAGGTCGATTGGAATTATGAGGCCCCCGCCATGGAATTATTGAGCGGGCGGGTAAATGGCCCGGCCTTTCTGTTCAACAACATTAAGGGCACGCCGCCGGGAGAGGGGCGCATCCTTGCCGGACATTTTTCCGGTTCCTATCGCAAGCCCCATAGGCGGCAGGCAATCATGGTGGGGTTGGATCCCGAAATAGACACGGTTAGTTACACTCAGGAGCTTGCCAAGAGAATGTCGAGCCCCATCAGGCCGGTTGAAGTCGCCACCGGGGCGTGCAAAGAGGTAATTCTGGAGGGTCAGGACGTCAATCTTTTTAATTTTCCTTTTACTTATCATGCCATCGGCGATGGCGGCCGGTATTGCTTCCAGCAGCAGACCATTATCAAGGATCCGGACTCGGATTGGATGAACGTGGGGCATTATTGCATGGAAATCTTCTCCAAAAGAAGGGCGGCTATTACTCCTTATGCCGAGTCCAATTTTCGTTTGATTTATCATTCGAAATATGAGGCTAGAAACCAGGCGATGCCGATTGCGCTTGTGATTGGCGGGGACCCGGTATGCTATCTGGTGGCCACGGCGCCTCTCCCGCCGGGGGTATCGGAATATGATGCGGCAGGCGGAGTGCGTGGCGCCCCGCTGGAGCTGGTAAAATGTGAGACTTCGGATCTCCTTGTTCCGGCCAATGCCGAGATGGTAATTGAGGGAGAAGTGCGTCCCTATGAGACGCTGCCCGAGGGGCCGAAACCGGAGAGCTTTGGGTTTTCCGCGGGTCCGCGTCAGGAATACATCGCGGTGAGAGTAAACTGCATTACCCATCGCAAAAATCCCGTGCTGCTGGATTTGCATCAGGGCCTGGGCGGGGGAGGTGTAAGCCTTTGCGATGCCTCTTTCCGTGTCGGCATTACCTTGATGGCTAAAATGATGGGCTTTCCCTTCAAAGCCACTACCTGGTACACCTATTTCGGTGGCACATCTACCGTCATGTCCATGAAAAATAAAACTTACCCGGAACCCTACCACGGCTTCGGGCAGGACCTGGAGGATTCCATTATGGCGAATCCTGTCCTTTCCTGCATGTCGAACGAGATACTGGTCGATCCGGACATCAGCGCCTTTGATTGGGATCAGATCCTTGAGGGCATGATGACACAAACCAATCCTCAGCGGGATGTGAGGATAACCTACGACAAACATCCGCGGATGACCCTGGAAACCCCATGGGCGGAGGCAGAGGATATCGCCAAGTATCATAACTTGGGGCATATTTATGCCAAGCACCTTTTCGTAGATGGCACCTCCAAAGAGGAGACGCCCCAGGGGGTGTCGAGGACCCAGTTTGAAACTCTTTTCCCCTCGGAGCTGCAGCAAAAAGTGGTTGATAACTGGAGTAAATGGGGATTCAAAGAGGAGACCGACTGGTATAAGAAGTACATAGACCTGGAAAGCGTGTAGGAAATCAAGGAGGGGCGCGATGAAGACATACTGGATAAAAAAACAGGAGTTCGAAAGTAAAATTGCAGGGAAACTGGCACAAGACCAGATTACCGAAGTCCTATTGATGGATGAAGAAGACAAGCAGTGGTTAAAGGCGGAAGTGCGAGCCTGCGATGAGGCGGCCGATGGGGGGGCTATCTTGAAGGTCCTGGCCGATTATGGAAAGCCTACAGGTGAGGAACACCGGATTGAGGTTCTGAAGACAGACTCCCCGGAAGAGGATTGAGCCTCGAGTTGTCTTTTTATGAAATGATTTATAAGGAAAGGGAAAGGGAAAGACCATGAGTTCACTGCGAGAATTTCTGGAAGATTTGGAAATAAATAATGAATTGAATGTCATAGAGGATGAAGTGGATTGGAACCTGGAAGCCAGCGCCATTTGCGCCATGTCGCAGAGGACGGGAGGACCGGCTGTCCAGTTTAACAAGGTAAAAGGGTATGAAGAAGGTAAGCTGGTAGGCAGTCTTTTCACAGGCCCCGGTTTCATGTACTGGCCCCAGGTGGAACGTCTGATGTACGGGCGGATCGCGCTGGGGTTGGGGCTTGAGAAGGACATAGATTATGAAGAATTTCAGGAGACAATAATCGAGAGAAAAAGGGCTCCTATCCGCGCCATTGAGGTGGACGGAGGGCCCTGTCAGGAAGTAATTATCGAGGCGAAGGATGTGGACCTTTATAAATACCCCATCCCCCGGCTTCATGATAAGGACGGCGGCAGATATCTGACCTCTCACGTCGTTTTCGCCCATGACAATGAAAAACAGTGCACCAATACCGGTATCTACAGATTGATGTTGGGGGATAGAAATAAGCTGGTGCATGGCTCCATACCCCGTCGCACACAACCCACGCACATTGAACAGATGGTCGCGAAAGCGGCCAAGAAGAATGAACCGGTTCCCTTTGCCATTGCTATCGGCGCGCCGCCGCCCGTTTACGCGTCGGCTTTTATGAATTTGCCGGCTACGACCGATGAATATTCCATCGCGGGTGGGCTGGGCGCAAATCCTATTGCCCTGGTAAAGGCAAAATTAAGCGATATCCTGGTCCCGGTAGAGGCGGAAATGGTGCTTGAAGGACAGATCTTGCCGGGGGTAAAAGGGGAGGAAGGGCCCTTCGGATCCATCTCTTATTACACGTCGAAGATGCAGAATTTCGTCTATGACGTCCAGATGATTACCCATCGGGTAAAACCGCTTCTTCCCTTCATTGCCGAGGGCGCCAAGCCGAGCGACAGCATGTGTCTTGCGTCCTGTCTTCATGCCGCCGAATTGCTGGAACATTGCCGCTCGACGGTGTTTGGGGCGGTAATAAAATGGATAACAATTCCGGTAGAGGCCAAGTTAACGCTTGCCATCGTATGTTTAGGCCCGCAACGTTTGCCGGGGTTTCCCGCTCGCATCGCCAGGGCGATTTATGCCCGCAGCCCCTTTATTCGCAAGACAATTTTCGTTGATTCCGATGTGAATGCCCAGGAATTGGCGATAGCGCTAAACGACCGGGTGTCCAAGGTGAATTATGACACCAATGTTTTCATCTCGCCCATGGCCAAGTCGTTGGGTCTGACGGAAAATCACGGTTTTGGCGGCGGTCTGTCTTCCACATGGACTGTTGACGCTACCTGGAGGTTTGACAGGCCGGATGAAGACAAGGCCAGAAGGATGACCTTTGAAGCTTCCATACCTAAAGACGTCCGGGACCGGGTGGTGGCCCTGTGGAAGAAACTGGATATTGCGCAGGCGCCCGTAACCATGGATTGAGGGGGCCTCGAAAAAGGAGGGTATAGTTAGAATGAAAGCTTATACTATTTTTATTGCCGCCGACAAGAAGGAAGAGGCGTACAAACATCTGGCGGGGGGCGAGACGATCAGTGAGACCCTGCAAGATGAGGATACTAGGGAACAGTTCAAGGCAAAATTTGAAGTGTCAAATTCTCCCCAGGAAGGATGGGATAGTTTGCACATTCAGTTGCGATCCGGTTTTATTGATGAGGAGTGGTTTGTCAAGATAACCGCAAGAGAAGACGAAGATGACGAAGTGACCTATTTTGAGTCCAAGAGGTTGGGGGCGAGAAGAGGCCATATGCTGCGCTCCATGCTTGCCGAGTCCGAAGGTGAAGATGCGGAAAAGAAACGGGTGATGGAAGAAGAGTTGAAGCATCGGCTGCAATGGAAGAAAGACATTGTGAAGAAGATTCTGGAAGACTAACAACTGGGGTAATTGCAAAACGCTCTGTCAGGTCCGAATTCCCTTGTCGGGCATCCATGGTGTTAAGCGGTTGCAGGCTGGATTCCCGTCCCAAAACGTCGCGGGAATGGCAAGGTGGGGCTTTTGCAATTACCTCAAATATCATAATTACTTAACCCAGGTTCATTCGAATAACCACCCATACCTGCAAGAAGAACAATAAAATTGTTGACAGCGCCGTTTTTCTGAGATAGGTTGACCCGCAAAATGAACGTTCACTCATTTTGCGGGCGAGGATTTAACCATGAAAACACCAGATAAACGCCTCAATATCATGCAAGCAGCGCTCGAACTCATTGCGGAACAGGGTTTTCATCGCACCCCGATGGTCGAGATCGCCGCCAGGGCAGGCGTGGCCGCCGGAACGATCTATCGTTATTTCGAGAGCAAGGACATACTCATCACTGAGTTGCACCGGGAGCTGGAAGACAAAATCATGGCCTTTCTCCGGGAAGGCTATCCTTCCGAGAGGCCCCTCCGGGAAAGATTTCTCTACCTGATCAGGGAACTACTTCAGTATTTCATAACGAACCCCCTTCATTTTCGTTATATGGAGCAGTACTACAACTCTCCGTACGGGATTTCCCTGCACAGGGACAGACTTCTGGGCAAGTCCGGCAATCACGAGATCCTGATGGACATTTTTGAGCAGGGAATTGAGCAGCAGGTTCTCAAGAAGTTTCCGAAGGCAGTACTGTTTGCCCTGGCCTTCGGTCCCCTGATTGCCCTGATGCGCGATCATATCCTCTGTTTGGTAAACCTGAACGAAGCCCTGATTCGGCAGATTGCAGAGGCCTGCTGGGAAGCCATCGAAATATGATGCTTATATGTTTATTTAAAGTAATGTTTACCGTGTTTTACCCATTATCAAAACGTCATGATCCGGACGTGATCGATGCTGGGGTGCCAAATTTGAAATGACAGGGGTATCGTATGCAGATTTATGACAGAGCCAGACGAATTGCCGCCGGGGGTGTTCTCACCGGGATATTGCTCATGGGCGCTTGCGGACAACAGACCGCCCCCGGCGGACC
>JBAQLR010000067.1:0-2741 GCA_049302035.1 Syntrophales bacterium
AGGTCGATGTTTGTGTTCTCCGTTTCTGCCTGGTTTCCCGGCAGTGCCACATTATCTCAACCATACATCAGTTGGCGCTAACCCCTCTCAGAACCGTGCTTGCGCTATTTACGCACACGGCTCCTCACATAGTGTCGTCCTTCCTGTTGCGACAATTTCGGGGCTCAATCCCTTCAACCTTGCGGTTTACGGCCTGTCTGCTCGCTGTCCTACGCTTAAAACTGACTGTTGCCAGTCAGCCTCCAAGGACTCGCTACCCGGTGGATGGCCTTCCTTCCGGAGCGGGGTTTCCACCCGCTGGATTACACGACCTTGCCCGGCCGCACTCAAGACCTGACCCCCGAAAAACTCCTCCACCTTTTTCGGAATCGGAACATTAACAAATGGTTCAGGCAGCCAAGACGACTTCCAACTTTTCTATCCGCGATCTAACCGGCTTAATATCCATTACATTTACAAACGCAATATGATGCCCTTCTCCTGCACTCTTAGCAGCTTCCCTGGCCCAGGTGTTAAATTCTTCATCGCCTTCAAGCTGTATAACGACCAACGCATCATCCGGAATGCGATCTGCAAATTCAGGATGTTCCAAGATGTACTTGTCAAATTCCCTAACAAGCATGCTATTTTTTTCTAAGATAGTCTTTTCCGTCATCATACAATATCCCCCTTGAGAAACTTCTCCCGGTAAAATTCCCAGTTTTCATCTATGTCTTCATCGGCTATTGTCATTGAATCCTCGAAACCGATGGATAGATTGATCTTTGTGCGCATAACCGTGGAATGTATCGTAACGCAGGACTACTTTCCAAAAATCCTTTGTTTTAACCTCCAACTGAACAACAAACTTTATAATCTTGCCATTGTCGGTGATGTGATAATGCCGCTTTCTCGCATCAATATCAAGCAAAATCAGATACTGTTTTTCATGCATGACGATACCCTAACACTCATGCCTCAAAGAGACCTTTGAATAACTGCCAATATTGTCATTTCGACCGAAGGGAGAAATCTTTAACTATGCACGAGCATTAAGATTTCTCGTCGCTAATGCTCCTCGAAATGACAAAATTCAAAGGTCTCTCGTTGAGACATCCGACAGGCTCAGCATCCCCATCGTCTTTCCCTCCAGCAGTCCCGTTATCCGGCGTTCCCTTCGCTCCACGGGGTTCTTCGGGTATGTTCCCCCCCTTCATTGCTACTGTTGAACGCTCCGACTTCCCATCTCCCGTCTCCCGCAGCTCCGTCGCCTTCGCCACGAGATACCACCCTTGCGCCTGTTGTTCGCTCCCTGCGGGATCGACGCCCCTCGCCGCAGGGCCGGGGTTGTTTCTTGTTGTGGCTTCCCCAACCACACTTCTGTCAGTGGAAAAGATGGGACCTCCCAAGTTCCTGGGGAACCCCCATGCACACATGCCCCGCTCTTCGACCCCGGTGGAATCCTGAAGTCTGGCCATTGCAACTTCCGGATGCTGCCTTCCGCCATTTAGACAGCGTCGGCTTCCACATTTTTTTATTTCGAGGCTCTATCACGCGGCCTGCCTGCTCCCTGTCTACGCTTCGCAGCCGGGGTTGCCCCCGCACCACGCAAGACTCGGTTCCGGCTGCCGACCAGCTTTACCGGGGAAGTTTGGTTACTCCCTGGGTTCCTTCGCAAGGTTTCAGCTTATTACTTCACCTCCTCCTCGCCCAAGCTTCGCTTGGCGCACCTAAATTTTAAGACCTGACCCCCAAAAATTGCAAAAGCCATTTCCAGAGGGGGATTACTTTTATATTCTTCTCTATGGTGGTTTCGTCATCCCAGGTTACAATCGTACCCGTGGGGAGGGAAAGTTCATCCATGGCGGTTTTCAATCCCCGAAGTTCTCGTTCGAAGGTCTTTTTATCCGACATCTCCCAGCATACCTGGGTCAGTTGCGTCTCGCCCGAAATTCTGTGCCGCGCCAGGAAATCAGCTTCGTACCCGTCTTTTGTCGTGACATATTCCACATCATACCCCCCGCGACGCAGGTGCATAAATACCATTGTTTCCAGCAATTGTCCGTAATTATCTGAATTACGAAAGGTCATGGCGTTCAAAAGTCCGGTGTCGATCGTGTAGATTTTCGCCGGATTGATCAGCCTTGATTTTTCCGAACGGCTGTGAATGGGAACTTTGTAAAACAAAAAAGCATCCGTCAAATGATCAAGATATTCATACAAGCTGTTCTTGGTACATTTGATCGCCATGCTCTGCATCGTATTAAAGAATTTATTGACGCTGAATTGCCCGCCGGCAGAATGCATACAGTGACGGACAAGATGCTTCAGCACCAGAATATTACTGACCTTATGGCGCTCGACAATATCTTTCAGCAGTACGGTATCGATATACCCCTGCAATACTTCAATGCGAAGATTGCGATCGAGCCTCTGTACTTCCGGAAAACCGCCAACTTCCCGGTAATCTTTCGCCGCCTTGCGTAAGACGGAGGCCGTGTTCGCGCCAAACGTTTTTGGGCTGCCGGAAAAAAGCCCGTGAAATTTCAAAAATTCCTCAAAGCTGAAGGGGAATATTTCTACCGCAAGAGATCGCCCCCGCAAACTGGTGGCTATTTCCGAACCAAGCAGTTTTGAAGATGAGCCGGTAATGAAAATTTGCAGATTTTCCGTATCCAGCAAGCGCCTGATGAACATTTCCCATTGATCAATTCTCTGAATTTCATCAAAGAAAAAATAACACCGGCCATTGCGATGTGCGG
>JBAQLR010000068.1:0-2054 GCA_049302035.1 Syntrophales bacterium
GACGGCATCAACCCGGGCGGCATGCCGCTCTACGGCCGTTCCGGCATTTGTTATCGTCATGGCACACCCCCTCTCCCCTTAGCGGCGGCTAACAATTATGGTTATATCCCTCTATTTTACAGATAGCAATTTACGGTTGTGGAGCTTTTCCAGTTCTATCCAGACCTCTTCCGTCCTCTTGCGCGTTTCCTCCCGGGAAAAACTGTTGTCGATCACATAATCGGCATGGGGAAGTTTCGCGTCAATCGGTAGTTGAGCACGCAGCCTTAGGCGGGCTTCTTCGGGGGTGCAGCCGTTTCTGGCAGTCAGCCGTTGTAATTGCTGTTCCGGGGTGACATAGACCAGAATGACCAGATCAAATCTCTTTTGCGAGCCGCCTTCGATGAGCAGGGGGATATCGGAAATAACGATTGTCGGAGACTTTTCTTCCGGCAGGGCAGCCAGACGACGCTCCCACTCCCGGAAAATAAGGGGGTGGACCATTTCGTTCAGCCTGGCAAGTTTGCGGCTATCGGCAAAGACAAGCGCCCCTAACTTGCCTCTATTAATGGTCCCATCATGATCGACGATTTCCTTGCCAAAAAAATCCACCAGCGCTTGCCAGGCGGGTCGGCCCGGCTCTTCCACGTATCTGGTCAATTCATCAAAATCTATGATATAGGCGCCCCGCGCCGCAAGCAGCTTCACGACCGTTGATTTTCCGCTGGCAATGCCGCCTGTCAGAGCCACGTTTAACATGCTTGGCCTTCACCTCATTTCGGGGCATTCAGGTGGTAGATAAGGCGCAAACCTTCCAACGTCAACATCTTTTCCACCAGGTCGATAGAGGTCGCCTGGGGGGCGATGATCGTCGCCAACCCGCCTGTTGCCACAACCAAAGGATTGCTGGCGGCCTCTTTTTTCATCCGCTCCACGATGCCGTCCACGAGACCGGCATAGCCGTACATAATACCCGCCTGCATGCTGCTCACCGTATCTTTGGCAATAATATTTTTCGGCTTGGTAAGCTCCACCCGCGGCAGCTTGGCCGTGCGCGAAAAAAGCGCCTCCGTGGAAATCATGATCCCAGGTGCGATGCACCCACCCATATATTCGCCCTGAGAAGAGATGTAATCGAAGGTCGTGGCAGTCCCGAAATCGACGATGATCAGGGAACGCTGATGTTTATGGAAACAGGCCACGGCATTCACGATACGGTCGGCGCCCACTTCTTTGGGATTATCGTAAAAAATGGGCATGCCCGTCCTTACGCCCGGCCCGACAATCAAGGGCTTGACTTTAAAATACTTCTGACAGAGGGGTTCCAGGATATTCAGCATGGGAGGCACAACGCAGGAAATAATGATATCCTGCACCGCCCGGGAGCTGATGCGACTGGCGTTATAGAGGTTGTAGATCAGGATACCGTACTCATCAACCGTATGATCAGCCTTGGTGCGGATCCGCCAGTCGTGCACCAGTTCCTCGCCATCGTACACCCCCAGAACCGTATCCGTATTACCCACATCCATGACCAAAAGCATTGTTCAATCCTTTATCAAAAGGGTATCGCCCACAATAATGCGCCTTAACCCACCATGAGCAGTCCTGATGGTAAGCGCTCCCCCCTCGTCCATCCCCGTCACCCTGCCACGGACAATTTCGTTGCCGCAGGTCGCCTCAATAGTCCTGTCCAACACCTGCGCGTACCCCAACCACGCTTCCCGGACGGCCAAGAGCCCTTGCCGGAGGAATGCCTGATACCAGCTCCCGACACTCGTCAGCAAATTGACGGTAACTGCCAGACGGGAAAACTCCCTCCCCGTTTCGATGCATAGAGAAGTGACAATGGGCGCAAGCAAGGGGGCAATCTCCGCTTTTTTCATGTTGATATTGACACCGACCCCCAGGACGACAAATTGCGTTTCCTTCCCCAGCGTTTTCATTTCCATGAGAATGCCCGCTACCTTGCGCCGGTTGAGCAGCACATCGTTCGGCCATTTAAGTTGCAGCGGCGTGAGGCAGAAGGAGGAAAGAGCCGCGGCTACAGCCACCCCGGCCATGATGGTGAGCGG
>JBAQLR010000069.1:0-17044 GCA_049302035.1 Syntrophales bacterium
CCGGTTTCAGATCCTGCTCAAAAATCCGCCCGAGCCGTTCATCCTCTTCAAAATTGACATAGTGACAACGGGGAAAGGCTGCACTGCCGAATTCTTTCAGAATATAGGTCTTTCCAACCTGCCGGGCACCCCGGAGAATCAGGGGTTTGCGGTTTACGGACGTTTTCCAGCGGTTGAGGAAATCAGTAACGGTGCGTTTCATGGATGACTAAATACACTATGTGTGCATTTTCTGCAATGACTATTTACCTTAGACATGTACTACTTCTCAGCGCGTAGCTCCCACCCCCCGGCAAAACGCTAAATTTCCAAATAAATTCACTTGACAAAATGGTTACTCACGAGTAAGTTACTTGCGTGTAATCTGGAGTCGGGGAGGTGACAACCATGATTTTTGTCAACAGGGACGCCGAACTTTCTTTTCTTCGCCGCTCCTGGCAGGAAGACAAATCGCAACTTATTGTGATTTATGGTAAAAGGCGCGTCGGCAAGACGGCCCTGGTCAAGGAATTTTCCAACAACCAACCCCACATCTACTTCCTCGCCGACAAGGCGCCCGACCGGGACCAGCTCCGCCAGCTTTCCGAAAAAGTCGGGCTGTATTTTCAGGACGACTTTCTTTTGTCCCGGGGGTTCGGCACCTGGTACGATTTCTTCAACTACATAAAGTCAAAAGGGAAATTCGTCATGATCTTCGATGAATTCCCCTATCTGATCGAAAGCAATCCTGCTATCCCGTCCCTGTTTCAAAAGGGCTGGGATGAAGATTTGAGTGAATCCGGCGTTTTTCTGATCCTGCTCGGTTCCAGCATGGGCATGATGGAAACGGAAGTCCTCGGCCACAAATCGCCGCTCTTCGGCAGGCGCACCGGCCAAGTTCTCGTTGAGCCGCTCTCTTTCGACAGCGCGAAAGAATTCTTCCCGGCCCTGTCCGACGATGCGTTCATGTATTTGTATGGCGCCTTGGGCGGAACGCCTGCCTATCTCCTTCAGTTCGACCCGGCCGTCGATTTCCGGGAGAATATCCGGCGCGCCATTCTCGCCCCGGAGGCCTATCTCTACCGCGAGCCGGATTTCATCCTGCGGGAAGAGCTTCGGGAGCCCCGCAACTACTTCTCCATCCTGCGCGCCATCTCAATGGGGAAAACCCGTCCGGCAGAAATCATCAACGAAACGGGATTCGACAAGAATATGGTCGGCAAGTATCTCTCCGTCCTGACGGATTTGAGAATCATCCGGCGCGAAGTGCCCGTCACGGAATGGGGCTTCGAGAAAAGCAAAAAGGGCATTTACCTTCTCGAAGATCATTTTTTCCGCTTTTGGTTCAACTATGTCTATCCCAACAGGAGTTTCATCGAAGAGGGGCAAATCGATTATGTTCTGGACCGGAAGATCAAGCCCACCATCGACCGGTTCATTGCGTGGTCCTACGAGGAGGTCTGCCGCTCCCGAATTTCGGGGACACCATACTTAATTCCCGAAATTAAATACAACCGGGTGGGACGCTGGTGGAGCAAGGAAGGCGAAATCGATATTGTGGGACTGGCCGAAGATGAAAACGCCGCTGTTTTCGGAGAAGCCAAGTGGAGCGTCAACCCGGTCGGGACGGACATCCTGAATAATCTGGAAAAGAAGGCGAAGCTGGTGGACTGGCGCAAAGGGGAGCGAAAAGAATATTTTGTCCTTTTCAGCCGCTCCGGCTTCACGGAAAACCTGGAAAAACTCGCCGGAGAACGCGGGGATCTGCTGCTCTCCCCCACCAAAAGAATAAATGGAAGAATAAATGGGGACGGTTCTAATTATTGACTGATTCTCTGAGCAGAAATTAGGGAAGGGAAAGTCGAGTAGATTAGTTTCTCCCGACGCTGCAGGTCGATGTTTGTGTTCTCCTTTTCTGCCTGGTTTCCCGGCAGTGCCACATTATCTCAACCATACATCAGTTGGCGCTAACCCCTCTCAGAACCGTGCTTGCGCTATTTACGCACACGGCTCCTCACATAGTCAATTCACAGAAAATCCGAACATACTGACCCTGATCCTTGGCTTCGGCAAAGGATACCGTTTCAGCATTGCCTCAAACTTTTCCCCACTGAGACAGTTCTTCTTCCCCCTACGGTTCAGCCACTTGAACAGCAGCCTCTTCACTTCCTCCCCAAACCGCGTAATTCCACGCATGTTGTCGGATACCCCGTAGTAGTTGTAATGACCCCTCAATTTGGCTCGGGCTGTTTCCCAAAGTTCTTTGGTCTTCAAAGTTCTGGCCTTCTTCAGCCATTCCTTGAAGATTTTCAGCTTGGCGGCAAACTTCTTGCGGGCTGTTACCCGCTTCATCCGAAACCCTTTGCCGTCCCGTTTTGTCCCGCAATAGTGTTTGATCGGGGACGGGTTCACATTAAATTTTGGCAGGGACTTGGCATGGGCAGATACGCGAGACAAACGATAGCCGATGTGCCGTATCACATTATCAACCGCGGTAATAATCATCAGCCTATTTTCTTTAGTGATGATGACTACCACTTCTTCCTCGAATCCTTGGCTTTTGCCAAAGAAAAATATCCTTGTAAGATTTACAGTTTCGTTTTTATGACGAATCACGTTCATCTTCTTCTTGAGCCGGTGAAGGATAACACGAACTTAGCCTCTTTCATGAAGTATATTGCCCAGCGGCATGGGCAGTATATCAACAAACATTACAACAGATCAGGAACGTTGTGGGAGGGCAGGTTTAGGAGCAGCCCTATTTCCTCTGATCGCTACCTGCTGGCGTGCAGTCGTTATATCGAGATGAACCCCGTGCGCGCCGGCATTGTTGAAAAGCCGGGTGACTACCTGTTCAGCAGTTACGGCGCGAAAGCTGGCTTAAGAGAATTAACGTACCTGGATAATGACGCCTTCTATAATTCCTTAGGAAATACGGTCGAGTCGAGGCAACTGGCATATCAGCGATGGTTCACTGAGAGCATTTCCCAAGCGGAATGGGATTTAATCAGAGAGGCTACGCAGAGAAATTGGGCTTATGGCAATAAGCAATTTAAAGAACAACTGGAGACGGCGCTGGAGCGAAAATTTGAACTCAAACAGGCGGGGAGAAAGCCTAAAATGTGAACCCGTCCCCAATTTTGCTCGATGCGCTAAATCGCTTGAAGTGGAAAAATTACCCCCAGGGAACGGATGTGGTCTATACCTATGACGAGAGCTTCACACCCAACTACAAGGGGAGGCTGACCACGGTCAGCGACGCCTCGGGAACGACGAAGTTCTATTACGACATGCTGGGGAGAACCTGGAAGACCGTAAAAACGGTAGACGGTGTTCCTTACACGACGGAAACAAACTACGATGCGCTGAGCCGGACCAAGAGTCTCAAATATCCCGACCTGGAGACGGTAAATTACAATTACAACACCGGCGGCGGCCTGTGGCAGGTGGGCGGCTATGCGATATACACCGGCTACAAGGCCGCCGGGCAGGTGGGGACCATCACTTACAACAACGGTGCCGTGAGCACCTACACCTATGACCCCGCGACCCTGAGACTGGATACCATGCAGACGACGGGCGGGGGCGGCGGCTCAGGCTATACGGTTGCCCCCACGACCTACAACTGGGTGACGGCGAACACGCCCACGGGGATTACGGGTGACGATCAGGCCGGCGCTTTATCCCTGCCCTTCAACTTCAATTTCTACGGTACGAATTACTCGCAGGCCTACGCGTCGAGCAACGGTTTTGTGAGTTTCGGAAGCGGCAGTGCGGACTACACCCCCGATTCCGTACCGAATACCACCCTGCCCAACGCCCTGGCGGCGGGTCTATGGCGCGATCTTTATCCTCCTGCCGGCGACTGCACCAATAATGCCTGCATCACCTACGGGAGCACGGCAAGCCAGTTTGCCGTGAGCTACAACAATGTGAAAAACTATGTCAACACCTCCCGGCAGACCTTTCAGATTGTCCTGAACAGCGACGGCAGCATCGTGTATCAGTATGTCGGTGTGACCAACGACGTGACGACGGGCATCGGGGTGGAGAACCAGACCGGCACGGTGGGAACGGCGTACGGCGCCCCAAGCAACGGCCTGGCCATCAAGTTCACCCCCAGTAGCGGAGGGACGCTCCTCCAGAACCTACAGTATGATTATGACAATGTGGGCAATATCCTGACGATCACGGACAATTTAGACGGCAGCCGCACGCAGGGCTTTACCTATGATGAACTGAACCGCCTGCGAGATGCGCAGAGCACGGCTTATGGGGGGACGATCAGCTACCAATACAACCAGATCGGCAATATGATCTCCAACTCCCGGGTGGGGACTTATAACTATCCCACGAACGGCATCCGGCCCCATGCGGTTTCCCAGGCGGGACCATTAAGCTACGCCTATGACGCCAACGGCAACATGACAAGCAAAAACGGCACGGCCATCGTATACGATTACGACAACCGCCCCGTAAGCATCGGCGCCAGCACCTTCGTCTATGACTATGCCGGGCAAAGGGTAAAGAAGAACGGCACCGTTTACATTGGCAACATCTATGAGTGCACGGGCGGCGTCTGCACCAAGTACATCTTTGCCGGTGGGACCCGGATCGCCATGAAGAGCGGCTCCACGGTAAACTATTACCACACGGACCACCTGGGCAGTTCGAGCATCGTCACCAATGCGTCCGGGACCAAGGTAGAGGAAATCTATTATTATCCTTACGGAGCGACGCGAAGCAATTCAGGCTCGGTCAATGTGAAGCACAAATACACCGGCCAGGAGGAGGATGCCGAAACGGGGCTTTACTATTATGGGGCGAGGTATTACGATCCCAGCATCGGGAGGTTTATCAGTGCGGATACGATTGTTCCCAACCCCAGCTATCCACAGAGTTTAAACCGGTATAGTTATGGGTACAATAATCCGATCATCTATACGGATCCCAACGGGCACAACCCCTTTGTAATTGGTTTTATAATTGGCGCTCTAATTGCCGGTATACAGAGCGATTGGGATTTTGAAGCTATGGTTGTAGGCGGTGTGATTGGCGGCATTTCCGGGGGGGTATTTGCCGAGGCAAGCTCCCTAACGCAGACGGCACTTGGAGGTGTTGTTCAATCAGGAACATCGGGAGGAATGATCTCCGGAATGGTAGGCGGTGGCGCAGCAGGTGCGACAGCAGGTGGGTTGAGCGCCGCCTACTATGGTGGAAATATTGGCGATGCGATGCTAAGAGGTGCTGGACTTGGCGCAGCAGGTGGCGCTGCCTTTGGGGCGATAGGCGTCCCTAACTCTTTTGGGAAAGTGGCGGCATATACACTCACCGGTGGCGGTTTGTCGGAGTTGGGGGGTGGTGATTTTAGGGATGGGGCAATCTTTGCAGGGGTCACTGCATTTGCTGCTTATGGTTACAACAAGATTACAGGCTTTAACGCTAGATGGGAAAAGGGAGAAGGTTACCAACAAAAGGGTCGTTTTACTTTACCGAATGATCCGACGTTGTGCCATATTGGTATTCAGGGTGCAGCTCTGACAGGTAATTTCTGGAATGACTTCTTATTGGAAGGAGGCTGGCTATCGCGGACGACCAATTATATCGCAGGCTTTAATGCAACAGGTGTTCAGCATGATGTGCTTCAGATAAAGCTTGACGAGTTATTTGGTGGACAAGGGATGGGAGACTTTATGAGAAGTACCTTGAATATTCCTAATATGATACCTGCCGCTGCTTTAACATATGCAGGGCTATTAGCAGACCCAAGAGCCTTGATACTATTAAGCGTTGATCCAACTAAGGACAGGTAAATTCTAATCGCTTGAGGAGATAGATATGAGTATGAAGATACCATCGGCACTAATGGTTCTTGTGATCATTTTCTTGAACGGATGTTCTATCCCGTCTATTGGAAAATACACCAAGAGCTGGATAGGCCGCTCCATTGAAGAAAAAAAGAAAGGTGTTACAGGTACTGGCTCTTATGCCTCCCGAATTGGATGGAAAGAGAAGACCTATCCGCTCGATAATGGAAACTGGGTATACGTTGAAGCGGATAGTAATAACTGTTTTGTCCATTGGGAGGTAAATCCGCAGGGCATAATTGTTGACTCTAGGTTGGAAGGTAACTGTTATTAGTGTAATTGGAGTAATTGGGGACGGGTTGAAAGCGCCGGTAAATCAGGAAGGGGAGGGTCAGTTCTCACGTGCGGCCGGGCAAGGTCGTGTAGTCCAGCGGGTGCGAATCCCGCCCCGGAAGGTAGGCCAGCCACCGGGTAGCGAGTCCTTGGAGGTTGGATGGCAACATGCAACTTTAAGCGTAGGACAGCGAGCAGATAGGCCGTAAGCCGTGAGGCTGAAGGGAATGAGCCCCGTAAGTGACGCGTTGGGAAGGACGACGCAGTGTGAGATGCGGAAGTCAAGACGAACATCAACGATACGGCAGGGAGATGTTCGCTTCCTCGGGGTCTGAGACCATGGCATGTTTGACATTATGACTACACGGCAACCCGGGAGGCCCTGCGTTTCTCTCGCAACAAAGAGAGTATGCCGGACAACTGAAGAGGGAGGAAGGCAAATGAAGCACAGGGAGTCGGATAGTCTCGTAGTACCAGCGAAGGCGGGAGATAAAAGGGACGGTTCTCATTAATTGAAGGAGATAAAAGGGACGGTTCTCATTAATTGAAAAGGCGGATGGGATGAAAAAGAGGATGTAGGAAAAAAAATGGAACCGTCCATTTTAACGGTCTGGGGCAGCATGGTCCCCGCCGGTGCTTTGACAGTCGGTGCCGTCGCGGGTTACCACATGCCACTTACCTGGAGCATCGGGGCAGGGGTGAATGAATAATGAAGAATTCGTTGCTTCTTTTAATGCAGAATAAGCGGTGGAGCCGCCTGGTTTTATTGATATCGTTCATAGCCATTTGCGGATGCATGCCAGTGTCTCTAACCTATTGGGAGGCTGCTGCCCACGGAGGGAAATTGCTCAACAGCGTGCCGGGAACCGTGGGTTACAAGGACATGATCGAGTTATCGTTTGATTATGTGGAGGTTCAGCTTATAGGTGGCCGGTCTTGGCTGTCAGTGGATTTACTTATCCCCGAAGGAAAAACAGCATCATTCGTAACCGATGAAGTGGCGTTGTATGAAGAACAGCCGCTTCCTAGGATGATTAAGTTCAAAATGACCGACTGGGACCCTAAAACACTGAAGCCATTTGATATCTCACCTACGGATGTCATGCATGGCAAAAATACAAACGTTGCCTTTCTAGGCGGGCCAGAACCCAAGACGTATGGCGGCTCAATTCAGTTCGGTGAAGGGGAAAGAACTCATTACTCCGTTAAACTGCCCCTCCTCAAGGTAGATGATCAAATCCATAATATTCCGGTAGTCGAGTTCACCAGGAAAGAGGGTGTTGGTATAGGACCGATAAATTGAAAGTGGGAACGGCGTATGGCGCCCCGAGGGAGAAAAGCTGATTTGGTCAGCGGGGAGGGTCAGTTCTCACATTCCAACAAAATGACTGCTCTGCACTCAGCGGTTCAAAGGTGTAGGCGTTTGGGAAGCGGTATTGTAACGGAGACGATATATGATACGATGGGGCGGGTCCATTATTCCTACCTGCCCTATTTTGAAAACATCGATACGCCACAGTGGATTACCTATGAGTACGACCAGATTGGCCGGTTAGGGAAAGTAATCAACCCCAACGGCAAATACACCGAGAGGAAATACGCTTTGTGGACGACGACGCTGATCGATGCCAATTTCCACAAGAAGGAAGAAGATCGGGATGCCTACGGCAGACTGGCGCAGAGGAAAGGGTAGGGTCAGTTCTCACATTCCAACAAAGTGACCGCTACGCCCAGCGGTTCGGAGGTGTTGACGTTTGGAAGCGGTATCGTTACGGTGGCGATATATACGATGGGGCGGGTCCATTATTCCTTCCTTCCCTATTTTGAAAACATCGATACGCCACAGTGGATTACCTATGAGTACGACCAGATTGGCCGGTTAAGGAAAGTAACCAACCCCGATGGCAAATACACCGAGAGGAAATACGCTTTGTGGACGACGACGCTGATCGATGCCAATTTCCACAAGAAGGAAGAAGATCGGGATGCCTACGGCAGACTGGCGCAGGTCCGGGAATACACAGGCGCGAGTCCCAACTTCACCCTTTACGCCACAACCAATTATCAATACAACACCCTGGACAACCTCATGCAGGTGGCGGACACGGCGGGCAACGTGACGAATATCAACTATGACACCCTGGGCCGCAAGGACTGGATGACGGACCCGGATATGGGGCACTGGAGCTACCAATATGACGCGAACGGCAACCTCCGGTTCCAGACCGACGCCAAGAACCAGACGATCGAATTCCAGTACGACGCCCTGAATCGCCTGAAGTGGAAAAATTACCCCACGGGAACGGATGTGGACTATACCTATGACGAGAGCTTCACACCCAACTACAAGGGGAGGCTGACCACGGTCAGCGACGCTACGGGAACGACGAAGTTCTATTACGACATGCTGGGGAGAACCTGCTAATCGGGGGACATAATCTGTATTATGTCCCCCGATTATTCCCCCGATTATTCAAAATTTTCGGCCAGATCCAGCATTTTGTCCAGGAGCTCTTTAAGGAAAGGGCATTTGCTGTAAGCAATGCCTGGATCGAGTTTGCCGAAAAGCTCTCTGCCATTCACCACTTTCTTGTATGACCGCCTGACGTGCAAAGGATAAAGTCGTTCCAGCAATTTAGCCGGCGGCTCATCAAAGTCCACCATTTCCGGATGACTGATTTTTCGGGGGAGGGCTTTTTTAACTGCAACAGGGAAAATGTCCGGATCACTTAAAAGCCATGCCTCGACTTCGTGAACAGCGAAAAACTGGAAAAACCTGGACTGCTGGACTTTGCCCTCTATATCTGTTTTGGCCCAGTCGTAACGCTCTTTGCTCTCTTGTAAATTGCCGGGATAAAAGGTTGGCCCATAAAGATCCAACAAAGAAATGACTGCAATAATGTCGTTTTTATCCGGGCCGTCCAGATGCATTTTTGCTTTCAGGGGAGCGTCTTTGACGAGTTCAGGCCATCCCTCAAAGCGAACGGTTTTAATCCCGACAGGATTTGGCAATTTGGGGTCGAGCCATTTTTTCAAAAATTGCGGCAGTGCTTTTTTCTCCGTATGGCCCTCAACAAAAAGAATAAATTTCATCCTATTTGCTCCAATTCTCCCGATTTAAAAAGGGCCCCCAGCGAGTATTCCTTCAGCCAGTAGTCAAGCTCTTCTCCTCGCAATGTTTTCAGGGTAGTTTCTCCATCTTGCCATGTTGCAACGGTTGTCGTTGGCCTGGTTCCTGCGAAAGCATCTAAAAATTGCGGAGAATGGGTAGTTAGAATTACCTGTGATCTGGTGGACGCATCAACCGCATATTCCGCTATGAGAGGAAGCATGGAGGGATGAAGTCCCGTTTCCGGTTCATCTATCGCGATAATGGGCGCCGGCGATGGACTGGCCAGAACGGTCAACAGAAACAGAAAGCGGAGTGTTCCATCGGAAAGCTCGGCCGCCGATTGTTCACGTTTAAGTGATTTCCAGCGAATCCGCAGTTGTATTCGCTGGTCGGAGGCAGGCGGAAAGAGTAATTCTTCAAAATCATCGCCAAATGCCGCCTGCATGGCGGAATTAATGTCGTTTTTGAAATCACGATCGCCTGTGTACAGGGTATGCAGGACGGAGATAAGATCTTGACCGTCCGGGTCAACCCGTCTTTCCATGCGGGCAATCGCCGGCTGACGAATCGATGCATCCTTGTTTGTGTGCAAATCGTGATAAACGGCGATCGCAGCCAGTCCCCTTTGAAAAGGCGGAATGAAGCGGTTATTGATAAATGGTCCGGATGCTATGGAAAGGAGGCTTTCTTCGTCCGATACAAATTCTTCGGGGGTGGTAAATTTACGTTCTGTTTCATCGAAAATAAAGGCATGCCTGCCTGCTCGTTCCAAAAATATCATGGGCCTTTTTTCAATGCCTTTTTTCAATTTATGAGAGTTTGTCAGAAGCTCTTTTTCAACCTTATATGAACTTCCCGCCCCCAGCCTTGCCAATTCAAGATCGTAAGTTTCAGGGCCTAACTCCCCACCTTCAGGCGTTGTTTCCAGCATAAACTTTATGGAAGCGGCAACTCCATCCCAAACTATCGGCTCCATTCCCCCTAAAGATTGAATGTATTTGCCCAGTTTTCCTTGTGCCGAGACGGAGATCAATTCCAGAAAGCGCAGCAAATTGGATTTACCCGTACCATTGGGGCCGATAATAACATTGAGATCGCCGGGGAACCAGCTTACATTCCGGAGAGAACGGAAGCCTTCAATATGCAATTGCTTGATTTTCATTTTTTATCTCCCTGAAATTCTGATCGTACTGTCCAAATTTTCTTATAATTACTTTTTATAAATTCGTTATCGCATCATCTGCGCATATTATATTATTTAATATTAAATGCTTATAAATTAGGATTGCGCCAAACTTACGCCAATATTGCGCCAGATATCATAGCAGATGTCCCAAACCGCTTCGGAAAGAATGGCCAATACCACAGAATTATAGGAGAACTGATACGGATACTCAAACCCGATATTTCGAGGTACAGAAGCCAGCGTCCAACCCCCGCAACAAGCTCGCGCTTCAAGCGAGTGTTCCCACTGTGCGAGATTGTCGGCGCAATGTTTCGACTGCTGTCGCAACTGCAGCGGAGTCCGGGGGCTTTTCGCCCCACTCCTGCCAGAAGTTGCGGGTCTGACTCAGCGGCTCGATAGTTGGGAACTTCAGCTTGATGCGTGCGGGGAGCAGGATCGCGTCGCCCAGTAACAAGGCTTCGCCGGTGTCGAGCAGCGGCAAGCCGTCGAGGACACCCGCCAGCGAATCAGGCATGAGGCGACGGACGACATTCTGGTCCTGATCGTTGGTCAAGCGCAGGATGAGGAAGTTGTTGCACTGGCTGAGGATGGTTCGGCTCACGTCCGAGGGGCGCTGGCTCACAACAAGCAGGGAAACACCGTATTTTCGGCCTTCCTTAGCGATGCGCTCGAACGAGTAGAGGGCCTGTTTCTCGACTGCGTCCGCGTCTTCACGTACCGGCAAGTACAGATGGGCTTCGTCGCACACGAAGACGAACGGCGTCCGCTTTTCCGGCTGCATCCAGAACTGGACATCGTAGAGCAGCCGTGCGAATACGCCCGTGACGACGGGAAGCACGTCCGACGGCACTTCGGAGAAATCCACAACCTTGATGCCGTGCTTTCCCTCGCCCGGGGCAAGCAGCATTGCGATTTGCTTCGCGAGCCAATCGTACTTGAGAGCAGCCTCTGGCGGCTTGAACATGAAGCCGTAGCGGCGATCTTCGGCTTTGGCTGTTAGGCGGGAAATAAATCTCGTTAAACGATCTTCCCACTCACCTTTTACCGGCCCGGTCTTGCCAACTCCCTTTGTCGTATTGTCTTGTTCGAGTCGTTGAATAAGCTCGTTCAGCTTGTAGGGAATTGGCGAATCCACGGTAAACGTTGCTTTTACGTCCGTCTTTTTTTCAACGGTGAGGGTAGCCTCTTTCAGGTTACGGACGTGCAAGGTGAACCGCGATGCCTGGTTGGGCGCGTTCTGGTCGCTGCGGTCTAAGATCATCGAGAGCATTTCTTCCCGGTTCAGGAGCCAGTACGGCAGGAAGAGTGCATTCTCCGGTGGCTTGGCGAGATCACCCGGACCTGCGATCTTGAACACGGCAGCAATAGGGATTGGCACGGCGCCGTCCTTACGGGCGGGCGGGTTCGCGAGCGACGCGTACTCGCCGTGCATGTCGAAGACGATGATGTTCGCGTACTTGCGGGCGTATGCACGTTCCAAGATCAATGATACCGCATAGCTCTTGCCCGAGCCGGTACTGCCGAGGATCGCCGCGTGCCTCTGGAAGAAGCGATCGCCGTTGGCGATCGCGGCAGCAGAGTGGTCGATGGCGAAGTGGCCGAGTTCGAGCCGTTGCGTATCATCCAAGTCCTTGCCCAGTAACCCCATGAACCGCTGAAGGTTGCTGCCCTCAATGAGAAAACAATCGCGATCGATTTGCGGGAACGAATCAGCGCCCCGCTTGAACCGATTGCGGACGGTTCCCTCAATGGTGCGGTAGGTGCCGAGCAAAGCGGCCCGGAGCGAATCGTCCGGCACGACCTCCATCGCGAGCGTCGTGGGTGCCATCGCATCAGGTTGCGCTGTCTGCTCGCGGAGTTGCCGGGTCACACGCTCCGTCATGCCAATCAGGAACTCCTGAGCGGTCGTCCCTTGAATTGCGACAAGGCTCCCGACCGCAGCACGCGGCAAAAGGGCAGCGTTTTCCACTGCGATGAGTACGCGGCTCGTGTCCACGGAGACGACCTTGCCGAGCTTGCTCGGCGCGTCGAACGTCAGAATTGGTGAATCGCTCATGTCAGTATCTCCTTTGCCAGAATACCCAGATCCCACAAATCGTACCCTTGATGCTCGAACCGGTGTCCCTTTGTCACCATAGAGACTCCCGCCCATGACGTCGGTTTCGAGAGGCAAACGCAGCGCGGCGATTCCTCCGCCAGCTTCTCGACCTTCAAGCTCGCCGATTGGTTCAAGATCAGCGTGGGCGTGCCGTCATGAATCCGTTTTACGAGATGGGTTTGAAGGTGATCGTCATTGAACCCGTACCCCACGACCAGCAGACGACCGGCCTGGTTGATGTAGTCGTTGGCCAAATCGCGATGTTTGTCGAAGGGCGAGTTGTAGCCAGCCCGGTACTTGTTAATGCCGGGCGTGATCATGAGCCGTTCCGCATCCAGAACCAAACTACAGCGCCGTGCGCCGTTTCGGGATTGGTACCAGTCAAAGCTTCCATGCGGCTTCAGGACGATCGCACGCGGGAAGTGGTCGAGGACTGTGGTCTTGGCGCGCGTTGTGATGCCCCGGCATGATCCCATGCAACTTCGGGTATGGTCGAACTCGCCCGCATAGTGCCCAACGGCTGTGGTGTCCACATGAAAGCCTGCCATCTCGCATGCCATCTCGATGAGCCGATCATAATTGGGTGTCAGGATCGGCAGCCCATTTGTCGGCTTCAACACCTTGGCCAGGAATGTCGTCAGGCGAAGCGAGCGATTCCCTCGGAGTACCGCGCTCATGGCTTCGCGTTCCTTCGGCATCAGCAGTTCGCACGTCCTTTGTGCGATCCAGACCTCAAGCGCGTCGGATGGTGGTTGCTTGAGCAGCGCCGCTTCCAATCCTTCGCCGGTATCCAGCACAGCCTTGATCTTGTTCCACAGCGTCGCGTCGGTTCCCGTCAGTACGCCCGCGCCGTTGCTGAGATGCGTTGCAAGCGCGGGCATTCCCGGGATCCCCTCAGCGGCGGACAGCCCGGACCCGATCACCAACGCGAGACCGTCGGTGAAATGCGTCTGCACGAATGTGACCAGCGCGTCGTAGTCCATCTTCGTACCTCGCAAACCCTACTTTTTCTTCTCGCCTTCCTTACGGATCGTTCCAATCTTCTTGTCGGACCGAGTGTCGCGACCGTCATGATTCCTGACGGTACCTGGGGGTAAGCCATGCTTCTTCTCATGACTGCCGACGGTTTGGTCGCTTCTATCTTTTCTCGCCATAATCGATCTCCTGTTCTGCGCCAATTGTTGTTGTCTTGTCGGGTGCCCGGGTGGCGCGTTTCGAGCATCCAACATAAAAGTCAGCGGCAATTGGGGCTGGAGCGTCAGCGGAAGCCCCAATTGCCGCTGGACTGCCGGGTTATATTTTAAAGAACTAATCGGTATCTCATCATGTTTTAGGGGGCATTGAATCAGCGTATAACGTCCTGTCAAGAATCTTTGAATTCCGCAAGTGTTCTGGTAATTACATCTTTGGGGATATCACCCTTGTATCGTCCCCTCAGCAGACTGATAAATTTTTTGCAGAAATTCAGGCAATCCGCTTTGTTAGCCTGCACCCAGGACTTGAACATTTTCTTATTTCCTTGTCCCCAATGTTTACTTTGGTCAGTATACCACTTTTTTACCCAATCCTTGTTATCACCTGTTTGTAAAGATTGCCCCTCTTTGGAAGTTATGGCATATTGCCGCGTGTAGGTGGTGCTGATGCTTCTCCAGAATGGATCAGAATCGTTCATAGAGTACAAGTGTCGATAGGCAAGGGTCTCAGGACGTTTTCCACCAGGTAAAGCCAGTAGGTTTTTGGGTGGATTGGTCCATGTTTTTACCATATCCCCATCGGGAACAAGAATCACATCCTGTAATGCCGGTAACTTTTCTGATAAAATTCCTAGATTCTTCAAATCACCTGCACCAAAACTAGTGGTATTCCCGACAGAAATGAAGTTGCGTAACTTTGAACCGCAAATCTGTTTGAAAAGCAACTCACCTGCTTTGTCTTCCACAATGACTGATACTTTCCGCTGTTTTCTCGTTGAAGGTGGAGTAGATTCTACTTTCAAGTGGTCGCTAATTTCCTGAAAGGTTGAAAATGTTCGCTCAACAATGCCGCTATTTTCATTAGCAAGGTACAGAACCTTAATTTTATTTTTGAGAGAGGATTGATACGCTTTTTCAAGAAGGCGCAAAGAATGTGTTGTTGCAATAACCTGCAAACCAAGTTCATTTGATACATCGCAGAGCAGTTCAAGAAGCTTATCCTGTGAGAAGGCGTGAAGTGTGGCGTCCAGCTCATCGATAAGAAACAGTCCACCACGGTATTTATCTCCCAAATTTGCTTTAAGTCCACGAAAAGAGAGAATCGCCGTCAATAGTTGACTAAGATTATCCTGTCCGGCCGAGCAGCTTTCGCCATCGTAATTGCTGCTTTCAGGAGTGATGAACTTTCTTTTTTCTTTAGTATCCATGTACTTGGCGTTATTATCATTCTCATCCAGACAGAGAATCTCATTGTACTTGCTGACATACCATCTTCTATCTTCAGCCGAAATAGCATCGCCGGAAAATGTGCATTTTTCTGTCGCGGCCAAGGGCCACAAGCGATTCAATCCAAGATAGATTACCGGATGGGGAAAGTTTCCTTCGCCTGGCTTGTGGCTGGCACCAGGACCAGTAACGAAACGCATGCCTGTTATTTTCTCTCCTTTTTTTCGATCTCGCGATTTAGTCAATAGACAGTTCTCAGGAAGAGTGGTCACTTCAGTAGCCGGCAATATCAATTTCGTTTTATACTGGTAATCCTTGCCAAAGTCATATTTCTCGGACAGGCGAAACACATCATCGCAATCATACATAAACAGCTTTCCAGAGAGGTCTCTGAATGTTAGAAGCTCTAACCCGTGATAATTTTTCGTATATGTAGAGTGGTCGGAATCTCCTGCTGTAGTGCCACGTACCACCCCAAATGAAAAAGGCTGTGCCAACATTCCCAACAGAGTCGACTTGGCTGTCCCGTTTTGGCCTGCTATGAGTGTTACATGTGGACCAAATTGGAGGGAAATAGCATGGAAGAGCCTGAACTCAGAAATTTCGAAGCCACCTACTTTTATTACCTTATTCATACTCTGCTCCAGTTATTGCTACTGTGTAGCGTTTCCAGATATTTCGGAAGACTCAGTTTGCTGATAATCAACTCTTCAGCCTTTGTATTCCCGTTAATTGTATGTCTGAGGTGATTCCGATACAGGTTGCAATCGTAGTTGTGGTACATATCTATGATGTCATTATGGTTGTCATATGAAAGTACCCATGGAAATGGACATTCCAAAATATCATCCCGAAGGTCTCTATGATCTTCTTTGCTAAAATGGTTCAGGTACAGGGCAGGACCCTTCTGGTAATATGGCGGGTCGAAATAGATCAGGCATTTCGTGTTCCCGTACTTCTGTTTAAGAAGATCTAAAAAGTACAATCCATCCATATTGAAAACTTCAATAGAGTCTGCCTGTCTGGCAATGGCCTCAATTTTTGCGATAGATGTGGATTTGTTATATCTTGAATTTATTTTGTAAGTTCCCTGCTGTTTCATACCTCCAATAGGTCTGGCTCCCAAGATTCCTGAATGGTTACAACGGTTCAGGTAAAATGTAGCAAAACCGAGGATGAGTACATTGCCGTCGTCTTTTCTGTCATAAATTGCCTTCTGCCGTTTCCATTCCGCCATACTGACACGGGTGCTTCGGATAAGTTTGATGAGCTCTCCGGGATATTCTTTAACGGATTTCCAAAACGAATAAATCGCAACATCCCGATCATTGAGGACCAGGGACTTGACATGCCCTTTTAGAAGCAACGAGATTGCAGCACCGGCTCCACCGGTAAAAACCTCGACGAAAGTACAATTATCAAGATGATTGGCCGAAATAATATCGACAAACAGGTCGGCATATTTTGTTTTTCCACCTGGATATCGTAGTGGTGTTAATGTTGCAGGCATATCTTTCCCCATCTGTTCGTGTCCATTCGTGGTCCCTAACTACAGGCGAATAGAGGACTTATTAAAATTATAATAGAGTTTTTTTCATGTCGATAAAATTATAACAAGTTATTCTAAAGTTACCGGATAACTCCACGCCCCACGGGAATCTTCAGGGCTCTATGCAATGACCATTTATCTGTTGTCTTTGCACTCGCGGACTACTGGCGTCCCTATCCCTTTGTAAGTATTATAAAATGACACTAATCTCTTAACAATTTTTTTACAACCATTTATTTCTCTCTTTTATTTCTCTCTTTCCGTATATCATATCAACATAAAAATTCTGAGGAAGATGGCAGTTCCATATGCCGGCAATTTCATCTGCATTACAATCAAAAGATTCAGAGTAAATAAAATAAATGAGCAAGCATTGAAATGCTCACAATATTGTGGCGATGCGGTCATATTCCTCCAGGCATTTGCGTTTGGACATGAATTCTCCGAAGGCCTGTTCTTCCTTGCGTTTCAGGACGGGGAAGGTGTCGAGGATGTAGGCGAAGTCGTCGCGGGTCAGGCCGTAGAGATGGGCGACGCAGGCGTCGATCTCGGCACGCAAC
>JBAQLR010000070.1:0-25506 GCA_049302035.1 Syntrophales bacterium
GGGCCGTGCAGCATGGGGCTTCGACACTGCCCGCCGCCGCCTTCGACCAGTTTCCCGCCATCGGTACGGCGGAAATCCATCTGGCTACGGGCTTTCAAAACATGATTTTCGACAGCAAGTATTTCCCCGACGAGCTGCGGAAGCGAATTTACGAGGACTTGCACCAGGCGCACGGCAGTGAAAAGAAGCCCGGCGACTCGGACGAGCAGTTCATTTATAGGACCAGGAAACAGAGCTTTGGCGTTTTCAAGCGCGAGCTGTGGCAGTTGCCGCCGGAAACACGGCGCGCCCTGGGCGAAGAACTGGAGCAGCAGTTTGAATTCCTCTTCAAAAAGCTCAACATGGTCAATACGCAGGAAACGGTGCAGCGCCATGTCGAGCCCCCGGACATTCCGGTACCGGCCCCGCCCGCTTTGCAGGCAGGATGACGGATTTGTCATGCTCCGGGGCTGTTATGCCGCATCGTGTGTATCGCTGTAGGAATAATTAGGTCTCTAAGGATGGGTAATAACGAAAGGGAACAATCAGACCTTGTCGAAATCTTAGTTCTTGAAAATCAATCCGATGAAGAAGCGCCGATGCCTCCCTGGTTGTTTCGGCATGATGATTTGTTCAAGGTCATGTCCTCCGCCCCCTTGCTGGAAAAAAAGAAGCTGACCAACGTCCTTAACCACATACATTTTCAAGGGGGGCATATCCATGTTCTCATGAAGCACCCCTTGTATGAGGAATGCGTGCTGTTCAAGGCTAAGCCCGAACCGTGCATGGGAGATGAATTAACCTGCCGGTGGGATCAGGCCTACGTTGAGTACAGCCTGGGGCGCTACCTTTTTCAATACCTGATCGTTGCCCATGAGCAGGCGGTTATTGTAGTGCCCGCGGCATTGCTCTTAAACAGCAGCGATAAACTGACGTTGCAACTGCCGGAAAAGAGTCATGTCATCAGCGATCGGCAGGTCTCGCGTTTTATCTGCCACGGCGTCAATGCCGAACTATGGCAAAACGGTTTCCAGGCGACGGGAGAGCTGATTGATTTCAGCCCCCATGCCTTTCGCGTCCGGGTGCAGGCCACGCCGCCTTCTTCCTTCCGGTGGTTTAACACCGAGACGCCCTCCACCATTCGCTTCTCCCATGGCCGGGATGTGTTATTTTCAGGTAGCTGCACATGTCTCCAGCAGAAGCAAAACGGCCATGGTAGAGAGATCGTGCTTGCCGCCATGCATGATCAGATAAAAAGATTCCCGGCCAAAGTATTGCGCAACCCCCGTCAACAGCCATCCCCACCCTTTAGTGCCCTCTTCGAGCACCCTTTTTCCCGGAAGAAGATACAGCGTGAAATTTTTGACATCTCCACCTCCGGTATTTCCATCTGTGATAAATCCGACGAGGTAGTGCTGATGCCGGGCATGATCGTCCCGGAGATGAATATTGTCTATGCCGGCATCCTTAAAATCCAATGCAAGGCACAGGTCATCTACCGCAAGGAAGAAGACGGCAAAGTACGTTTCGGCATCGCCATCCTGGATATGGATTTGACCAATTACAATAACCTCAGCCAAATATTGAACAATATCCAGGATATTAATGCGGCGACGTTTAGTGCGGTTGATTTAGATGAGCTTTGGGAATTCTTTTTCGATACAGATTTCATCTATCCCCAAAAATACAAGGTTGTTCAATCATTTAAGAATGATTTTCGTCATCTCTATCGACGCCTCTATGAAGAAACCAATGAAATTGCTAAACATTTTACCTACCAGAATAAAGGACGGATATATGGCCATGTATCCATACTAAGGACTTACGAGCGGGCCTGGATGGGACATCATTTGGCAGCCAGGCCAAAGGGAGGTAAACCCATAGGTCTGGCTGTGATGAAACAGATGTTTTCTTATTTGAATGACGTTTGCCGTCTGCCATCTGCCAACATGGACTACATAATAAATTATTTTAGCCCCGGCAATAAGTTTCCTGAGTACTTGTTCGGTGGATTCACCAAGGAAGAGGACAATCCACAGCACTGTTCCCTGGATTGCTTTACTTATTTAACCCTCCCCGTAGGATCGAAGCGTGGGAAACTTCCGGAAGGCTGGATGCTACGGAATTGTTCCGCCTCGGACTTTTGGGAATTCGAACACTTTTACAGGAATCGTTCCGGTGGCCTTTTTTGTTCGATCCTGATGCCTGAACCTTCGTCCAGCACAGAATCCCTTGAGGAAGTATATGCAAGGAACGGCTTTCTCAGAAGATGGAAGACTTTTGCTCTCGTACACCTGGGTAAACTAAAAGCTTTTATTATTTCAGAAGAATCAGATACGGGGATCAATCTATCAAATCTGTTGAACGGCTTTAAAGTCTTCGTCATGACTCCCCATTTACCACCGGATATCCTTTTTCTCGCCGTTTCCGAGCTGTCAAAAAACCATGCCACAGAATCCGTGTCCCTGCTGATTTATCCCGATGACTATGCTCCATTGAAAAGTGTGATTTATGAAGATAAAAAATACTACTTATGGATTCTGGATGTCCAATACCTGACTAAATATCTTGAATATGTGAAACGAAAATTTCGGATAATGTTTGGTTAAAAGGATGGGGGTGAGATGCAAGAGTCACGTTTATACAACAGCAGAATAATCAGCACATATTTGGAATATTTCAGAGACGTCCGAACGGACATCGATATTGAGAAGCTACTGCTGGATTCTGGTATCATGCCATACGAGGTAGAGGACGAGGGACATTGGCTTACACAAAGGCAGGTGGATGATTTTAGTAATGCTTTGATGAAACAAACGAATGATTACACACTTTTCCGAACGGGTGGGCGTCACATGGCTTCTTCCCGTTCCATCTCTGCAATACGACAATTTATTGTCAGCTTCGTGACACCTATCCAAGCCTATGCCATGTTGGCAAAGATATCTTCATATGTAACCCGAGGTGGCACAGTCGAAATCCAGAAAGTGACCAAAACCAAGGTACGGATAATATCCAAACCCCGTGAAGGAGTGCAAGAAAAACCATACCAATGCGAAAATAGAAAAGGTGCGTTTGAGACGGTAGCAATACTTTTCACCCATAAATTGCCTACACTTGAGCACGCAAAATGTATACACCAAGGAAATAATCACTGTGAATACATTATAAGCTGGGAAGAACCGGTATTTTTGAAATGGAAACGTGTCCGAAGTTACAGTGTTGTTGCTGCAATCCTTTTGATTACCGGATGCAGTTTCAAGATTCCTCTTTTACCTCTAACTGGCCTGGCAGTGCTGCTTACATTTGGAATCATCGGAATTTCTTATTATTCCGATTCTATAGAGAGAAAGGATGTCTATGCCAAAGTAGAAGCCCAGGGGGAGGCCGCTAACCGCCTGTTGGATCAAATAACAGTAAGTTATAACAACAACCTGCTTATTCAGGAAGTAGGTCAGGCCGTAGCCAGCATTCTTAACATCGATGAACTCCTTAAATCTGTTATGAATATGTTACAGAAACGCCTCGATTTTGATCGGGGGATGATCATGCTGGCTAATCCGGAAAAGACGGAACTTGTTTATGTGTGTGGATTCGGTTACCATCCTGGTCATACGGTACTGGTGCGAGATACCGCCTTTAATCTCAATCACCCCGCCTCAAAAGGCCCCTTTGTTAAATCCTTTAGAGAACAAATTCCTTGTTTGATCACCGATATAAGTGATTTTCAGGAAGTGCTTTCCACGCGGAGTCACAAATTTGCCGAGGCCCTGGGTGTAAAATCGTTCATCTGCGTCCCCATTATCTATGAAGGGCAATCGCAAGGGATACTTGCCGTCGATAACCTCCGTTCCAACAGGCCGCTCGGCCAAAGCGACGTGAGCATCTTAATGGGAATTGCGCCTCAAATAGCCATCAGCATCAACAACGCCAAATCCCTTCAGCAAGCGCAAGAAAGTGAGGAACGCTTCCGGGCTCTGGGCGAAAACTCGCCTGATATCATCTATACCATGGATACCGAGGGATTATTAACCTATGTAAATCCGGCCGGGGAAAGCATTTTGGGATATAGAAGAGAAGATTTGCTCGGCCTGCCTTTGCTCAAGCATATCAAAGAAGAAGAGCGGGCCGCTTATCTCCAGCTTTTACACAGGATCAGGCAAAATAAGGAAACTGTTAAAAATTTTAAAGTAACTTTTATCTCCAGGGATGGCCGGGAAAAATTCTTCGACATGAGCGGGGCGCCCAACTTCGACGCCAGGGGAAATATTACCGGCATAGTTGGCACCTTCAAAGATTACACGGAACAGCACCATATGGAAAGACAGCTCAACCAGGCCTCCAAAATGAGCGCCCTCGGCACCTTGACGGGAGGGATATCACATGATTTCAACAATATCCTTCAGGCGATCAGCACCTATAACCAATTGCTGATGTTGAAAAAGAAGGAAACGGACCCGGATTGGAAGCATCTGGCAAGCATCGACCATCTAACCCAGCGGGCCGCCAACCTGATTAAGCAACTTCTCCTTTTCAGCCGAAGAACGGATAGTAAATTGGAACCTCTCGACCTCAATGAAGAAATCAGAAAATTTTATATGCTTTTGCTAAACACCCTCCCCAAAACGATCGAGATTAAAATGGCGTTATCAGATGATCTTCATCTCGTCAGCGGCGACGCGTCACAACTGAGTCAGATTATTATGAACATCTCCGTAAATGCCAAGGATGCCATGCCGACAGGCGGTCTAATTTCCATCTGTACGGAAAATGTCATCATCAATCATCCTGGCGATTGCAGCGCCGTCCAGCTTCAAGAGGGGGAATACGTCCGGTTGAGAATTTCCGATACCGGCTGCGGCATGGATAAAGAAACGCTAACGCACGTGTTTGAACCGTTTTTCACGACCAAAGAGACCGGCAAAGGAACGGGTATCGGTCTTGCCGTTGTTTATGGAATTCTTAAAAATCACAACGGGCATGTTTTCTGCGACAGCGAACCCGGTCGGGGCACTACTTTTGATTTTTATTTGCCCGCACTGAACGTAAGGGGCTTTGAAGGCACGAGAGAGGCTGTGGGCGGTGCACCGGCATTATCATCCGGCGGACACGAAACCATATTACTTGTGGACGATGAACCTCACCTCCTGGAAACGGGCCGTGAGCTCCTGACCTTTTCCGGCTACCAGGTTTTGGCGGCAACATCGGGAGAAGAAGCCCTGTCTGTTATAAGGGAGGATAAGAAGGGCATTGCGCTCGTTATCCTTGACCTGATGATGCCCGGGATGGGGGGGCTTAAATGCCTTGCCGAGCTGTTGAAGCTTGTTCCGCAAATGAAAGTGATCGTAGCCAGCGGCTATTCCGCCAATGTAAGAACCAGGGAAGTAATGGAACAGGGGGCCGCCGCTTTCATCAAAAAACCCTATCGCTATGAAGAGTTGAACAAAATAATCAGGAAAGTTTTAGAAGGTTAATCGACCAGCGGACGCCTCCCCTTGCAGAGAAGCAAAGGGGTATAGGTGAAGCGCCCGGGATCTGAAAAGAAACTTTTGAAGTCGTTAAAAAAGACCTCATAACCGCCTGGATAACAGTTGAAAAATCCCGACAAGCGGGTGGCGGCTATTTCCAATTTTTTTATCCAGTTGAAGATATCCTCGTGTCTGGCCGCCCCATATATCAAATGATGAGCCATCAGCTCCACCTCGATGTTTTCATATTTCCCGCCATACAGGTAGGAATACAGCTTCCGGCCCGCATAAGCATCAAAATTATATGCGTCCTCCAATGCAGCTATCAGTTTCGGCAGTACCTCGGCTAATGCGGTGGGCAGCTCATAGTGACTGAGACAATTGTAATCAAGGTCTATGAGGCAAAGAAAACCTCCCGGTTTCAATAGCCCTTTAAGATTATTAACAATTACGGGGCTTTCCCGACGGTAATATTCAAGGACAAAGCGCACCCATATTACATCGAATTGCCCGATGCTCTCGCAGGGCTCCGTCAAATCGTGGTGAAAGAACTCTAACCCCTCTTTAGCGCCGTAATGCTCTTTGGCATAATGAATACGTTCGGCAGAGTAATCAACGCCAACAACGCTTCCGGCCGGCTGCACCAGTTCATGAAGTAAAGAGGTTGTTTTTCCGGCCCCGCATCCCAAATCGAGCACGCGTGATCCTGGTTTAATACCACACCAATGGGCCTGTTTACGGAGGGCATCGGGGTCTGTTTTGATATTGAGACGCACGATCTCGTCCCTGTTCTCCATCAGGTACTCCTGAGATTGTTTCATAGCTCCTTCTATCAACAACGCCTTATGCTACAGGCAGAACAACACCCGGAGACCCTAACGACCTCGCGGGATATTGTCAATATGAAAAGAAGAAATATGAGCAGACTTTACCGGTAGCACCCTTCGGCATCGATGTAAGCTTGTACCGGATCCGGGACAAGATAGCGGATGGACTTGCCTGCTTTTATCCTGGTTCTCAGCTCGGAAGATGAAACGTCAAGAAGTGTAACAGGCCGAAAATAGATGGTCTGGCCGGTGGGGCCTTGATAACCGTTTTGTGCCTCGTTATATAAGAACTGGCAGGCAAAAGCGGGTGGAAGAACATCGGCGGGGGCCGTATTTTGGTAGCCCGGCCGGGTCATCACCACCGTGTGGCACGATAAAAGCAGCTTTTCCCAGTCTTTCCAGGTTTTTATTTCCTGAAAGGCGTCTTGCCCCATGATAAAATAAAGTTCCAATCCCCTGTTTTGCGAGAGTAATTCCCCTACCGTTTCTACCGCATAGGAAGGGCCGGCCCGCTTGCCTTCCAGATCGGAAAAGGAAAAAATCGGCTGGCCGACGATCGCCAGTTGCACCATCCGGGCGCGTTGCGCAAAGGAGGTAACCTGCGGGGTTTCCTTGTGGGGTGGTTGGCTAGCGGGGATGAAGATGACCCGCTCCAGAGAAAATGCTTCTCCTATTTCCTCGGCGCCGCGCAGGTGCCCGATGTGAATGGGATCAAAGGTGCCGCCCAGAATCCCCCACTTCATGTCCGTACCTGTCCGTCGCCATAAATAATGAATTTAGTCGTGGTCAGTTCCTCCAACCCCATCGGGCCGAAGGCGTGCAGCTTAGTGGTGCTGATGCCGATTTCCGCTCCCAACCCCAGCTCAAAGCCATCGCTGAAGCGGGTCGAGGCATTCACCAGAACCGTGGAAGAGTTGACTTCGTTTAAGAAACGCTGCGCGTTATGATAATCCCTGGTAATGATTGCCTCGGTATGGAGGGAACCGTATTTTTCGATATGGGCGATGGCTTCATCCATATCCCGGACCACGCGCACCGCCAGGACAAGCTCCAGATACTCGCGATACCAGTCATCTTCCGTTGCCGGTTCCATCCCCGGCGCCAAGGCCCGCGCCTTTTCACAGCCCCGCAGGGCAACGCCTGCGGCTTGCAGTTTTGCAGCCGCACCCGGCAGAAATTGTGTGGCCGCATCCTGATGAACCAGGAGGGTTTCCAGGGCGTTGCAAACGCCGGGGCGCTGGGTCTTGGCGTTCAGGCAAATATTTTCCGCCATCCCGAAATCCGCGCCGGCATCCACAAAGATATGGCAAACGCCTTTATAATGCTTGATGACGGGGATCTTGGACTGCTGGACTACCGCCCGGATTAATTCCTCACCGCCCCGGGGGATGATGACGTCGATATATTCTTCCAGCTTCAGCATCTCTGAGACGGCCTTGCGGTCCGTGATGGGAATGAGCTGAATGGCCGCCTCGGGCAGGGCCTGCTTTCTCAATACGCCCTGCAGGATGTCGGCGATCGCGCGATTGGAATGTATAGCCTCGGAACCGCCGCGCAGGATGACGGCATTGCCAGATTTCAGGCACAGGGCGGCGGCATCCGCCGTGACGTTGGGACGGGATTCGTAGATGATGCCGATCACGCCGAGGGGAATCCGCATCCGCCCCACCAGGAGGCCATTCGGTCGCCGCCACATGGAAGTGACCTTACCGACGGGATCGGGCAGGGCGGCTACCTCCTCAAGGCCCGCCGCCATTGCCTCGATGGTGCTGTCTTTCAGGGTGAGTCGGTCAATCATGGCCGCCGCCAGCCCGGTCAGGCGGGCCGCCGCCAGGTCACGGGCATTTTCCTTCTTCAGCATGTCCTTCTGTTGAAGCAGTTCCTGCGCCATCTCTGCCAAGGCCCGGTTTTTTTGCTCAGCGGAGCAGCGCGCCAGACCGGCAGCGGCCGCGCGAGCCTTTTGGGCAATTTCGATTACCTGTGCTTTGATATTCATGGAGAGTTCCTTTCTAACTCTGACGGCCTGGTAAAAAGTCGTCATTCCGGTGAAAGCCGGAATCCAGAGATAACGTAACTATTGAAAAAACTGGATTCCGGATCAAGTCCGGAATGACAAAAATGGAGTTTTTCGACTTTTTTCGAGGTCATCCATTTTAAAACAATAAAAAATTGATAAATTCCGCCACGTCGGTATATGAAGTGTCGGCGGTTACTCTACAAAAGGGGGGAAATTGTGTCAAGGTCATTTCGGTGCAGGGAGCAAGTGGCGATGCTGCATGATCTGCTGCGCTGTTGCACACTCTGCCCGCGGCAGTGCCGGGTGGACAGAACCAGGGGCGAGCGGGGCTTCTGCCGTCTGGGCGCGGAGATGGTCATGGACCGGGCCTTGCCACATTATGGCGAAGAACCGCCGCTTTCCGGCCGTGGCGGCGCCGGGACCATCTTTTTCTCCTCCTGCAACCTGAAATGCAGCTATTGTCAAAACTATCAAATCAGTCATGACATCCGGGGGGAGAGACCCGACTGTCTTGCTTTGGCTGAGATCATGCTCTCGCTTGCGGCCCGGGGTTGTCACAATATCGAACCGGTCACCCCCACCCCCCAAACGCCCCAAATCATGGCCGCCTTCCTTGCAGCGCGAGAACAGGGCCTGACGCTGCCTTTGGTTTATAACTGCGGCGGTTACGAAGCGGTGGAAGTTGTCGCCTTGCTGGAGGGGATGGTGGATATTTATCTGCCGGATTTTAAATACGGCAGCGGCGAGGCGGGGCTGCTTTTTTCCGGTGTGCCGGATTACCCGACCCATGCCGCGGCAGCGCTCCGGGAAATGGTCCGTCAGGTAGGTGATGATCTTAAGTTGGACGGTGAGGTGGCAACCAGGGGAGTGCTGATCCGCCATCTGGTGCTGCCCGGCAACGTGGAAAACAGCTTCGCGGCGTTGCGAATTATTCAGGAAAACACCACCACCCGCGTTCCCCTCAGCATCATGTCGCAATATTCGCCCATCCCCGCCGTGGAGGGCCATGCTGTCCTGGGGAGAAGAGTAAGCCGCCAGGAATACGAAGCCGTGGTCAATTTTGCCTTGGATCTCGGTTTTGAAACGATCTTTACCCAGGAAGTAAGTGACCAGTCGCTCTCGCCCGATTTTGCCAAGGAGACGCCCTTTGATTGGTAGGGCGGGGCGTTGAGAAACCTTTGAATTTTGTCATTTTGAGGAGCGTAGGTGACGATAAATCTTTACTAATTTATATAGTTAAAGATTTCTCCCTTCGGTCGAAACGACAGCTTCAGAAGTCGGTTCTGGTTTCCGCTTCGTTCGGTGGTTGTAAACTCCAATTTTCCCAACACCTTTTTCACGGAAAGCCGGAATCGTCTGTCGGCGGGCGGCGTTAAGCAGGGTGTTGAGCGATAACCAGGCCTGCTTAACGGGTATTTGTCAAAGATGGTCTTATCCATGGTAAGTATAAATCCTGCCGACTTGTCGGAAGCGCAACGAATATGGATTCGTTTTCCCTTTATAACCGTTCGGGGTTTATACCCAGAGCCGTCCACCACGACATGGCCATCAATGTTTCGGGGGACTATCAGGATGTGCCTGCGGCGGGGAGAGGCTGCGTCAGGGATGCGGCGTTAGATGATGTCGCCGACATGGGCAATCTTGAAATGGAGGTCAGCTCCATGAAACATGCGGCAGCAGTCGGCTGTCTTGTAAAATAACTGGAAACCCTATGTAAAACCTGCTACTTTGCAGCACGCTTAAAGGAATTATTCATGTGAAGCTGACAAAGAGAACCGATCCATGCAAAACGACCTGACATTTTTTACCAATGAACCAGGTTCCACGCTGCTTGACAGGTTCAGGAAAACCCTCCGGGACGTGAGGTTCTTCGATATTTTGGTCGGTTACTTCCGCACCAGCGGCTTCGACAAGCTGCATGAATCCTTTGCCACTATCGAGAAAATCCGCATCCTCGTGGGCTTGAACGTCGACCGGAAGACTTTCGAGATCATCGATGCCTACCATGCCCAGACCACTCTGGATTTCGAGACGCATAAACGAACCAAGGAGATCTTTTCCGAGGCGGTCACCACGGAGATGGACAACTCGCCGGACAGTTTCGAGACGGAACTCGGCGTTAAGAAGTTCATCGAATTTCTCCGTTCCGGCAAGATGGAAATCAAGGCTTATCCTACCGGCAATCTGCACGCCAAGGTGTACATCAGCCGTTTCAGCTCCTCAATCTGGTAGAACAGGACAGGGTGCAAAAATACGGGACCACCGAATTCACGGATGAGTTCATCAGCCGACTTAAGAGCGATCTCGGCATCCTGCAGGACATCCGGAAGCTCTGGATCGATGTCGCCGGCGACCCCAAGCTGGAACAGTTCATCACCGACCTGCATGGCCATGCCATCCTCCGGGACAAGAAGCTTCTGGTCTTCACCGAATCGAAGGAAACGGGTGAATATCTCTATCGCAACCTGCAACGGGAGTTTCCGGGCGAGGTGATGTTCTTCTGCAGCACCGGCGGCCGCTATGACGGCGAGGAACACACCCTGACGCTCGCCCGCGACCTGATCAAGGATAACTTCGATCCCAACAAGAAGCAGCATCAGCGGGACGGCATCCGGATACTGATTACCACGGATGTCCTGGCCGAAGGGATCAACCTGCACCGTTCCAACATCGTCATCAACTATGACCTGCCCTGGAACCCGACCCGCGTCCTTCAGCGCGTGGGCCGCGTCAACCGGGTCGGCGCCGAACATGCCAAGGTCCATGTCTTCAATTTCTTCCCCACTGCCCAGTCCGATCTGCACCTGGGCCTGGAAGCGAGCATCAAGGCGAAGATCCAGGCCTTCCATGACACCCTGGGCGAGGATGCCAAGTACCTGACCAATGAAGAAGAGGTCACCAGCCACAATCTCTTCGGCGACCGGCTCTTCAGATCGCTGAACGACAGGAAGAACCTGGAGGGAGAAGACGAGGGCGAGCGGTCGGAGCTGGAATATCTGCAACAAATCCGGGACATTCGCGATCATGAACCGGGCCTTTTCGAGAAGATCAAACGCCTGCCCAAAAAAGCCCGTTCCTGCCGGAAAATGGCGCCCGGTACTAAGCCTGCCACCGACGCTGTCGTCACCTTCTTCCGCAAAGGCAAGCTCAAAAAGTTCTGCCTGGCGAGCGGCCAAACCGCCCAGGAACTGACCTTCTTCGAGGCCGCCGACCTTTTTGCCTGCGAGCCTGCTACCCCGCGCCTGCGCCTGCCGAAGGAGTTCTACCCGCACCTGGAGCGAAACAAGCAGGAATTCGACCGCCTCACCTCCGGCGAAACGGTGGAAAGGGCCAGCCGCGGCAGCAAGTCCAACGAGGCCTACATTATCAAACGGCTTAAGGCCAAGGATATGAAACACTACCAGGGATTTACCGACGATGACGATGATTTTCTCAAGGCGGTCCTCAAGGCCTTTGAAGACGGCATCATCCCCCGGAACACGAGCAAGCGTCTCAAACAGGAGCTTGAGCAGGAGATGAATCCCCTCAAGGTGCTCGCCATCTTCCGGAACAACATACCCTTCAGCCTGCTGACCGGCGGCCAGGCGGTAAAGGGCGGGGAAATGCATGCACGGGAAGTGATCCTCTCCGAATATCTGTGCCAAAAGTGATGAGCTCGTAATAAGTCAAAAATAAACTGTTTGTCATTCCGGACCTTGAACCGGAAACCAGCGCTTTTAGGAGCTTACATGTTATCTGGATACTGGCTTTCGACGGTATGACGACTTCTTTACGAGGACCTTAAAGGCAGACCCTTTTAATCGGTTGACAGGGGTATGGTTTGATTATATGATTAAATCAGATAATCTGATAAAGTAAAGGAGTATATTATGAACACGATTACGGCAACTGAACTTGCCCGCAATTTCAGGGCGATGTTCGACAAAGTTGAGTTCAAGCGGGAAGAACTGATTGTTATCCGCAACAAACATGAAGTGGCGAGGATCATTCCTGGTCCTGTCACGATGACGGCACTGGAAGCGATGGTGGATCTTTATCGAACCTTGCCTGAGGATGCGGCACATGACTGGCTCAAAGATGCTCAGAGCGCCAAAGAAGAGCTACTCGACGAGGTCCGTGATCCATGGGCTTCCTGATTGATACCTGTATATGGATTGACGTTGAGCGCGGCGCTCTTTCCCCTGCCGACGTGGCAACCGTCACGGGAGACGATCCGGTATTCCTCTCACCGGTTGCCATTGCGGAATTGAAATTCGGTGCAGAGAATGCCACCACTTCCGATCTGCGCCAAAAGCGTCTGGCAGCCTTGGCGCGTCTAAAGCGTAAACCCATCCTGATAATCGACGAAACTACGGGAGAGATTTTCGGCGACATCGCAGCACAACTGAAAAGAAATGGTTCACAGCATCGCTACCGCGTACAAGATCTCTGGCTTGCAAGCCAGGCAATTCAACACGGATACCGCTTTCTTACCTGTAATCGGAAGGACTTTGCCGACATTCCGGGGCTTTCCCTGGTAATCTGGGAAGATGTGGTGGGAGTGGCAGGGAGGCCATGAATCGAGACGAAGCCAAAAGACTCATCCGGGAAACCTTTCAGAACGGCTTCGCTGAAAACCGCTTCCGCCTTTTTGCCAAAAGCCTGCTCAATGATCTGGATGAAGCCAAGGCCACGCCTTATTATCAGGGACAGTACATTCCCGACGCCTATAAGGATCACATCCGCCGCTACAAACGCCTCGGCAAGTACACCGATCCGGAAGGGGCGGCGCTCGACGTCCTCATCGTCAACCTGAAGCGCGAAGCGGCCCTCGACCGCTCCCGTGCCATGCAGCGCAACTTCATTGCCTGGTACCTCAAACACCGGGGAGAAAAGGATGCGGCCCTGGTCGCTTACCACACGGACGGGCTGGAAGACTGGCGATTTTCCTATGTCCGGATGGACTACCGCACGGAACAGACCGATACCGGCAAACCGATATAATACTCGGGCTCAATCGTTATGATCTGCGGGCATATCGTTCAAATGTGATAATGAAGCTTTATGTGCTATCGGACTATGCCAAAACAGATGCAAATGCAAGAACCTTGCTTGATTTTCCAGAACAAGAAAAGGGCGCTGTTTTGGGTAACTGCGTACTACGTGGATTCAGATCGAGGGCGAAAGGATTTAGCAAGACGCTATGAAAAAAGGCTCTAAAATACAGCGACCGCCTGTTGAGGCGGTCCCCGAGCTCCTTCTACCTCCATTGGTAGATGAGATGGTTCTTTTATGAACGCGCTGGAGCCCTTTGTCAAGAAATTTTTACAGCAGATAGGAATCGATCGGGAGGTACTCTATCAGTGAGTAACTTTGAAGCTATTGGGAAGGAGAGCAATCTGACGGCCTTTGAACAAGGCGATGTTGTATGTCCAGTCAGTCGTTATTGACCCCGAGCATTGCCCTTGCCACTTTCAGATCACGATGTGCCGTTCCCCCCGGTAACGGATGCTGTTGAGCAGTTCCGAGAAGTTCCGGACCGCGTCGGCGACGGTGATGTTCTGGATCATTGCTTCCTCCTGTGAAATATGATTATTTAGTTTTTTCAAACCGCCTCAGCCCCAGATCATTAAGCCGCTGTCATAATTGTATGGCAGGTCGCGATGAAAAGGCGCCACGCGAATTCCATAGGCATAGGCGCCGTTTTGCTTGATGACGTAAGCAGAGGAAAATTTCAGAACGTTGTCCTGCTCCGCCTCTAATATCTCCAAGCGTATCTTATCTGGATCATTCAGAAATTCTCCGCCAACCCCAACGAGGCCGATCATCAGCTCTACAAAGATTTCCTCCCTTTCCATTTTGCCGGGTGCGACCCGGACATTGACGATAATTGACTGGCCAACCTGCATTTCCTCTCCGTAGAGGCCCTCAACGGTAACCTCCAGTATCTTGAGAGAAGAAAAGCGCATGGGGACCTTCCGTTTCCAATCCGCCAGTTCCCTGGCAATCTGGAAAGAGTCGGCTGCTACCGCCTGTTCTCTTTTGGCTGCCGGCACGTACATTTTATCATAGTATTCCGTCAACATTCTTTCCGTATTGAATTGTGGTCCCAGAGTCTGCATGGAACGTTTGACCAGTGCGATCCATTTTTCCGGAATGCCGGTGGCCGATCTGTCATAGAAGAGCGGGATAACGGTTTGTTCCAACAGATTCAAGAGCGACAGGCTGTCTTCTTCGTCCGCATGGACGCTTTCTGCCAGCTGGTTGCCTGCAACCGGCCCGATATTCCAGCCATTGGCGCCATCGTAGCCTTCGCTCCACCAGCCATCGGAGATGCTCAGGTTAAGGACGCCGTTGATAATCACTTTTTCACCGCTGGTGCCGCTCGCTTCGTAAGGTCGGCGGGGAGTGTTCAACCAGACGTCGACCCCCTGCACCAGATGGCGGGCGACGCGCAGGTTATAGTTCTCGATGAAAAGGATCTTCCCCCGGAACCGTTCTTCCCGGCAAATGTCGATGACCTGCTTGATGAGGTTTTTACCCATCTCATCACTGGGATGGGCCTTGCCGGACATGATGATGTGTACGGGACGGTTTTTGTCATTCAAAAGGCGTTCGAGGCGGTTAAGGTCAGAGAAAAGGAGGTCGGCGCGTTTGTAAGGGGCAAACCGTCTGGCAAAACCGATGATTAAAGCTGAAGGATTTATCGTGCCAAGCAAATCCTGGCGCCAGGCCTTCGTATGGCCGTCTTGCAGCCAATGCTGCGCCAGATTTTCGACAAGAAAATCCACCATTCTTTGTTTGAGCTCATGACGTGTGCGCCAGAGCAGGGTATCGGGGATATCCTGGATTTTTTCCCAGCGCTCCTTATCCGACAGGTGCATATGCCAGTCCATGCCCAGAAAGATTTCCAGGATTTCCCGCATCCGGGGAGAGAGATAGGACATCATATGTACGCCGTTTGTGATGTGACCAATCGGCACGTCTGTTTCGTGGAACCCGGGCCAGACGTCGCGCCAGAGGCGGCGTGAAACATGGCCGTGCAGGCGGCTCACGGCATTGTTCAGATAGCTCATTTTGAGCGCCAGAATCGTCAGCAGGAAGGGCTTGTCTTCGCCTCTTTCCCTGGTGCCCAGTTCCCAGAATTGCGACCAGGAAATCCCGCATTTTTTTACAAATCCCGAAAAATAATATTCCATCAGGTCGTGGGTAAAGCGTTCATTGCCGGCTTCCACCGGCGTATGGGTCGTGAAGACGGTACTGCTGCGCACTACTTCGGTGGCTTCCTCGAAGCTGAGTTTCTCTTCCTGCATCAGCACGGCAATCCGTTCAAAGACGAGAAAACCGGAATGGCCCTCATTGATATGAAAGAGCCGCGGTTTAATGCCCAGTTTGGTGAGCAGCCTGACTCCTCCCATGCCCAGCAGGATTTCCTGCTCGATCCGGGTGCGCCGGTCAGCGGAGTACAAACGGTCGGTAATCCGCATGTCCTGCTGTGTATTGCCCGGCACATCGCTGCTTAGGAGATACAGGGAAACACGGCCCACTTTCAGTTCCCAGATATTGGCGTAAAGGGTGCGTCCCGGCAGATCCAGGGAAATCTGGACGGCTTTGCCGCGATCGTCCTTCACCAATTGTAACGGCATGGCGGAGAAATCGTTTTCGGGATATTCCGCCAACTGTATGCCGTTGTCATCAATCACCTGTTTGAAGAAACCGCTCTTGTAGAGCAAACCTACGGCCACCAGGGGGATATTGAGGTCACTGGCCGTTTTCAGGTGATCGCCGGAAAGAGTGCCTAACCCGCCGGAATAGAGGGGAATGGTCTCATGCAGGCCATACTCAGTAGAGAAATAAGCGACGGGGGTAGTGCATTTGATATCTGCGGCTGACTCATGGCAGGCGGCATGCCGCGTCTCTGCCATGTAGTCGTCAAATTGCTCCAACGCCTGGTTATACAGCGCGAGATAAGTGGCATTTTCGGCGGCTTCCTGCAGTTTTTCCGGGGGCATCGCCTCCAGCATCTTGACGGGATTCTTGCCGTTTTCCTCCCATATCTTCATGTCCAGGGTGGCAAAAATATCCAGGACGCGGGGATGCCATGACCACCAGATATTGTAAGCGAATTCCCGCAAACGTTCCAGTTTCGCCGGCAGGGGCACAACGGCGGCAAAGGTGCGAAAATGCGGCTGCATGGATGCCGTACCGGCAAAAACAAGCCTTTTTTCCGCCAGCGAATCAACGGCCGCCAGTTTTTTCTGGCGCGTTCCCGCTACCTCCAGGGCCAATTCATAGGAACGCAAGTAGTAAGCAATAAAGTTTTCCCAGTTGGTCTGCACGGCGATGGAACGGGCCGCTTTTCTGCGAGCGTCCCGCTCCGCTTCCGTCCAGTTGAGGAAATCATGAAGGATATCGCAGAGGCTTGCTTCAATGACGGCCGTTTTCTGGCCGCGGCGTGACAAGAGCAGGACACCGTTGTTTTCGGGATTTTCCTGCTGCGCCCAGAGACCAAATCCCGCCTGATCGGTGGTGATGGTGGGCACGCCATGGGCCGCGCATTCCAGCGGCGTGTAGCCCCAAGGTTCGTAATAAGAGGGGAATACTCCCAGATCACACCCGGACAGGGCTTCGTAGTAGGGCATATTGATCAAGCCGTCGTGGCCGTTAAGATAGGCCGGCATAAAAATGACATGGACCTTGTTCTCCCGGGTATTTAGCAGCCCTAATCTGCTGCAAGTTTGCAGGATCGGATCGGAGGCTTCGTATTCCAGGCGGTGGGTGGCAATGGGCGGCGCGGTGTTTTCATGGCTCGAGTAATCACAATAGAGCGATGGTTCCGTGCACTGCAGGGAGGGGATGAGGTCACGATGTCCTCCCAGGACGAACAGGTATGCCAGGACAGTTTGGCCGGTTGGCAATTCTTTTTCCAGCTGTCCGAGGGCATTAAGAAAAAGATCGATGCCTTTATTGTGAAATTCATAGCGCCCGGAAATAACCATGATCCTGGTGTTTTTTGAAAACTCCAGACGCAGGAAATGAGAAGCGGCCTCAAGGAGGCTTTCCCGTGCTTTAAGCGCCGGCGCCCGGTTGGCGACCAGGTCGGGACTACGTTCCAGATCCAGTCCGTTTGGGGTGATGATATCCGCTTCCCGTCCCAAAAAATTTTTCGCTTCGGCAGCCATGATGCTGCTCACGGTGGTAAAGCAGTCCGCTTCCCGGGCGGCGGCTGCTTCCAGGGAACACTTGGCGGTAATATTATGGGCGCCCGCTTCCCTTTGGGGCGAGAGGTACTCCATGTTCAGGTAGATATCCATCCCGGCGGCGGCCAGCGTCCAGCCGAGGACGGTGGCGTGGCTGGTAAATACCGTGCCCAAATCCGGGGCCAGTTGCTTGATCTCCAGGAGCCCCGCCCCGCATACCCACGCATGGAAATGCGCCACCGCCGCTACCCCCTGGGGCTTTACATATAGATTGTTAATTGTATCGATAACTTCCGCACATGCAGAACTGAACATGACGGGCTCTACATAGTCCCAGCCGCCGGCGATGGAGTCCACGCCGTATCTTTCCCAGAGGCGGAAGAGCAGTTGATCCTTGTCGTATTTTTTGGCGAAGCCCACAAGGATCACCTTGGGGTTGCCGGGGATGCGCCAGCGGCCGAAGCGGCAGGGAATATCCCGGATGGCCGTGCCTTCCCGCATTTTTACCCAGCACTCCTCGTCCGTTTCCTCAAATTCCATATTGTTTTTCAGGTCCGGACCGAGGAAATAGTAGTTTTCGCCGTAGGCCTTAACGGCTTCGCGGGCTTTACTGGTAATGACCGTATGGATCCCTCCGACTTTGTTACAAACCTCCCAGCTTACTTCGAAAAGATAACCTTTCCGTTTCTCTTCCATCTGAAGCTCTCCTTAGTGATGGCTGTGCGAGGCGTTTAAGCCGCTTCGCCAGCGCTTTGTTTACGGTTACAAGTTAATTTATGGCCGCCACGCGTCACGCGGCGGGAAAAATCATCCAGGATGTTCATGTAATTTATGTAGGCGTCATAGGGAGAGGCATAGGGATTAAAATAGTCGTGCACGGCGCCGTCTTCCCAGCATTTGGTGGACATATAGTAAAAGTGATCGGCGGACTGCAACTTGTGCCAGGTATGGAGGAGCGTCGGATCTTGTTTGCGCCGCACCTTTCCCGCAAGCCCATAGAGCGTGCGGCTGGCATCCCGCTGCATCGCATTGCCCAGCCAGGCGCTTACATCCCGTGACCTGTCGGCCCAGGAACTCACCTCGGGAACCGTAAGGGTTGCTATTGGGTCATAAATCCGGGTAATTTCGGCGGGCGTCCGAAAGCAAAAACCGGGATTAGCCAGGATTTTTTTTGGCAGGGCGGTGAGGAACTCCAGAATGCCCGTTTCCTGCCCCTGGTGTTCGCCAAAGGTTTCATAATCGAGAAAAAGATTTACCACGGCCGGGTTGTCCTGAATTTGCTGCAGCCAGCGGGCGAACTTTTCCGCCGTCAGCGGGTGCTCGCGCCACTGCTTGTCGGAAAAGCGAAAGGCGATATCGTCAGAGAGACGATAGTTGCGCAGCAGCAGTTTGATTTGGTCACACCCGGCAGGACGATAAAGGAAGTTGGGGCTGTGTTCACCCAGAAGGCGATCTGTCCCTTCCGCCAGGACCGCCCGATAGCCCATCTTTTCCGCCATCTCTGCCAGCGCGTCGCTGTAAATCAGTTCCGTATTGCGCAGGGTAACGGGCTTCCGGCCAAAGAGCGCCCGGATTTTTTCCTGGTGCAACTTGACTTGCGTCCTAAAGTCCTGCCGGTCAAAGAGGAAAGCCAGGGAATGAAAATAGGTTTCGCCTAAAAATTCCACGCAACCGGTCTCTGCCAGGCGCTGGAAGCTCGCCAGGACGTCGGGGCGACATTTTTCCAACTGTTCCAGGATGATCCCGGTGAGCGAGAAGGCAAAGCGGAAATCACCCTGATGCTCCTTGATGAGTGCCAGCAAGGCGGCGTTGGCAGGCAAGTAACACTTATCGGAGACCTTATTCAAAATGGTGCGATTTCGCTCTTCATCGTCGTAGTCCTGCGCGCCGCCGATGTCAAAAAAAGAAAAGGGACGTAGGCGATAGGGCTGGTGGACCTGCAGGTAGAGGCAAACGCTTGTCATCATTCCTCCCTTAAAAGAAAGTATAATCTGATCAACTCGCCCACGCTCCAGGCCTGGGCAATGCAGCCGCGCGGCACATGGGGCGTGTCGCCATCAAATATCTCCGATAGAGTGCCCAGGCCGGCTTCTTGAAGATGCCGCGGCAGCAAGGTCCGGAGGTATTCCAAGAGAAAATGACGGGTGGCCTCCTGGTCCTCTGCAAAGCGGAGGCAGGCTTCCCCAAAGGCTCCCAACAGCCACGGCCAAACGGTTCCCTGATGGTAGGCGCTGTCCCTTTGGGCGGGGTCCCCTTCGCAACGCCCCCGATAGGCCTTATCCCCAGGGGCGAGTGTTCGCAAGCCACAGGGTGTAAGGAGATTTTCCCGAAGGCATTTCAGCACGCCCCCGGCCTGGGCAGGCGTAAGGGGTGAAAAAGGGAGGGACAGAGCAAATATCTGATTTGGCCGGATGGCCCGATCCAGGCTGCCGTCTTTGTAAGCATCTCCCAGATAAGCGCCCTCGGCAATCCAGAATATCTCCCGGAATGATTGCCGCACCTGGTCGGGCAATGTGGCAGGGAATAAGTCCTCCTCTCCGAAGGCCCGCCCCAGCTCGCCGGCAAAGCACAGGGCATTGTACCACAGAGCGTTTACTTCCACCGCGAAGCCACTGCGCGGCGTTACCGGTTTCCCGCCGACACAGGCATCCATCCAGGTAAGGTGCGTGCCTGCGCTCCCGGCGTGCAGCAGGCCGTTATCCGCCATATGTATATTGTACAGGGCGCCGGACATAAATTTTCTGATGATCTTTTTCATGACCGGCCAGAGGGATTGCTTTACCTCCGCCAAATCACCAGTGTGTTTGAGTTGCTGCTGGGCCGCCCAGAAGTACCAGAGGGAAGCGTCCACGGTGTTGTAGGCAGGATCATGTTCGTCGTTGCCAAAGAAATTAGGCAGAAGTCCCTCTTTTTCCTGCCTGCCCAGGGCCGCCATTATCGCCATACCTTCTTGGCGCCGTCCGCTGCAGAATGTAAGGCCGGGAAGGGCAATGAGGGTGTCCCGGCCCCAGGCGCCAAACCAGTGGTAGCCGGCAATAATGGCAGGGGTCCCTGCCTTGGTGCGGATCACGAATTGCCTGCCTGCCTGCAGCAATTGACGGAGATTTTTCCGGTCTGCGGCGGCAAAGCCGATAAGCAGGGCGGCATCTTTTTCTATAACGGTCAGTCTTCTGCCGTGCTCGGCCTTCCAGCGCTGCGTCAAGTTGGCTTTGGGGATACGGAGGGAAGCGGCAATGATCGCGCTTTCACCTTGCTTCAGGGGGATTTCGAGGATGCCGGGGTTAAAAAGGTCCTCCCGCCAGTCGTATCCCCGTGCCAACTCTGCCGCATATTCAAAATTCAAATACCAGTTCGGGGCCGGGTAAAATTTTGCCTTTCTCTGGGCCGTGATGCTCAAAGCCGGCATGTCCTGGTAGGGCTGAATCTGAAAACCATTTTTGAGATCACTGGTTCTGCCGCTAAAAAGAGGGTTTTTCTTTGTCAGACAGTGAAATCCGCGAAACGCGAGAAAAGGACGCAGACGCAGTAAAAGAGGGGCTGGCGCATTTTCCAGGGTGTAGCGGACCAGCAGGGTATCTTCATTGTCCAGCAGCATGAATGTTTTGCGGATTACCATGTCGGCGACGCGATAAAGAAAGGAGGGCGCCGGATCGTTTTCAAAAGCGCTGAGACAGTGCCGGGGTTGCGGAAAGAAAAGGCCGGGATATTGATGGCAGGATAAAAAGTGTTCTTCCTTGCCCAGGACCAGCGAATCTTCAAACTTCGAAAGCATGACATGCCGTCCCGCCGGTTTTTCGAGATTTGCCACCAACAAGCCGTGATATTTACGGGTATGGCAATTCATGATGGTGCTGGAGGCATAACCGCCCTGTCCGTTGGTCTCCAGCCACTCCAAGGACAGAGCGTGCTGAGGATAGAGGCAGGAAAATTCTTCGTGGTCAAAATCCAACATGGGGTCCTCTTTTACTAATCCGTCATTTCTGTATTTCCACCCCTGCCGGCGGAATGAAGGTAAAAAACTTATCCGCCAGATGGTTATTAGTCCTTATGTTACGGAAAGACAAGCGCGTCTCGTTGCCATAGCTGTCCGTAAAGCTTAGACGGGAAATCTGGAAAGAATCCCTGTTAAGGACGAGAAAAAACTTGTCGATGCCGAAATCCTGTTTTTTCGGCGCAAAGAGGAGGAGAAAATTGCCCTCCCTGTCAATGCCGGAGGCATCGGCGAAGGAGATAGTGAAGTCATCCCTCAGCTTACCCCATCCGGAAAGAAAATTCATGATCACTTCTCCCCGGAAAACTTTTGCGGCATTCTGGATGTAAACGACGTTGTCGTCGGGGTTATAAAGCCATGCTGTTTGCGGATTAATGACCAGTTTTTTATCCTTGGGGAGAGTGTAAGCCCATACCATCCGACGCGGTTTTTTGTAATAAAAGACGCCCTCTTCCCGAATTGTTTTATTAACGGATTTTATGGTGGCTTCCTGAATGAAGTCAGCCTTGAGATCGTCCGCCTGGTCATAAACTTTCTGGGCCGCGGCTATCACTTCCGCAAGACTCAGGGCCATGACCGTTTGGGGAAAGATAACGAGAGCGATTCCCAGCACCGCCCTGGCCATAAAAATAATTAAACGATCAGTATCAAACACAAGGGACCCCACAGTGCATAAATAGCACGTTTTTTTCCTCAGTTAATAACTTTTCTAAAGCGCCCGATAAGCTATGAAAATCCGAGGCGTTATTGTAACTACCTGAATTTATTTAAAAAATAAATGCCTATTTTTTAGGCAAGGCGTTATAAAATTCGAGCTATCGAGGGCTTGCGGCTTTTATCAACAAACTTATCAACAGGGTTATCCACGTGCTTGTGGATTGTCGGTATTTAGCCGAAAATCTTTAGTCGCCAACCAAAAGCATCTTCTCCCTCGCCATATTGAATCCGGAGAAGCTCCTTGTACAACCTTTCCGTCAGGGAGCCAGTCTGGCCGCCGTTTACCGCCTGTTCCCGGCCCTTATAAAAAAAGTGGCCAATGGGAGAAACAATGGCCGCTGTACCGGAAGCAAATGCCTCTTGGAGACGCCCCCGGGCCGCCGCCGCCAATATTTCTTCCATGGACAGAGGTCTTTCGGAAACCTTGACGCCCCAGCTCCCGGCTAACTGAAGAACAGAATCGCGTGTAATGCCGGCCAGAATCGCCCCCTCCAGGGGTGGGGTAATGAGTTCATCATCGATGACAAAAAAAATGTTGCTCGTTCCGACTTCTTCCACGTAGCTTCTTTCCAGGGCGTCAAGCCACAAAACCTGAGTATAGCCCATCTCTTTGGCGATCTTGCAGGCGTAAAGGCTGGCGGCGTAATTTCCCGCCGCCTTGCAGGCTCCCGTTGCCCCCCGCACCGACCGCACATATTCTTCGCTCACGTAGATCTTCGTGGGACCAAAACCCTCCTGGTAGTAGGCGCCTACAGGCCCTACAACAATAAAAAAAAGATATTCGTCGGCGGGATGAACACCCAGGGCGGCCTCTGTGGCGATCATGGTCGGACGCACATACAATGAGGCGCCCTCTCCGCAGGGAATCCAATCCTTTTCCAGTACCACCAACTGTTTTACCGCTGCGAGGAACAACTCCGGGTCTAATTCCGGCATGCACATCCGCCGGGCCGACACATTAAGGCGCCGGGCGTTATCGGCGGGGCGAAAAAGATAAATAGCCCCGTTCTTGCCGCGGTAGGCTTTCATACCCTCGAAAATTTCCTGGGCATAATGAAAACACATTGCCGTAGGATCAAGGCAAAGCTGGCGGTACGGCTCGATGACAGGATTATGCCAATGGCCGTCACTGTAAGGCAAGGTAAAAAAATGATCGGTGAATATTTTACCGAATCCCAGCTTGCTTTCATCAAGCGGCTTCGGCTTTCTTTTTTCCGGCGTTACCGGGATGACCTTAATCTCCATGCATATTGCCCCTTTATAACAAAACTTTTACCTTTCTGCGCAAAGTGCAGGCTTGTTCAATAACACTATGTCGACGTTCTATCAAGTGTTCTGCTTTCCTGCCTCCTTGGCGGCGGGGAAAAATACCGTAAAAGTTGTTCCCTTGCCGGGGACACTTTCGCACTTTATATGGCCATCGTGGTTTTTGACGATCCCATGTACCACCGAGAGTCCCATGCCTGTACCCCTGTCCGGCCCTTTTGTGGTAAAAAAAGGATCAAAAATCCTTTCCTTGATGGCCGGTTCCATTCCCTGGCCCGTATCGTGTACAGTCAGCACCTGGTAGCGGCCCGGTGGTATATCGGCAGCAGACGGGGGTGAGGTTGACTCAATGTCCCTTTCGTCCAGCATAACTTCCAGTACGCCACCCTTGCCCTGCATGGCAAAGCCGGCGTTGCTGCACAGATTCATCAGCACCTGGTGGATTTGGGTCGGATTGGATACCACCTGAGCTAACCCGGATTTTAAATTGTGGCTTATCGTGACGTTTGTCGGCAGCAGCTCACGCACCGTTTTCAGGGCATCCTCGACCACGGGCTTGATGAGCAGGGGGGTTCGTTCCGGGACCTCCTGACGGCTGAAGGTAAGTATCTGCTTAACCAGGTCTTTGGCGCGCAGGCTCGCCTGGAAGATCTCTTTCAGATAACGGTCCAGCCCTTCTTTTTCCGGTTTGGCAAGCAGGGCCATTTGCGCGTATCCCAGAATAACGCCGATGATGTTATTGAAGTCATGGGCAATACCTCCGGCCAGCGTGCCGATGGCTTCTATCCTTTGTGCGTGACGCAGCCGTTCTTCCAGTTGTCTTTTTTCCGTCTCCCGCCGCAGCAGGGATTCGGACATTTGATTGAAGGCCAGGGCCAGCCTGCCGATTTCATCTTCGGTCTCCACGGTGACCTTCTTGCCCAGATCTCCCGTTCCCAAGCTTTGCACCCCTGCCATCAGGGTGTAAAGCGGATTTACGATCCGCTTTATCGTGAAATAGATAATGCCGGCGCTGGCGATTGAAAAGAGCAGGCAGATCAGGGCGCTTTTTACCAAGAGGGCGACAAGTTGTTTGTTAAGAGTTGACTTGCTTATGGTTATGCGCACAAAGCCGAGCGGGCTCGCCTGACGCGGCGGCGATTCTTCCACAAACAAAGACTCGGCAGCCCGGTACCCGACATTGGCCATAACCGGCGACCAGAAATCCATTTTCCCTTTGGTTTCAAGATAGAAGGGGGCCACGTCGGCCCGGAGCTTATCCCATATCCAGCTTGCAATCCCTGTCGCCGCTCCAGAGGCCGGATCAGGCTTTGCTCCGGGTCTGATCCGTTTTGTCAGCAAGCGCCCTTCCGCATTGTAAATGGCAACCTCTGCGGTCTCCATTTGCTGAAATATTCCGTCCACGGGATTGCGGAGCAGTTCCGCATTCTCAGAGAAAACGCCGAGGCGGGAATTGTAGGCCAGGATGTCAACCAGCAGGAGGTTGTTTTTTATCAACGCATCGGTCAGGAAATCCCGCTGGCTGCGATAGAAAAAAATGGTAAAGGCCAGGGAGATGAAAAAAAGTAAGAGAATGCCGACGGCAATAATCTTATGGCCGAATTTTCTCCGAAAAATATGCAGCAGCGTTGGCTTCATGCGTTATATCTCACCTATCGGCGCCGCCTTGCCGGAGCAGCTTGCCTTCAATCCTGACGCCCAGCTTCCTGGCAATTTTTTCATTGACGGCAACCAAAGCCTTGCGTGCCTCGCCATGTCGGAGATGCTCGCCGCCTGAGAAGATCATTTGCGCCAGCTCACCTGCCTGCCGTCCGATATCAAAAGGATCGATCCCGATGGACAGCATCGCCCCGCGCTCCAGATATTTTTCGGAGAAAGTCAGGATGGGTATCTTGTTTTCCAGAGAGAAAAGCAGGATGGCCTCCACCGTTTCCGGCGTGATCACCGTGACATCCGGGAGCATCCAGAAAAGATCGGCCCTATCCCCGATATTATTGAGGCGCCGGGGAACCTCCTGGGGCTGGTGGACCTCCATGGCGTTCAGGCGGACGCCGGTACGGGC
>JBAQLR010000071.1:0-5697 GCA_049302035.1 Syntrophales bacterium
GCCGGGCATTGTTTTCACAAGTATGACGGTTGTGGCCGCCTGGGGCTACCTCATCTACTCCGGCAATATTGCCACGATCTGGCCCATGTTTGGCGTCTCCAACCAGCTCCTCGCGGCGATCGCCTTCGGCGTGGGCACGACGGCGCTCATCAAGTCCGGCAAGGCCAGGTACGCCTGGACGACCCTCGTTCCCATGGCCTTCATGTTTGCCGCGACGCTTACCGCCTCCTGGGAACTGATCGGCATGTATCGGGAAAAATTCGACCAGGGCGTAACGGCTGCCGAAGTGCTAACACTCAAAATAGACGCGTTTCTCGTATCTTTCCTGGCGCTGCTGGCCATAGTTGCGCTCGCCGATATGCTCTATACCTGGTATAGCTTCTTTTCAGCGAAGCGAAAGTCACTGGCGGCCACGGCAAGCGAAAAGCGGCCTGACGAACCGGGAAGGGGATGAAGATTATCAGCCAAGGCATTAATATCATCGGTTATTATGACAAAGTAGCGGGGGAATTAAACCTGCTCCCCAGGCAAGTGCAGACGGTGGCGCAGTTGCTTGCCGAGGGGGGGACCATTCCCTTTATTGCCCGGTATCGTAAAGAACTTACGGATTCGTTGGATGAGGTGGCTATCTCGGCCATTCGGGACCGCCTGTTCCAATTGGAGGAGCTGGAAAATCGCCGGGAAGCGATTCTGAAATCGCTGGGAGAACGCAACCTCCTGACAGATGAATTGCGGGAAGTGCTTGCCGTCGCAGCAACACTCGCCAAACTGGAGGATATCTATCTTCCCTTCCGCCCGAAACGCCGGACGCGGGCCATGATCGCCCGCGAAAAGGGATTGGAACCGCTGGCCGCAAGCATTTTCGCTCAGGGCGATATGGATCCCGAGGCGGAGGCCGCCCGGTACATCGACGCGGGAAAAGGGGTGGCATCTGCGGATGAGGCCCTGGCCGGGGCAAGGGACATTATCGCCGAGCGGGTGAATGAGGATCAGGAAGCACGGGCACGGATCCGTTCCCTGTTTTTTGAAAAAGGCGTTTTGCGCTCCCGTGTGGTTGCCGGCCAGGAAGCAACGGGGAGCAAATACCAGGATTACTATGATTGGGAGGAGCCCCTGACCAAGGCCCAGTCCCATCGGATCCTCGCCATGCGGCGGGGGGAACGGGAAGAATATCTTAGCCTCCGCATGACGCCGCCGGAGGAAGAGGCCCTGGCTATCCTGGAAAAACTCTTCGTCAAAGGAGACGGGGCAGCGGCAAAGCAAGTGCAAATGGCAGTTTTCGACGGCTACCGGCGCCTCCTGTCCGGCACCCTGGAAACGGAGGTGCGTTTGGCCACTAAAAAGCGGGCCGATGAGACGGCGATCCGGGTATTTGCCGATAATCTCCGCCAATTGCTTTTGTCCCCGCCCCTGGGCCAAAAGTCCGTCCTGGCGGTCGATCCCGGTTTTCGTACCGGCTGCAAAATTGTATGCCTGGATCGTCAGGGAAAACTCCTCCATAACGAAACAGTTTATCCTCTCTCGGAAAAGGCGCGCCAGGAAGCGGCAAAAATAATCGGAGGATTATGTTCGCGTTTCCAGATCGAGGCGATAGCCGTGGGCAACGGTACCGGTGGCCGGGAAACGGCAACCTTTCTACGGACGCTTTCGCTTCCCGAAAAGGTTGCCATCATTATGGTGAATGAAAGCGGCGCCTCTATTTATTCCGCTTCCGAGGCCGCCCGGAAAGAATTTCCCGATCATGATATCACGGTGCGGGGAGCGGTATCGATCGGTCGCCGCCTGATGGATCCCCTGGCAGAGCTGGTCAAGATCGAGCCAAAATCGATCGGCGTCGGCCAGTATCAACATGATGTGGACCAGCGGGAACTGAAGCAGTGCCTTGATGATGTGGTCGTCAGTTGCGTAAATGCCGTCGGCGTGGAAGTGAACACCGCAAGCACGCAGCTCCTTTCCTATGTTTCCGGGCTGGGGCCGACCCTGGCGGAAAATATCATCCGGCATCGCAATGAGCAGGGTCCCTTCCGTTCCCGCGCTGAACTCAAGGCGGTAAGCCGTCTCGGGCCTAGGGCTTTTGAGCAGGCGGCAGGGTTCCTGCGGATCAGAGACGGCGTCCAGCCGCTGGATGCCAGCGCCGTCCATCCCGAGAGTTACGCGGTTGTGGAGAAGATGGCGAAGGATCAGGGAGGGTCGGTCCAAGACCTGATGCAAGATGAGAAAAAACGGCAAGCTATTGCATTAGCCCTACAACGGCACATAGCCTAATTTCAGTTTTTTCTTCCGGTGCGAGATGTAGGCACGGTGGTTTCTCAATTGAATCCACATGACTAAATCAAGGATTTTCTGTGCATCAAAAGTCCGCATCGGCAGTACAATCCTAATGATCATCCTAAGCTGCGACAGCGTAATGGCTGGTGATTTTTTCCCCCAACCTGATCTTCAGGTGCCAAAGAAAGAAATGGGCTAACATGCAGGTAAGAATGTGATGATGCCAGCCGCCATATTTCCTGACCTCGTAGTGGTCCATACCAAGTTCGGTTTTAGTTTCCTCAAAACACTGTTCTATAGCCCAGCGAATGCCACTTAACCAGACAAATGTACTCAGTTTTGTAGATCGGGGCGCATTGCTGATAAAGAAGGAGTATTCAGTATCCTTCCCTAATGTACGCCTGATGATAAGCCATACATTCCGGTCAGGCATACCTTTTTTGCACAATGTTACCCGCCTTTTGGTAAATTTGTAATCGATGGGTCCTTTTGTGCCTTCAGCAACAGTACGCCGATACCAGAAATAATCCTTCAGATCCTTGGCAAAATTGTCAACACGGACGGGGATCTTTTCCTTTTTATTAACCACCATCCTGCTCCTGATTACACCTTTGTGCTTGAACTGTTTTTCCGTTACGACGGGCTCATGAAACCAGAAAAGGGTGTCAGAAGGAATTGCAAGGAAATAAACGACACCAGGAATGTTCTCGACAGCATCGAGAAAGCCCTCACCGTTGGTATAAACAGAATCTGCCGCTACATACTTAAAAGGAAGAATCTCATCATCACGAATCTTTCGGAACATTTCCGCTGCGATCTGGGGCTTGGTTTTGAAAGAAATATCCCCTGGGAAGCAACATTTTTCCCGTCTCTCTTTATGGCTATCTTCAAACCACTTCTGGGGTATGAACAATTGATCGTCAATCAGTGTGTAACCATGTCGTGATGCGTATGCTGCGAATACACCCACTTGACAATTTTCAACTTTCCCTATGGAACCACAGTACTGTCTCGATACACCGGCAGAATCGTCACCCTTCTTTACAAATCCGGATTCATCAAAGATCAGTACGCCGTCCTTATCGCCCATCTCCTCACTTATGTTTTCGTGGTGACGCTTCAAGATTTTATCGTCATTCCACACTGCGTCACTTATAAAGCGCTGCATGCACCGAACATCACCCCCCTCGACATGCAATGCCATCGGTTCAATGGACTTTCTCTCCAAGCCACTGAATTGGCCGGATAGATACCGGAATAAGTTCTCCCATGGCTCACTGCGTGAAAAGCAATCTCTGAACTGTTCATGGAATGTCTTCAACTTGTCCATAAAACCATCAATGTCACTCTCATCCATGCTGAATTTCGGAATAGGAAATGGGACACACTCTGTACGACACTCTGGCAGCATAATCTGTTCCTCCTCTCCTTTTTTTTGAACAGATTATGCATGAGTCCCTGGTTGTTGTCAAGTTATAAATGCCGTTGTAGGGTTAGGAAAATACGTAACCGGCAAGGTAGGTCTTCCCACCCTGCAGGACATAATAGCCGAGCTGGCCAAGCCTGGCCGCGATCCCCGGCAACAATTTCAGAATGTCGTTTTTGCCGCGGGGATTGAAAAAATCGGTGACTTGCTGCCAGGGATGAAACTTGCGGGTGTCGTCACGAACATCACCGCCTTCGGCGCCTTTGTCGATATCGGCGTGCATCAGGACGGCCTTGTCCACCTGAGCGAATTGACGGACAGATTCGTGAAGTCACCTGGCGAAGTAGTCAAGGTCAACCAGGGCGTCGAGGTAACGGTGTTGGCAGTTGACCCGGAAAGAAAACGCATTTCCCTTTCCATGAAAAAGTCCCCCGGCGCCAAAACTGATCGATCTGCGCCTGGGGAAGTGAAGTGGCGACGAATATTGAGGCAGATGGATAAGCATTGAACCGACCTGTTCCGAGAAGAGAAGCTCAATGCCACAACATCGTACATACAGCGCAGAATGTCGTATCGTTACTGGATCTTCTTCAAGCGATTGGCAGGATTAAGATAGAAACGAGCCCCCTGGCCGTTCCGGATGTGAATGTGACCATCAGCATAAAAATCGTCAGTCATCCGTGAAGGCAGCTTGAAATAATTTTCGATGGCAGATTCGGAGGACTGCTTCCTGTACTCGTTGCAGAACGTTAAATACAGGATATTGTAGATTTTCAAATACTACTGTTCATATTTGGTCTCCAGAAAAGTTTATCGAATACCGGATGAAAGATATTACCGTGTACGGCCAACAAAAATACCCACGCACGATTGCCTTGCCATAAGTTAACTTGCAAGTTAACTTATGGCCATGAAGAGAGCCATCACATTTTATAAAACAGCGGATGGGAAATGCCCCGTACAGGATTTTCTCGATGCCTTGCCAGGCAAAGTAGCTCAAAAAGTGGTTTGGGTACTTCGTCTTTTGGAAGACCTGGAAATAGTGCCGACTACATATTTTAAAAAACTGGCCGGGACGGAGGATATCTGGGAGTGCAGAATCCAATCAGGCTCTGACATCTATAGGATATTTTGTTTCTTCTACAGCCATGCCGTGGTCGTACTAACCCACAGCTTCAAGAAAAAGAGCATGAAAACACCCAGGCAGGAAATAGAGAGAGCCGAATCGTATCGTCGGGATTATTTGAAGAGGAAAGGGAAAAAGGTATGAGTGACCTGAGAAAATATATAGCTAAGAGAAAAAAGACGGATAAGGAATTTGCCACTGGTTTTGATGAGGGCTACGAACAATTTAAGATCGGGTTCATGCTTCGCCAAGCACGTGAATCGGCGGGATTAACCCAGGAGGAACTTGCCCTACGTCTTAAAACCCAAAAGACTGCGATTTCACGAATTGAAAATCACGCTGAAGACATCAAGCTCTCCACGTTGGACCGGGTTGCCAAAGCGCTGGGTAAGCGATTAGAGGTACATATCACATAGAGTTTGCAGCTTTGACGTAAAAATGTAGATATCTGATATTAATTAGAATTTACTTCAAATACAAAGTGAGGGTTTGTGTGATCTGGTCAGGTCATTGAATACGGGAGGAAATACGCACAGTTTGATAGTCGATTCCTTCGGCCCCCTGGGTCGTTTGTGTCTTCCAAAAAGAATTAATGGACATGTCGTTAGAATTTATGTAGCTCTCACGTCGAACTCTAGGGTTAGTTTTGGGGAATGATCAAATGGATACGATAACCACCCTCTATCACGCAGGAGATGATCGCCATGCTCTCGACATGGCGGCATTCCGGCTTCAACGTCTTCTGCGGCAATCGTATCTCGCCCACTGATGATAGGGCGATGGAGAACCTGGCCCGCTATATCATCAGGGCGTCTTCTCCCAGGAAAGAATGCAGTACCTGGATCAAGAGGGGATGGTCGTTTATACATCCAAGGAC
>JBAQLR010000072.1:0-5628 GCA_049302035.1 Syntrophales bacterium
GCGCACATGTCAGCAGCCACTGCTGCGGCGGAGCCGCCGCTGGAACCGCCGGGGATTCTGGTCAGGTCCCAGGGGTTGGCTGTGGCGCCAAAGTAGGAGGTCTCGTTGGAGGAACCCATGGCAAACTCATCCATATTAGTCTTGCCGGTAAAGATGGCGCCGGCCTGTCTCAACCTCTCCACGACAGTGGCGTCATAGGGTGGGACAAAACTGTTTAACATGCGGGAACCGCAGGTGGTTCGCTCGCCCTGGGTGCAGAGGATATCTTTCAGGGCTAAAGGGATACCCGTAAGTTCTTTGAGGTTTCCCTGCTTGATAAGGTTATCCGCCGCTTCAGCCTGGGCAAAGGCCGCTTCCCTGGTAAGGGTGATGTAGGCGTGCACACTGCCCTCTACGGCATCGATGCGCCGATACATGTCGCCTACGACATCGGTTGCGGTAACGGTTCCCGCCCGCAGCAGCGACTGCAATTCATGGATGGTTAAACGAAAGAGTTCCATAGAGTTCCTATTCCACTACCTTGGGCACGATAAAGCAGCTCTCCCGCACCTCCGGGGCATTGGCCACCGCCAAATCATAATTCAGGGAGTTGTGGACGACGTCCTCACGAAAGGCGTTGGTAATGGCAACGGCGCTGGTCAAAGGGGCGATCCCGGTCGTATCCACCTCGTTAAGCTTTTCCATATAAAGAAGAATATCATTCATCTGGGCGGTAAATCTTCCCATTTCGTCATCCTGAAACTCCAGCCTGGCTAAATGCGCCACATATGCCGCTTCTTTTGTTTCGATCTTCAAAACAGCTCCTCCGAAGGTAATTTTAAAACACTGGCCAGTAAGGTTTGATTTGGGCAATGACGCGGTCAATCAGCGGGTTTTCCGCAAATCCCGGCAATGGCGCCGTGTCGGCCCTCGTTTTATCCGACATTTCCTGCAATACCCGCTTGACCCCCAGGCACTGTCCCGCAATATTGTAGCCACCTTCAAGGGTCATCACGAGATGTCCCTCGCAGCATACGTCCGCGATATCGAGCAGCACCCGCGTAAGAACGGCAAAGCCTGCCGGTGTTACCTGCATGCCTCCCAGCGGGTCGGCTTCGTAAATGTCGAAACCTGCGGAAACAAGTATCAGCTCCGGTTTGAATTCCAGGGCCACCGGCTGCAAAAGTTTGCGGAAAATATTGAAATAGCAGTTGTCGTCGGCTCCCACACGCAAGGGGACGTTTATTGTATAGCCCCGTCCGGCGCCGCGGCCGTTTTCTTCCAAGGCGCCCGTACCCGGATAATAGGGGTATTGATGGGCGGAAAAATACAGGACCCGTTCGTCTTCGTAAAAGGCATGCTGGGTGCCGTTGCCATGATGGAGGTCCCAGTCCACGATAAGCACCCGTTCCAGGTGATGATTATTGATAGCGTGCAGCGCCGCGATGGCCACATTGTTAAAGAGACAAAACCCCATGGCCCGGTCGGCTTCGGCATGATGGCCAGGCGGTCTGACCAGAGCGAAAGCATTATCCAGCTTCCCGGACAAGACGCTGTCCACGGCATTCAAGAGACCGCCTACCGCCAGTTGGGCGGCGGTGTAAGAGCCTGCGGTGGTCGCGGTATCGGGGTCAAGGTTGACATAGCGTCGCCCTGCCGTATCTGCCACGATATCGATATAGGAACGGTGGTGGATCATGGCTATTTCGTCAGTGGTGGCGGCACGGGCCGGAATAGACGCGAACATTCCGGCCATGCCCGGTTCCGCCAACATATTATAAATCGCTGCCAGTCGCGCCGGCGATTCCGGATGGTTGTGACCGGCGCCATGCTCCATGTAACGTTTATCCGTGACAATGCCCGTCTTACGGGACATAAGGTATCTTCTCCCTGCTCTGTTATGTAAAATCGCTCATGCGGATACCACAAACCGGCCCAAAAGGCAAAACAGATGTTTCCTTTAATGCTGAAGACGGCGCCTGAGTAAAACAGGGGTGTTTTACCCAGGCGCTTTTCCTGGCGGGAGAGACCGGTGACCATGAAATGGCCGGGGGTGTCGCTAATCAGGGCAAGATTCAGGCCGGATTAATAGAACAGGAATATGCGCTTCATGAAGAACCTTAAATGCCACACTGCCTAATAACAACTTCTGTATCCCCGTGTAGCCGCGAGTGGCAATTATAATCAGGTCGATGTCGTTATTCTTGGCATAGTCGGCAATAACATGGGCAGGTCTGCTTGCCTCTATAAGTTCTGTTTGAACCTTTATGCCCTCAGAGCGAAGCCGGGAGCCAACATCGTCAAGATATTCCCGGGATGTGTTAAGCAGCATTTGTCTAAATGCATGGAAATCGATTCCCTGGTTAATCTCATCCCACGGAATGTCTGCCCCTAGGACATTTAAAACAATAACTTCACCTATGGATCCCTCTTTTACCAAGGCCTTCACGTGTGATAACGCGCATTCTGCCAATTTTGAACCATCAAGTGGAACCAGCACTCTTTTATACATTCGCATTCCCTCCCCATGATTTTTTTCCTACAATATCATATATCGAGATATTGTTGTAACTATTTATCCCCCATCCTGCTCACCATCGAATCACTGGCCGACGGGTTTGGCCGCAACCTGCCGGTATTGAGTCAGTCACAATCATATCAGGGGTAGGGACAATATTTCGTTGCGCTATAAGCGACGGGAACTCCTGATATAGCCATAATTATGGCAGGAAGGAGTTTCGCAAAAAATGCAAAGCGGTTTTTTCTGGTCGAAATTGACCGCTTGTTCGTGGTTACATTTCTTGCAGGTCCACAGGCCATGCCAATCTTGTTCTTCGCTTGTATCGGTCCAAATAATATCACCGCCCAGCCCAATGCACGCCGTCTTAGGTTCTGCCATCAGTGCGATATGTTGGTTAAACTCGGCGTTCAGAGACTTGGAACAGGCGCCCTTGTGTCTTTCTTCGTGATTGTCAACGGGCGTAGCTATGATCTCCTTGTGGTGAAGGCCCACCATATGAAAGTCATAATTACTCTCAGCTATGTTTTTCTGGAGCGTCGCCAGCGCTTTTTCTCCCAAGCGCTGGGCGAGAATTCTGTCGAAGGCGGTGGGAATAATGCCTCCCAGGGAAGTCTCCAATGGAACCAAAGATACTTCCAATTTTACACCTGCCGCTTTAATTTCATGTATGATCCTGTCGAGGGTTGAACCTGCCTTTTCGGGCCGTTTGGAAAAAAAGACGATCGTCGCAAAGCTTTTGCCCATGGAGATGATCCTTTTCAGCGCCTGAACTTTAGTATCGATCTCATTTTGAAGTATATCCCCGCGATCTTCCGGATCATCGTCTATTATAACTACTTCCGCTCCCCCTGAGAGGGCGGCGTTTCGCACCAGGCAGGAGCAACATTTTCCTCCTATATGGATAAGGAATATTTTTTTCAGCACATGAGCGGCATCAGCCGCACGATCGATACCTTTTACCAAGTCGTTCAGTGATGAATCCATCCCGATTACCCAGTCCGTTCCCGGCACATTGCAATTCAAAGCGGCAGGAATGCCCACTACCGGCAAACGCACATCGGTTGACAGACGAGCGGCATTTTCATAGGTCAGCCGATCGCCGATCACAATAAGCCCGTCCATTTTGAGCGACGCAACCTGATCCCGCATGGCCGCCGAGTCTTGTTTCTGCAGGGTTACTTCGCTGCCCGAGACGCCGAGCAGGGTTCCGGCCCGGCGCATAATGCTGCTCATTTCCAACATGCTCCATTCAAGAGGGAAGGCGCTGGCTGCTCCTTGTGCAAGGCCTGCGAATCCTCCCTTAATACCGATAATTTCTATCCCATCGTTTATAGCCAAGCGGGCTGCCCCCCGGATGGCCATGTTCATCCCGGAGACATTGCTGCCATCGGTCAGTATGCCGTACCGTATCTTTTTGGCCGTTGCGGCAGGCGTTTGTTCCAGCACTTCGTTTAATCGGAAAGCGTTCTTGGTATTTTGACTCAATTCTACGCGAAATTCAGACGTCCCCATTTTTTTCAGGCAATCGTTCAGAGGGATTGACATGATATTGCCGTTATTAATGTTAACCATGTGCGGTTCACTGCAAGCCTCCGCCAACAGCTGCACCGCGTACACCCCCATGCGCGCTGCCAGCGTCTTCTCAAAGGCCGTGGGGTTGCCGCCCCTTTGCAGATGCCCTAAAACTGTCTCCCGCACCTCTCTTTTTGGCTCAAGAAGTATTTCAATAGTTTCTTTAATAAAATTGGTTGAAATAACAGCGCCTTCGGAACGAACGATTACGCCGGCCTTTTGCCCATGGGCAAAGCTTGCCGTCAAGTCGTGGAGCATCTTGTTGAGTTTATCCTTTGTTATTTTATCTTCACGGATGAATATTTGATCGGCTCCCGTTGCCAAACCGCTCATCACGGCGAGGTAACCCCGCAGACGGCCCATGACCTCGACGATACTGATGCGCTTATGAGAGATGGCCGTATCGCGGAGCTTGTCGATACAGTCCACGATGGTATTAAGAGTAGTGTCGGCTCCGATGGACATATCGGTGTAGGCGATATCATTGTCGATACTACCGGGTATGCCAACTACGGAGAGTTCCATGCCCTGTAAATCCGTGATGAGTGGCCCATGTTGCTTCAGAAAGCCAAAAAGATCGTAGGCGCCGGTCATTGAGCCGTCCCCTCCGATAACAACGACCCCGGAAATTCCAAGTCTTTTCAAATTCAGCAGAGCTTTTTGTTTCAATCCCCTGGCCCGATCGGAATCGCCTATCAAATCGACAAACCGGGCGGAGCCGAGAAAAGTGCCTCCTTCCCGGAAATTCCAGCTTACGTCCACCCAGTCTAGAGGGGATATCATGTTTCCACCTTCCACGAGCCCCTGATAGGCGTCGCGTATTCCGTAAACTTCCCAGCCCCTGTTCAAGGCGGCCCGTACCAGGCCCCTCAGGCAGGCGTTCATGCCAGGTGCATCGCCCCCACTGGTTAATACGCCTATTTTATGCACAGTATTCATTGGACGGTTCTCCAGGTTATTTTCCATTCAACAATGGGGAAAAGGTCTTGCTATCCCCAGTTTTTTCATCCGGAAGAAGAGTGTCTGGTGCGTTAAGCCAAGGAGCGCCGCCGCCCCGCTTTGTCCGCTTACTTTCCAACCGGTCAGGTTAAGGATTTTCGTGATATAGCTGCGTTCCATATCGGCCATTGTCATTATCCCTATATCATCCCCGGCAACATTTGGGGCCGGTGAGCGTTCAAGATCAGCAAAACTGATCCCGTGGCCATCGGAGAGGATAACCGCCCTTTCAATCAAGTGCTTCAATTCCCGGACATTCCCCGGCCAATGGTAAGCAAGGAGTCTCTTTATTTCGTTGGCAGGCAACCGTCTTATTCTTTTGCCCATCTCCCTGTTATACTTGTCGAGAAAATGCTGGGCAAGGCGGGGAATGTCTTCCTTACGTGCTCTAAGAGGAGGAACGTCGATAGCAAAGGCATTCAAGCGAAAGAAAAGGTCCTGTCTGAAGGCGCCTTTTTCCACCTCTGCTTGAAGGTTTTTGTTGGTGGCGGCAATGACTCTGAAGTCGGAGTGGATCTGTTTGGCGCTGCCAAGGCGCTCGAAGCTTCCCTCCTGAA
>JBAQLR010000073.1:0-2548 GCA_049302035.1 Syntrophales bacterium
ATTTACGCACACGGCTCCCCACGTGGTCAATTCACGGCGAATCCGAACATCCGGCTTTCTCCGCTATGCGGCGCAGTTTCGTTTCCATTGGTTCCCCGCTTCTGAGAGCGGTTGGTGTTTCCTCGCACCGCGCTACCATGTGTAGCCTCCTTCCCTCCAGCAGCATTACCCGCCTTCACCGGTACTATAAGGCTATCCGACTCCCTGTGCCTCATTTGCCTTCCTTCTTCTTCAGTTGTCCGGCATACTCTCTTTGCTCCGAGAGAAGCACCGGGCCTCCCGGGTTGCCGTGTAATCACGATGTCAAACATGCCATGGTCTCAGACCCCGAGGAAGCAGACATTCCTTGCCATTTGCGAAAATACCTGTGTTGACTTCCACTTCTTGAACAGTGTCGTCCTTCCCAACGCGTCAATTACGGGGCTCAATCCCTTCAACCTTGCGGCTTACGGCCTGTCTGCTTGCTGTCCTACGCTTAAAACTGACTGTTACCAGTCAGCCTCCAAGGACTCGCTACCCGGTGGATGGCCTTCCTTCCGGAGCGGGGTTTCCACCCGCTGGATTACACGACCTTGCCCGGCCGCACTCAAGACCTGACCCCCGAATACTCTAACGTATGAACTTGATATGGACAGAAAAATCACTTTTCGCAACGTACGGATCAAACTCATGGTGGTCTGATGTCAGCAGGGTCGCATTTTCCCTTGCTGCGAGTGCAATAGCAAATGTATCGGCCAGCGAGATTCGGCCACCTGCCTTAACGCTACCGGCAAACTTCCAAAATGGTGCGTCCATGTCTTCGCGAATGATTACATTGCCGGAGGCCAACGAGTCAACCACACGATCAGCCTGCTCTTTGCCTACAGTTCTCATGCAGTCATAGTAAACCTCGCAGACATTGACGGCATGCATCATCACCGTTGAAGTGCCATCCAGCAGGATCTGTTCGATCACATCGGCGCCGTCCTCATCACGGATAAAGGCAATCAGCGCGCACGAATCCAGCACGTATTTCATGAGTGAAGTCTGCTTTCCTCGGCGTCAATCTCTGCCTGCTTGCTACGTGCAAATTCATCACTGGAAGCAATATTCCGGTATTGGCCCCTCAATGACAGTAGCGACTGACGTGGTGACGAGACTGCTTCAGGATTCACCACATCCAGTTGCACAGGGAAAGGGAGCCCCTTGCGATTAAGGACCGCGCTCAAGAATACCTTAATAGCTTCCGATGTAGACAGCCCCAACTGCCGCAACACGGCTTCAGAGTCCCTTTTGAGGTTCTCATCGATCCGCAGAGAGATCGTTGCACTCTTTGACATACAGACACCTCCTTCTTACATTTGTACCTAAATGTACTGCAAACGCATGCCATTGTCAAACATTATTCAATCCCCGGTAAAACGCTAAATTTCAAGACCTGACCCCAAAAAAAGTTGCAAGTAAAAACTAAGAACTAATAACTCAAAACTTATGTTTGCCCCCTAACCCACCCCCAGCAAAGCCCCAGATACTCATTGAAAGCCCTTTCCGTGTTGGCCAAGATCCCGGCCTGGGGGAAAAAGTCGGTAACTTGAAAAGGGGCCGATACAGCATGAAAATCCGTCGGCGCCGCAATCGGTTGCGTACCTGCGCGTTTGAACATTCTCATTGCCCGCACCATATGGGTGGCGGAAGTAACCAGATAAAAGGGGGCTTTCCCCAGACGATCCCGCAAAAATGTTGCCTGATCCGCCGTATCCCGGGAAGCCGCCTCCAATAGTATTCTCTCCCGCGCCACACCATAATCAAGGGCGACCTGCTGCATCATCCCGGCATCCGGAGAGATTCCCCGATAATCTCCGCCGGAAAGAACCAACCTTGCCTCCGGGAGAAGGCGGCAGAGCCGCACCCCTTCCAGTAAACGTTTCAACGTGGCATCGCCCAAGCGGTCTTCCGGCGTGAGAGCTGCACCTCCCCGGGAGCCGCCGCCCAGCACCACAATCCACCGCACCTTCTTATTCAAGCTGGACAATGAAATGGGTTGATATTGGCTTTCCAAGGGGCGCAAGATCAAGTAACCTCATTCCCTTCCAACTCTTCCCGCTCGATAGCCAGTGTCCGCCCCGCACCTTGGGCTGCATAGCCCCACTTGATGAGGGTAAAGGCAGACTTCCCATCTTTCCCCGGCGTGATCTCAAGGCCCGTGATGCAGCGGGGATGCACGCAGGAGCCGGTATTGTAATAGGCACGATCCGAGGAAATCCGAGGACATGACCGCCCCCTACCCATACTCCCCATCCTACCCTCCAGATACATCCGTTCCGTGAGGGAAAGGTTTTCAAATACGGGCCGGTGGGTGTGGCCGGCAATGATCGTCGTAATTAGGGACAGAGCCCCATTTTCCAAAGGGCCGGAAAAAAGGGCTCAGTCCCTAATTACGACGAAGATGAGCCGGTAATGAAAATTTGCAGATTTTCCGTATCCAGCAAGCGCCTGATGAACATTTCCCATTGATCAATTCTCTGAATTTCATCAAAGAAAAAATAACACCGGCCATTGCGATGTGCGG
>JBAQLR010000074.1:0-62112 GCA_049302035.1 Syntrophales bacterium
GGCAGGGGCCTTTGGCCTGGCATCCATCCGGCAGTTGAAACGGCCGGGCGCCGTGCTGGTCGGGTGTGGATTGCTGTTCAGCGCATCAGTCATCCTGTTTGCCATCAGTCCTTCCCTGGTAATGGGAATAATTTTGATATTCATTGGGGGTGCGGCGGTCACTGTTTGTATAACTATTATCGGAACGTTCATTCAGGTTGAGGTGCCCCATGAATTGCGGGGGCGCATCACGAGTCTGTATACCATCACGCTTATCGGCTTTCCTGCACTGGGCGGTTTGGGCATCGGCGCCCTCGCGGAACTGTTGGGTGGCATTCAGGGGGCGCCTCGCGCCGTATTAGTGGGTGGAATAATTGTGGGGGCGGTCTCGCTTCTTGTCTCTCCTTCCCTCCGGCATCGCAGTATCAATGCGCAAACACATGATTAATCCAAGTTCATAACTGCCAAAATATTCCTTCGCTGGTCGCTAGTTAAATCCTAGATAGAGAGCTTGTAATCCTTGTAACTTTATAAGGCAACTCGCTCTTTCTCCTGAGGATGGGGTGATTATTTTGTTGACACACAGTGTAGTTTTCCTTACAATTCCCAAACAAAAAGAGACCGAGAGATGCCGTGGTCTCTTTAAACGTATTATAACTCACTACCTTACCGAGAAAATGCCCAATGATGAGTGGCTCCGTAATGGCTTTGTTCTCCGCTTTTTGCTTCGCAGCGAGTACTACTACTACCCGCCGAGGAGTAATGCGGATAAAGGACGTCTCTTTGGGAGGGTATGTCTCTGTCTTTGTAGCGCCGCCACTATTCTTGTTGGTGGCTCTGATATTGGGAGACTTACCGAGTATCGCCGCCTTTACCTGGAAAGGGTATTTATGGTTGGGAATTGCAGGAATTATCCATTTTGTCATCGGGCGCTCTTCCAACTACTGGTCGGTAAAGTACCTGGGAGCCAATATGGCATCCATCTTCACGGCGGCAAATATTATCTACGTCATTTTGCTGGGCTACTTCGTCCTTGGTGAGCATATAACGCGGAATATGGCACTAGGATCCCTGCTCATTATGGTAGGCCCTGCGCTGCTGGCCTGGCCGCAAAAAGGCGGAGACCCGGGAGCTGGAGATCAAACCGCCAGCAAACCCCGATTGTCCCGGAAAGGGATAATAGCAGGGCTCCTGACCGGGCTGTTCTTTGGCATCAGCCCTCTCTTTATCAAGTGGGGACTGGCAGAGGGAGGTTCAGCCTTAGCCGGAACGTTTATATCCTATTCCAGTGCCATGTTCATCCTTGGCATGTCAATGGTCAGTACGACAAGAAGAGATTCGGTCTTCCACATGGAGCGCCAGGCAGTTGTATGGTTTATTTTATCTGGTCTTTTCACCGCACTGGCGCAGATTTCCCGCTATACTGCCCTCAAATTGACCCCGATTAGTATTGTCGGTCCTCTTATCGCTACCAATACGGTTTTTCTCCTGGTATTATCCTTTGTCATAAATAGAAAGACGGAGTCATTCAGGCTCAACGTAATTATAGGAGCTCTCCTGGTGGTGGTAGGTGCGGCGCTGGTGTATCAATAGCCTCACCGTTATTTATTTTACCAAGGGAGATGATCGGCGAACCTGAACCAGGCTGCCCTCTACGTCCTGAAGAATGAGCAGACCAAGTGGCTGCGCGTCGTTCACGTTTATGAACGGGAAGAGGATATCCCCCAGGAACTTGCCCAGCATCTGAGTACCATCGGACCACATGTATCCTTCCTTGAAAATCGATTTCGGCGCGTACAGGGTGTATTCGGTCCCGGAGAACCAAATACCTCCGGCAGAGCTGGGGGCGTGAATATATGAACCGTTCAAAACGGATTAAAACTTGACAGGAACGGCGGCATTTTCTATAAACGCCCCAACATAGAAATGGTGTCAGAATGCTGGCCTTAGGGTCATAAAAGGGAAACCGGTGCGATTCCGGTGCGGACCCGCCGCTGTGATCGGGGACGAAAGCTGCAAGAAGCCACTGCTTGCTTGGCAAAGGGAGTGGGAAGGCGCGGCCGGTAGGACGATCCGAAAGTCAGAAGACCTAACATTCGATATATATCTGAGGAGAAGGTAAATCCCCAGGCGTTTTTTTGCGCTTGGGGATTTTTTTGTTTCCCTGGCGCCATAACGGCTCGGGCTTTTGTGAGAGAAAAGGCCCGGTTGAATCAGGGGGAAATCATGGCAACACAGGTGGAATTGGCAACACAGGGAGTTATGACAGCCGAACTGCAGGAGATCGCGGCCCAGGAAGGTTTTGAACCGGAGATCATTCGTCAGCATTTTATGGCAGGCCAGATTGTGGTTCCCTTGAATGCGAACCGCCCCGGCCGCATTGTGGGCATTGGAACGGGGCTGCGGACAAAGATCAATGCCAGTATCGGCACCTCCACTGATATTGTGGATATTGGTGCGGAAGTGCGCAAGGCCAAAGCTGCCGAAGCGGCAGGGGCCGACACCCTCATGGAGCTTTCCGTAGGCGGCAATCTCGATGAGATCCGCCGGGAAGTTTTAGCCGCCACAGTCTTACCAGTGGGCAATGTGCCGCTTTATCAGGCCTTTTGTGAGGCGACCCGTCGTTATGGTGATCCAAACAGGCTCGAAGAGGAGATGTTGTTCGATCTCATTGAAAAGCAATGCGCCGACGGCATTTCGTTTATGGCCATTCACTGCGGAATCAATCTCTATACCATCGAACGGCTGGAGCGCCAGGGGTACCGCTACGGCGGCCTGGTCAGCAAAGGCGGCGCCAGCCTGGTGGCCTGGATGAAGACCAATAACCGGGAAAACCCCCTCTATGAGAAGTTCGATCGGGTGGTGGAGATTCTGAAAAAGTATGATGTTGTCCTCTCGCTTGGCAACGGCTTACGCTCGGGATCGACCTGGGATTCCTTTGACCGCGCCATGGTTCAGGAGCTGCTGATCAATTGCGAGCTGGCGGAGATTGGCAGAAAAATGGGCTGTCAAATGATGGTGGAGGGGCCGGGACATGTGCCAATCGATGAGATTGAGGCCAATATCATCCTGCAAAAGCGTATGAGCAACAACGCGCCCTATTATATGCTCGGGCCGATTACCTCGGATATCATGGCCGGCTACGATCATGTGGCCGCAGCCATCGGCGCTACCTACAGCGCCCGCTACGGCGCGGATCTAATCTGCTATATCACGCCTTCGGAACATCTGGCCTTGCCTGACGAAGCGGATGTTGTCGAGGGTGTAAGGCTGGCCCGCTTGGGAGCCCATATCGGGAACGCCTCCAGGTATCCGGAGCGCCTGCGGCCCCGGGACCGCGCCATGAGCAAGGCGCGCCGGGATTCCAACTGGGAAGGGCAGTTCACCCATGGCTTTTTCCCGGAAGCGGCCCGCGCCATCCGTGCCAGCCGTTCTCCCGAAAACCAGGACGTCTGCACTATGTGCGGGGATTTTTGCGCTAACAAGGCCGCCGCCGACCTATTTGGTCACCTGTTGGCGGGAGATAAAAAATAGCGATTTGCCTGCATTTGCCGCCGCCGGGAAGATGGGGGGCTGGAATTCAGATCATTACTTCACCGTATAGCCGCGGCCCTCGAGACAGGCGGCCATCGCCCGTTGGTAGTCATCACGCTTCTGTTTCAGGCTGGCTGGTGATGCCGTCGCATCGGTCGGTGGTTGGGTCGGGTCGTAGGTCGTCTGGCTCACTGCCCACATGTGGCAGGCATACCGGTCATCGGCCTGCTGTTTTTCGCTTTGCCCTTCACGGGGATAGATAAAAAACTTTTCCACCGCTACCGGCGGCGTCGGTAGGGCTTCGTCCTGCGGCGGCGCCACTACTGCGTAGCCAGCGTCCCTGCGCAGATAATAAACTTCATTGGCATAGTAGTAGGGCAGGTTGCCTATCCAGACGGTTGTGTAATAGGGCGGTAAAAAGGGAATAATCAAACCGAAGGGCGGCGTTGCCACAATAAAGCGCGCCCCCTCGTGTCGGTACCAGATTCCGTCGGCGAAACGATATCGTCTGCTGTCATGGATGAACTCGTGGGATGTGCGCGGCAAAGAGCGCACGACAAAGCCGCGCTTTGGATAATATCGATCATGCCGGTAACGGGAATCAAGAAATTCATCCCCGTCATGCCTTTCCCGTTCGCGCGCCTGGCCCGAGCCATGCTCCTTCCCGCCGTGCCCACGCGCCGCAAGTGATTCCACTGGCCCCGCCAAGAAAAAACCCGTAAGCAAGGCGCCAATAAACAGGAGCGCCAGGCGATCATTTCGGTGTTTAGCAGACATAGGATGAGCCTCCTTTATATAACTAAGAAAAATGCCGTACGATGGCTTCCGTCAGGGCGGGGATCGTATATTGCGCAGGCTCGATGTGGACGGTTAAGCCCAGTTCCCGGCAGGTTTGGGACGTAATCGGGCCGATGGCGGCGATGACGATCCCTTGCAGCAGGGCCCGTATTCTGTCTTTGCCGATCATGGTGGCCAGGTTTGTTACCGTGGAGGAAGAGGTGAAGGTGATGACGTCGATATGCCCTTCCTTCAGCGCCTGCACTGCTTCGGTTGGCAGGGCGGAGGGGATGATGTTGCGGTAGGCAACGGGTGTGGCCACGGTGGCCCCTAGCTTCCGGAGTTCGGCGGGGATGATATCCCGAGCCCGGTCGGCTTTGGGGAAGAGGAAGCCAAGCCCGGCAATCGGCAAGGTTCGGAAGGACTCGACCACCCCTTCAGCCTTGTAGTCCGTCGGCACCAGATCGGCCTTGATGCCGTAAGGGGTCAGGGATGCGGCGGTCTTTGGACCCACGGCGCAGACCCGGCCGGCGCCGATCGCCCGGCTATCAAGGCCGAGTTCATGCAGACGGGTAAAGAAGCTGACGACGGCATTGTAAGAGGTGAAAATCAGCCAAGCAAAGGTATTGAGGGAAAATATCGCCTCGTCCAGTTCATTATAGGAGAGGGGTGGCACGATCTGAATTGTGGAACATTCCAGGACGCAGGCGCCTTTTTCCGTGAGAAGGCGGGAAAATTCACCTGCCTGGTCGGCGGCCCTTGTCACCATGATTTTCTTTCCGAAAAGGGGGCGGTTGTCAAACCAGCGAAGCTTGTCCCGCAGAGAAACCACATTGCCCACCACGGTGATGGCGGGCGCCTTGAAACCGGCCGTCCGCGCCTTTTCGGCTATGTCGGCCAGTGTGCCGGTGAGCACCTCCTGATCGGGTCTGGTTCCCCAGTGGATAAGGGCAACCGGAGTTTCCGGAGCGCGTCCGCAGGCCATCATGTTTTCGGCAATTAGTGGCAGGTTTTTAATCCCCATATAAAATACAACGGTGCCGCTTCCCAGGGAGAGGCGTTCCCAGTCGATTCCCGATGCTTCTTTGCCGGGCCGTTCGTGTCCCGTGACAAAGGCGACGGATGTGGTGAAATCGCGATGCGTCAGGGGAATCCCGGCATAGGCCGAGGCGCCGATGCCGGCCGTCACCCCCGGCACGATTTCAAAGGGGATGCCGACCGCCGCTAACTCCTCGCACTCTTCCCCGCCCCGGCCGAAGACAAAGGGATCGCCGCCCTTGAGACGAGTCACCACTTTCCCTTCCCTTGCTTTGTCCACAATCATCTGGTTGATCTGCGCTTGCTCGCGGTTGTGTCCGCCGCCGATCTTCCCCGCATAAATAAGCTCGGCGGCGGGGGACGCGTAGGCAAGAAGAGTGGCATTGGCCAGGTGATCGTAGATAATCACCTCCGCCCGGTTGAGGCATTCCCTTCCCTTGACGGTTATCAGGCCGGGGTCGCCGGGACCCGCACCGACCAGGTAAACGAAACCTTTAATATTGATCGGGTTTGATTTCGTTGCCGTCTCCTTTGTAATGATCTTTTTTCAATCGCGGAAGGGATTTTTCAGGATGATTGTTTCCTCTCTGCCTGGTCCTACGGAGATGAGCAGCAGTTTGGCGCCTGTGAGAGCTTCAATCCTTTCCACATAGCGGCGGGCGTTTAGTGGGAGATCGTCGAGGGTTCTGGCGCCGGTGATGTCTTCCGTCCAACCTTCCAGACTTTCATAGATCGGTTCGGCCTGGGTCAAAATCCTGAGATTTGCGGGTACGGAATCATGGAATTCACCCGCCGGCGTTTTGTAGCCTACGCATATTTTCAGTATGGGGATGTCGGTGAGCACATCGAGCTTGGTGATTGCAAGACCAGTGATGCCGGAGACGCGTACCGAGTGTCTGATCAATACCACATCCAACCAGCCACAGCGCCGCTTTCGACCGGTGGTAGCGCCGAATTCCTGACCTACTTTCTGGAGACGCTCGCCGATGTCATTATTGAGCTCCGTAATAAAGGGGCCTTCACCAACCCTGGTAGTATAGGCCTTGCATATTCCCGCTACGGCGCCGATGCTGGTGGGGCCGCTGCCGGTGCCGGCGCTGGCATTGCCGGCTACGGTGTTGGAAGAAGTAACGTAGGGGAAAGTTCCGTGATCCACATCGAGGAGGCACCCCTGCGCGCCCTCAAAAAGGATTTTTTTCCCCTTGCGCATTTCCCGTTCGATGATGAGCGAGGTATCAGCGACATAGGGGCTGATTTGCCCGGCATAAGCTTGGTATTCTTCATAAACCGCCTGCTCATTGATGGGTTCTTCCTGAAAACCTCTCGTCAAGTAGAAGTTTTTTTCCTCCACATTGCTTTTCAATTTTTCCCGGAAGGTTTCGTTATCTAGGAGATCGCAGACCCGGATACCGACCCGCGCTACCTTGTCTTCATAAGCAGGTCCGATGCCTCGCCCCGTGGTGCCTATCCTTTTCCCCAGGTTGTGCGTTTCCCGGGCAATGTCCAGACGGCGGTGATAGGGCATGATCAGGTGGGCCCTATCGCTTATAAAAAATTTTGTGTTGGCCGGCAGCAGATTCCGTGACCTCAGGTTATCAAGTTCTTGCAAAATTACCTGCGGATCGACCACCACGCCGTTGCCGATGATGCAAATCTTATTATCATGCAGGATGCCGGAAGGGATCAGGTGCAAAATGGTCTGTTCGCCCTTTACCACAATGGTGTGACCGGCATTATTACCACCTTGATAACGGGCTATTACATCCGCATTTTGAGCATATATATCAACAACTTTACCCTTGCCCTCATCGCCCCACTGGGCGCCGACGACGACCACGTTTGCCATAATAGATAATTCTCCAATTAAGTCATTATTTTTTGTGTCAAGACCTGTCCAAGGTGTCACATCGTCAGAGCTTTTACGGCAATTACGTGCGGCAGATTACGCAACTTCTGCAGGGCTTCTTCCGGTACGGCGCTGTCTGTGCTCAATACGACCAGGGCTTGCTGGTCCACATGTTCGCGGCCCAGGTGGAGCCGGGCGATGTTAACGTTGTTGTCTCCCAGGGTATGGCCGATGTTGCCGATCACACCTGGTTTGTCATAGTTATAGAGGACCAGCATGTGTCCTTCCGGAATTACTTCCATCGTAAATTTGTTGATCCGTACGATCCGATGGTCCGCCCTGCCGAAAAGGCTGGCGGCGGCAGAGCTCTCCTCCTGGGACGTCTTGATGGTCAGGTTGATCATATTTGAATAATCTTTAACTTCGCTACTCCTTGCCTCCACGACCTTGATGCCTCTCTCTTTGGCGACTACCGGGGCATTGATGTAGTTGACCGTTTCATTTAGTATGGGGGTCAGCAAGCCTTTCAAGAGTGAGATGGTCACCGGCGCCAGGTTGTAGTTGAGAACCTCCCCATAGTACTCTGCCGTTACCTCTTTAATCGCGCCTGTTGCCAGTTGCGACATGAAACGGCCGAGCTTTTCGGCCAGGGAGAGGTAGGGTTGCATGACATGCAGCATCTCCGAACTGATAGAGGGGAAATTGATGGCATTGATGATTTCTCCCCTCGTCAGATAGGCCACGATCTGTTCCGCTACGGCGATGGCCACGTTGACCTGGGCTTCATCTGTGGAAGCGCCCAGATGGGGGGTACAGATAACGTTTTCGTGGGCAATCAGGTCCATGTTCTTCGTCGGTTCTTCGACAAAGACATCGAGGGCGGCGCCCGCCACCTTGCCGGAAACGAGGGCAGCAAGGAGGTCTTTTTCGTTGACGATGCCGCCGCGTGCACAGTTGATGATAAAAACGCCTTTTTTCATCTTGGCAAAGGCTGCCGCATTGACCACGCCTTCCGTTTCCTTGGTCAGAGGGGTATGGACGGTGATAAAGTCCGCCTTGGCGAAGATTTCGTCGAGAGTCGCCAGAGTGATGCCCAGCTTCTCGGCCGCCTCGGGAGAAATAAAGGGGTCATAGGCCATGACGTTCATCTTCAGGCCCTGCGCCCGGCTGGCGACGATAGAGCCCACCCGCCCGGTACCGATGATGCCCAGGGTCTTACTGCAGAACTCATGCCCCATGAACTTATTCTTTTCCCACTTGCCGGCCTTCATGGAAGCCGTTGCCTGAGGAATTTGCCGGGCCAGGGAAAGCATCATGGCGATGGTATGTTCCCCCGTGGTAATCGTATTGCCGTCTGGCGTGTTCATCACGACGATGCCCTTTTTGCTGGCGGCCGCGATATCGACATTATCCAGTCCCACGCCGGCGCGGGCGACGACGCTGAGTTTTGTCGCTCGCTCAATGACCGCCGGAGTGACCTTGGTGGCGCTGCGGATGGCCAACGCATCATAATCCTTGATTATCTCTTCTAGCTCGGCGGGGGTGAGGCCGGTTTTAACATCCACCTCGATACCCGGTGTCTGCTTGAATATTTCTATGGCGGCCGACGCCATCTTATCGCTTACTAGGACCCTTTTCATGCGAACGCTCCTCCTGTTTCTAATCCTATCGTGATGATTTTAAATTGTTTTGACTCTTTCATCATATGTTCCTTCGAGTTCTGCCAGGGCTGTTTTCAGATCTGCAGATTCGATGGTAGGGCCACACCAGAAGCGGAATCCCGGCGGCGCATCTTTGTAGGAGGCCACATCATGGGCCACGCCTTTTTTACTTAGCTCACCGGCAATTCCTTTCAGGAATTTTGCCCTGTCTTCCCTGGCCATATTCAGAACCTTGGCACTGACCACAGAAAGGCAAACGGAGGTGTGGGAGCAAATAGCGGGAGACGATGCGAGAAACTCGATCCAGGGTGTTTTCTCCACCCAATCGGCCACCGCCTGGAGATTTGCCCGGCTTCTGGCCAGCAAGCCATCCAGCCCGATTGCGGCCGCCCAGGCGAGGGCGTCGAGGTAATCCTCCACGCATATGAGGGAAGGGGTATTAATGGTGTCCGCCTCAAAAATGCCGCGGTCCAACTTCCCTCCTTTTTTCATCCGGAAAATCTTGGGCAGGGGCCAGGGAGGATCATAGGATTCGATACGGGCCACAGCGCGGGGACTGAGTACCAGCATGCCTTGGCCGGCCTCGCCGCCCAGGCATTTTTGCCAGGAAAATGTGAGCGCGTCGATCTTATGCCAGTCGATGGGCATGGCAAAGGCGGCGCTGGTGGCATCGCAGAGGGATAAACCCTGACGGTCCGCGGGTATCCACTCCCAATCGGGGATTTTAACCCCGCTGGTGGTGCCGTTCGCCACAAAGACCACGTCAGATAACCAGTCCACCGCTTGCAGATCGGGGATATTACCGTAGTCGGCCTTCATGACGGTGGGATTCAACTTTAATTGCTTGGCAACGTCCGTTGCCCACCCCTCGCCGAAACTTTCCCACACAAGGACGGTGACCGGCCGGGGACCCAGCATGGACCACATAGCCGCCTCAAAAGCACCCGTATCGGAGCCGGGAAATATTCCCAGGAGGTAGTCTTCCGGAATTTGCAGGATGCGTTTACTTTCCGTGATGGCCATGAGGATTTTTTCTTTTCCCAGTGCCGAGCGATGCGAACGCCCCACCGCCGCGCCTTTTAAGGTATCCAGGCTCCAGTTGGGTCTTTTGCTGCAGGGACCGGAGCTAAAATTAGGGTTATGCATAATCTTTGTCCTCTTACTTATTTGTTACGGTACGTCGCCTATAGCAGTATTGGGACAATTTCTCAAGATGGATTTTGGTTTACGGTTGACGTATTGTGGAAAAAAACCTATATTCAGGCGCCATAAGGTAAGGAGGCAGGAACTTGCTGCAAAAGAGAAACAAAACCCAATTTTTTTGCCAGAACTGCGGTCATCAATCACCGAAATGGCTGGGCAAGTGCCCCGCTTGCGAAGGCTGGAATCAGTTTGTGGAGGAGGAAGCAAGTTTCATGGTTGCTGCCGACGGTGCGGAACGGCAATTCCATGAGGAAACCATGCCTATCTCGGCCATTGTCGCGGAAGAGAGAGAACGGCTTACCACGGGCATGGCGGAGTTGGACAGGGTGCTGGGCGGCGGTCTGGTGGGCGGTTCGGCCGTACTGGTGGGCGGCGATCCGGGGATCGGGAAATCGACGTTGCTCCTCCAGGTCTTCCATAATCTGGCCGCCCGGGGGTTGAAGGTCCTCTATGTGACGGGTGAGGAATCGGGGCGTCAGATAAAACTGCGGGGCGCCCGGATTGGCGCGTTGTCGTCTGAATTGCTGGTGCTTGTGGAGATTGCCCTGGAGAATATCATGCAGCAGATCAGAGAGATAAAGCCGCATGTCGTAGTCATCGATTCCATCCAAACGGTTTATGCGGCCCATCTTTCCTCGGCGCCCGGCAGTGTGGGGCAGGTACGGGAATCTGCGGGGAAACTGATTCTGCTGGCCAAGAAGTTGAACATACCCTTTTTTCTGGTGGGGCATGTAACCAAGGATGGCTCCATTGCCGGTCCGAAGGTATTGGAGCATATGGTGGACACGGTGCTCTATTTTGAAGCCGATTCGGGGCATGCCCACCGTATTATCAGAAGCATCAAGAACCGCTATGGCCCGGCCAATGAAATGGGGGTTTTTGAAATGCGGGACAACGGGCTTGCGGAAGTGTCCAATCCTTCAGCTTTTTTCCTGGCGGAGCGACCCCTGGGCGCTGCCGGTTCGGTGGTGGTGCCCAGTATTGAAGGCACCAGGCCCATTTTGGTTGAAATTCAATCGCTCGTAGCCTCCAGCTATCTGGGGATGCCGCGCCGCACCGCCATGGGGGTGGATCATAACCGGGTATCAATTTTGATTGCCGTCATGGATAAGATATGTGGACTCAGTCTCGGCAATAACGATGTTTTTCTCAACGTCGCCGGGGGGATAAAAACGGCAGAACCGGCTATTGACCTGGGAATCATCGCCTCTCTTGCTTCCAGTTTTCATAGTCGTCCCGTGGATGCCCAAACGGTTATTCTGGGCGAGGTGGGACTGACGGGGGAGGTACGGGGTATTGCCAGGATGGGAGACAGGGTAAAAGAGGCGGCCCGCATGGGTTTTACCCGTTGCATTATTCCGAAAACCACCTGCGCCGACGATATTTTTCCACCTGGCGTTCAGCTTGCGAAGGTCAGCAACATTCGTGAATTGTTTGCCTATCTCTTCTAAATTATCACAGGTTTGATTTTGTCGGGCCGGTAAAAATTTTCTTATCTGTTCCTTGACAAGGAGGAAACGATGCTTAATATACCTCCATTCATGCAAACGGAAATCAGGCCGTCGGTGGACCATAAAGGAATCACTTTTAAAATCTGATAAAAAAATATGTAGAAAGGAGAAGTTGCAGTATGAAAATCAGGCCATTGCAGGACAGAGTAATTGTAAAACGCTTGGAAGAGGAGGCGAAGACAAAGGGTGGCATTATCATTCCCGATGCGGCCAAGGAAAAGCCCCAGGAGGGTAGGGTAATAGCGGTCGGCAAGGGGAAGGTTGCCGATGACGGTAAAATTATCAAGCTCGACGTGAAGGTGGGGGATAAGATACTCTTCAGCAAATATGGCGGTACGGAAGTCAAGATCAACGGCGAAGAGCATCTTATCATGAGAGAAGATGATATCCTGGGAATTATAGAGTAAACGATAAGGAGGATGAGCAAAAATGGGAGCAAAGATAATACTGTATGATGAAGAAGCGCGTAAAGCGATACTTAGGGGTGTAAATACCCTGGCGGATGCCGTTAAGGTAACCCTCGGTCCCAAAGGACGAAATGTTATCATTGACAAGAGCTATGGTTCGCCGACGGTAACGAAAGATGGTGTTACCGTAGCGAAAGAAATTGAACTTGAAGACAAAGTTGAAAACATGGGCGCCCAGATGGTCAAAGAGGTGGCCAGTAAGACCAGTGATGTTGCCGGCGACGGTACCACAACGGCAACGATCCTTGCTCAGGCCATCTATCGGGAAGGCGCCAAGACAGTAGCGGCCGGCAGCAACCCCATGGATGTCAAGCGCGGCATAGAAAAGGCTGTGGATGCGGTCGTGAAGGAGCTTCGCAAATTAAGCAAGCCCACCAAGGATCAGAAGGAAATATCCCAGGTAGGCACCATCTCTGCCAATAACGACGAGACGATAGGCAATATCATCGCCGAGGCGATGGGAAAAGTAGGCAAGGAAGGCGTCATTACCGTTGAAGAAGCCAAGGGACTGGAGACGGAACTGGAGATCGTGGAGGGTATGCAGTTCGACCGCGGCTATCTGTCTCCCTATTTTGTCACCAATCCGGAGAAGATGATTGTCGGCCTGGATGATTGCTTTATCCTCATCAGCGAGAAGAAGATCAGCAGCATGAAAGACCTCCTGCCCGTCCTGGAGCAGGTCGCCAAGAGCGGCAAACCGCTGTTGATTATCGCCGAAGATATCGAGGGCGAGGCTCTGGCTACCCTGGTGGTCAATAAGATTCGCGGCACCCTGCATGTGGCGGCCGTTAAGGCCCCCGGTTTTGGCGACCGGCGCAAGGCTATGATGGAAGACATCGCCACTCTTACCGGCGGTCAGGTGATTTCCGAGGAGATGGGCTTAAAGATGGAGAACATTACCCTGCCGGATCTGGGACGCGCCAAGAAGGTCATGATCGATAAGGATAATACAACCATCGTGGATGGCGCCGGCGAGCGCACCGCCCTGGAAGCCAGAGTAAAGCAGATCAGAGCCCAGATCGAAGAGACCAGCTCTGATTATGACAAAGAGAAACTTCAGGAAAGACTGGCTAAGCTGGTCGGAGGCGTAGCCGTAATCAAAGTCGGCGCCGCTACCGAAAGCGAAATGAAAGAGAAAAAAGCCCGCGTCGAGGATGCTCTCAATGCTACCCGCGCCGCTGTGGAAGAGGGGATTGTGCCCGGTGGCGGTGTGGCCTATCTCCGTTGTCTGCCGGTTTTGAATGAGTTGACGCTGGTAAACTGCGATGAGCAGACGGGCGTAACGATCGTAAAGAAGGCCCTCGAAGAACCCTTGAAAATGATTGCCTGCAATGCCGGCATGGAAGGCAGCATCGTAGTCGAGAAGGTGAAGGAAAAGAAGGGCGCTTTCGGCTTTAATGCCCGTACGGAAGAGTATGAAGACATGATCAAAGCCGGTGTTATCGATCCCACCAAGGTGACCAGGTTTGCCTTGCAGAATGCGGCGAGTGTTGCTGCTCTGATGTTGACGACACAATGTGTAATCGCCGACAAACCGGAGGAAAAGGGCGCCGGCGGCGGTATGCCCGGTGGCGGTATGCCCGGCGGCGGTGGATACCCAGGGATGGGCATGTAATTAACAAGTTCGACGTTGTTTTCCGACGGGAAGCAACGTCGTTAACGCGTTTATCCCGTTTACCGATATTAGGAAATACCATTTTAATTTGCTTGGTGAGAAGCCCCTGCCTGCCAAGGTGGGGGCTTTTTTTATTCCTCCGCTTCTTGTTATTGAAATTCGCGATGTTGTGTGCTAGTGCACTGCGATGTTTAACCCTAGGAGTATGGCATGGATTACAAAGAAACGCTGAACCTTCCCCGTACGGATTTTCCCATGAAGGCCAACCTTTCCCAAAAGGAACCTGAAATGCTGAAAAACTGGGAGCAGACCGGACTCTATAAGAATATTCGGGAACAAGCCAAGGGGAGAGAAACTTATATTTTGCACGATGGCCCCCCCTATGCAAACGGCAGCATCCATCTGGGAACAGCGTTAAACAAGATTCTCAAGGATATTGTAATAAAATCAAAGAACATGTCCGGCCTGGACAGCCCCTATGTGCCGGGCTGGGACTGCCACGGCCTTCCCATTGAGCATCAAGTGGATAAGGAGCTGGGGGACAGCCGCCATGAATTGTCGCAGACGGATAAGCGGCGTTCTTGCCGGGTTTATGCGGAAAAATATGTCGGCATACAGCGCGAGCAGTTCAAGCGGCTGGGAATATTTGGTGCGTGGGATGACCCCTATCTGACCATGAACTATAGTTACGAAGCGACCACGATTGCGGAATTGGGGAAGCTTTTTTTAAATGGCAGTGTTTACAAAGGCAAAAAACCCGTTTACTGGTGCGCTTCCTGCAGGACTGCTCTGGCGGAGGCGGAGGTAGAATATGCGGATCATAAAACCCCATCCATCTACGTCAAATTTCCCGTTGTCTCTAACATGGCGGGGCTGGTGCCGGCCTTATGTGGCGAAAAAATCAGTGTCGTGATCTGGACAACAACCCCCTGGACCTTGCCGGCGAATCTGGCGATTGCGCTGCATAAGGACTTCAGTTACGAGCTGCTGAGGGTGGGGAACGAAGTCCTGATCCTTGCCAGGGAAAGGCGCGAGGATTGCCTGAAGGCCTTCGGCATCCTGGACTCCGAACTTCTTGCAGAATTGCCCGGCGCCGCGTTGGAGGGGATAACATGCCGCCATCCCTGGATTGATCGCGAAAGCAAAGTTATCCTGGCCCCCTTTGTGACGCTGGAAACCGGTACTGGTTGTGTCCATATCGCGCCGGGGCATGGGCAGGATGATTATGAGATCGGCATGAAATATGGCCTTGCCAATTATGCCCCGGTGGATGACGCCGGCAGATTTACTGAAGAAGTGGAGGGGTTTGCCGGCCAGTTTGTCTTTGCCGCTAATGCTGACATAATAAAAAAGCTTAAGGAGATCGGTGCCCTGCTGGCATTGGCGGAGCTGGAGCATGCTTATCCCCATTGCTGGCGCTGCAAGCAACCCATCATTTTCCGTTCCACGGAGCAGTATTTTATTTCCATGGAGAAAAATGATCTGAGGGGCAAGGCGCTGGCGGCAATAGATGATGTGAAGTGGCTGCCTTCCTGGGGACGGGAGCGGATTTACGGGATGGTGGAAAAACGTCCTGATTGGTGCATTTCCCGACAGCGTCTCTGGGGCGTGCCTATTGCGATATTTATCTGTGATGCTTGCCATGGGGAGGTCCTGACGGAGACGATTCTCCAGCATGTAGTTGGTCTGGTGGAGCAGCATGGGGCCGATGTCTGGTTTGCCAGGGAACCGCAGGACCTGATGCCTGCAGGCACTACCTGCCCCCATTGCGGTGAGGGGAGCTTTACCAAGGAAAAGGATATCCTGGACGTCTGGTTCGACTCCGGGGTGAGTCATGCGGCAGTTTTGGAGGCGCGCCCTGATCTCAAATCGCCGGCGGACCTGTATCTGGAGGGTTCTGATCAGCACCGCGGCTGGTTTCATTCTTCTCTGCTTGAATCGCTGGGCACCAGGGGACGTCCCCCCTATCGGAGTGTTTTGACGCACGGGTTTGTGGTGGATGGCGAGGGGAAAAAAATGTCCAAATCCGTGGGCAATGTCATTGACTCCCAGGCGATTATAGATAAATACGGGGCGGAAATCTTGCGGCTCTGGGTGGCCTCGGAGGATTACACTGAAGACATCAGAATTTCCGAAGAGATATTGAAACGCCTCGTAGAGGCCTATCGACGTATCCGCAACACCTGCCGTTATATCCTGGGTAACATCTCCGATTTCGATGTCGCCTCACATCAAGTGGACTATCAGGACATGGAAGAGATCGATCGCTTTATTCTCCAGCGCCTGGAGGGGGTAGTCCGACGGGTGCGGGATGCCTACGAGCGCTTTCAGTTCCATATGGTTTACTACACTATTTACAATTTCTGCACGGTGGATTTGAGCGCCCTTTATCTTGATGTTCTCAAGGACCGGCTTTATACATCGCCTGCGGCTTCCCGGGAAAGACGTTCCGCGCAGAGTGCCATTTACCTTCTCCTCCATGCCATGACCAGACTTTTGGCGCCGGTACTCTCTTTTACCGCCGAGGAAGTGTGGGCGGCCATGCCTGGCTATGTCGGCAAGGAAACCAGTGTCCATATGTCACAATTTCCAGAACCAAATCCTGCCCATGAAGATAAGGAACTGGCCGCGCGCTGGGAGACCATGCTTGGCATCAGGGCGGAGATTTCCAGGGCTATTGAAATAGCCAGACAAAGCAAAATTATTGGCCATTCCCTTGATGCCGCCGTGATGATCTTGCCACCAGAGGATTTGCGCTCCCTGCTGATGGCATATGGGGAGGATTTGCGCTCCCTGCTGATTGTTTCGCAGGTGAAAATTGTTGGCACCGACATTCCGGGCGCTTACGAAAGTAGTGAGATAACGGGTCTGAAGATCGGCGTGGCTAAGGCTGCCGGTCAGAAATGCGGACGGTGCTGGATATACAGCCCCTGCATAGGAACTGACGCCCTTCATCCGGAGATATGCGACCGCTGCCTCGCCCACCTTGGCCTGGGGCTCTGAAGATTAACAGAAGGAGTGTTTAATTGCGAAAGAAGCATTTGATTTTTATTGCTATTGTTGTATCCATCGTTTTTCTTGATCAATGGACCAAGGCCCATATCTGTTCGGCCATGCGCCTTTATGATTCCCAGGTGGTTATTGAAAATCTTTTAAGCATTACTTATATAATGAACGCGGGGGCAGCCTTTGGCTTTTTGGCGCAAGCGCCTCCCCTTTTCCGCTCCCTCTTTTTTAATTTAGCTGCGTTCGCTGCAATGGGGCTGATCGTTTATTACCTGATGAAGAGTCGGGATGACAAGCCGTTGCTCATTTTGGCTCTTTCCCTGATCTTGGGAGGGGCGCTAGGCAATTCGATCGATCGGTTGCGTTTTGGGGCAGTAGTGGACTTTATTGACGTGCATTGGAAAACATATCACTGGCCTGCCTTCAATGTGGCGGATGCGGCCATTTCTCTGGGAGCAATGCTCATGATCCTGGAAATACTGAAACGCAGCAAGGTATAGAGAGAGGGCGTTACCTTAGACAAAATGGCAAACAAACGGTTCAATCCGTTTTTCCTCTTTCTTCTTTAAGTTTTTCCAGCTCTTCGCGATATTGTTCCGTACGGGCTTTCATCAGCGCTATCTCATCCCTGGCTTTGGCCAATTCTTCCTCTTGCTTTTCCGCATCTTCCCGGAGTTTGGACTGCAGGTCGTCAAAGCCGATGTAAGCGGCCATGACGCCCCCTAACAGAAGAAGCAACGGTATGCCGCCCCTCAGGATGACGAAGAAATCGTGCATCCATTCAAGCAAGCCCACAAGACCAATTATCGCGGCAATGGCGCCGGCCAATAGTAGTGTCATAAAGGAGCCCCCCTGATTTAGTGTTAAGGAAGTCAAGCTTCCCGATTGGCAGGTACAACCTTGTGTGCCGAACCTAGCACGAGAGGTGGTGTTAAGCAAGGCCAAAATTGTTTCGCTAATTGCATTTTTTCGGCAGGATTCTGCCGTTTTTCTCTTCATAAACCTGAACGACGGAAGGTATATTGGAAGTATTGCCGGAGACAATCACAAATATCTGGCCTTCCATGCAGAAAGATACGACGGAATTAGATCCTTCGCCCGAATAATTCCTGAATAGTTTTTTTTCGCGGGCAAGATCGCCAAAATCTTTTGTTTGTGCAGGTTGTGGTGGTTGTGCCGGCGATGCGGTTTCGGCATGCGCTGGCAGCTTAAAAAACGGCAAGCCGAAAACCAGGATAGCCGTACATAAGACCTTTTTCATATAAATCCTCCTGACGTTATTTGCATTGTAAAGTTATCGGGCAGACCTTCCCGCGGTATGCAGAACGCCCCTAGGCTAAACGAAATCGAAAAGATTTTCAAGGTTATTAAGCAAATCTTGTCAATTACCTAATGCTCATTGACTTTAGCGGAATGATTCTTATCTTGACATGATAGGATAGCTTGAGATTTCCAGGTAGAGCAAAATAATGGGATTCTCAGGATAGGCTTTTAGAAGCCGGACTGAATTTTTGATCCGGCGGAGGAAAAGGGGACGGCATGAAAAAATGTTACGTTGCGGTGGCGATCTTGCTATTGACTATGGTCGGCCGGTCCTCCGGTCTGGAGATCGGTGTTATGGAGAAGCAGAAGGGGGTAAAGATGGCAACAGAGCAAATAAATAACATCAAACCGGAACATTCGCGAGCTGGCGCCTGGAAAAATTTCAAGAAACCTGACCGGTTAACTCTGAAGAAGTTCCTTACCCCTCTTCAGTACGAAGTCACACAAGAGGACGGAACGGAACCTCCTTACCGGAACGAGTACGAGTCCAACAAGCGGGAGGGCATCTACGTCGATATCGTTTCGGGGGAGCCACTTTTTAGTTCCGGGAACAAGTTTGACTCGGGTACCGGCTGGCCAAGTTTTTCGAAGCCTCTCGCCCCGGAAAATATTACAACTAGGGAGGATAAAAGTTTTTTCCGGGTGCGCAACGAAGTGCGCAGCAAACGCGGAGATAGCCACCTCGGTCACCTGTTCACTGACGGCCCCAAACCCACGGGTTTAAGGTATTGCATGAATTCCGCCGCTCTGAGATTTATCCCGAAGGAAGACCTGGATAAGGAGGGCTACGGGGAATATAAAAAGCTTTTCGAAAAATAACAGTATTCATAAGAGGTGTGACATAATGGGAACGAATATCTTGCTGGGTTTCTTATCGTTGGGTATGATCATCGCGGCCACGACCACAGGGGCAGAAAATCGGGGACAGACGACGGTTCAGCAAGCAGCCGCCACCTTCGCCGGCGGCTGCTTCTGGTGTATGGAAGCGCCCTTCGACAAACTGCCGGGCGTTATGGCGGTAACCGTGGGCTATACAGGTGGACATTTGAAAAATCCCACCTATGCTCAGGTTTCTGATGGGGGTTCCGGCCATGCCGAGGCCGTCCAGATCATCTATGATGCCCAAAAAATCAGCTATGAGAAGTTGCTTGAGGTTTTCTGGCACAATATCGATCCCACTACCCTCGATCGTCAGTTCTGTGATTACGGGCGTCAGTACCGGAGCACCGTTTTTTACCATACGGAAGAACAAAGGCGGCTGGCAGAACAGTCCAAGGCATACTTGGCGAAGCACAAAGCCTTTGCCGGGCCGGTAGTGACCGAGATTGTCCCGGCGGACACGTTCTATCAGGCTGAGGAGTATCATCAGCACTACTACCAGAAAAATCCCCTCCGCTATAAGTTTTACCGTAGTTCCTGCGGCCGCGATCACCGACTCCAGGAGCTTTGGGGTAAAAAAGCGGCCATTATTAAGTTATGGGGAGCAGGGGGGCATTAAAGCCCCTGGAAAAGCGGCGACAGGAGGATCAAGCTTTCCTCGCCCGGATTTGATCCACGTAATGTCGTAAGGCAAGGAGGGGGTGGTAGATTGTCATCCTTGGCCCGGCGTAGCGCATCATCTGGCGAACTTGTTCCCGCTGTTGGGGTTTGTAGCAATGAACCGGGCATTTGGCGCAAGTGGGTTTAGCCTCCCGGAAGGGGCACTTTTCCATCCGCTGCAGCGCATAGTTAAACAAGGTCTGACATTCAGGGCATAAGGTCTCCCTGTACCGGTGATGCCTGCGGCAGTAGATCCCCAGCATGACCTTGATGGTATGCCGTTCACGCCTCAAGCGATCATTTTGCTTGGATATCATGTCCGCCTCGGATAATTTTCTCGCTGAAACTGGTAATTGGACATTCGCCCCCTTACGCCTCGACACTATAATATCATCCCTCAGCCAATAGCGTCGAGCCCTGTTTCACCGGTGCGAACCCTGATACACTCCTCCAAGGGGACCACAAATATCTTCCCGTCACCGATCTTGCCGGTTCTCGCGCCTTTGATTATCGCGTCCACGGCAGGCTTTACGAACTCGTCATTAACGGCGATTTCGAAGCGTACCTTGTCCAAGAGATTTACCTCTGTGACGGCGCCGCGGTATGATTCCGTATAGCCTCCCTGTGCGCCGCATCCAATAACGTTGGAGACAGTCATCTTCCCCACCTTGGCCTCGGTCAGGGCCTGTTTAACATCAGTCAGTTTTTCCGGCTGAACTATTGCTACGATAAGTTTCATGGTTCAATCTCCTTTTTTAAATAGTAATCTCGCTGCGGTTATCACTTCGTAAGGAATCCTTGAAAGTCTGGATAGGCCTTCATGCCGTGCTCACCGAGATCCAGACCTGCTATCTCCTCCTCGCGGGATACACGGACTCCCACAGCCTGCTCAATCACATACCAAACCGTAAGCGCAACAAGGAATGTAAAGATGCCGACTGCCACGACGCCGATAGATTGCGCGATGAGCAGCTGGGAGCCGCCACCGAAAAAGAGGCCATTGCCCGTAGCCGTACCTGTGATTTTGTCCTGGGCAAAGAGTCCTACTGCCAGCGTTCCGAAGACGCCATTCACCAGGTGAACGGAGAGCGCCCCAACGGGATCGTCAATCTTCAATTTGTCGAACATGAATACCGCAAAGACAACGAGCACCCCGGCAACGAGACCGATGATGGCCGACGATCCGACACTTACAAAGGCACAGGGTGCCGTGATAGCGACCAGCCCGGCAAGAGCACCATTGATAATCATGGAAAGGTCAGGTTTCTTCTGGAGTAACCACGACATGACAGCAGAGCTTAAGATTGCCGCAGCAGCAGCGGTGTTGGTAGTAACAGCGATGTGAGCAATCGCACTGCCGTCACCCACGCCCATGGTCGAGCCAGGATTAAACCCGAACCAGCCAAACCAGAGCACTAGCCCTCCCAAGGTTACCATGGGCATGCTGTGCCCGAAGATGGGATTCACAGAGCCGTCAGCACGATACTTGCCTAAGCGGGGTCCGAGAATGAGCACGCCGGCGAGCGCCGACCAACCGCCTACGGAGTGAACCACGGTAGAACCGGCGAAATCGAACATTCCCAAAGATTGCAGCCAGCCGCCGCCCCAAATCCAATGACCCGTGAGGGGGTACATGACACCCACCAGGATGAAGGAAAAGAAAACAAAGGAGATGAATTTGATGCGTTCCGCCACGGCGCCGGAAACAATAGTCGCAGCAGTGCCGGCAAAGACCAACTGAAAAAAGAACTTGGCCCACATCGGCACGCCAGACCAGTTGAGCGCCGCGTAAGCGCCCCTGTATGCTTCGCCCAAAGCGGGGCTGTTATCGGCGCCACCTGCAAAGAAAAGACCCTCAAGGCCCATCAAGGGACTGCCGTTGCCGAACATGAGCCCCCAGCCGATAAACCAGAAAGAAATGGACGCGACGGCAAAGACGATAAAATTTTTCGCCAGGATGTTAACGGAGTTTTTGGCCCGGCACAATCCAGATTCCACCATAGCAAAGCCCAGGTTCATAAAAAATACCAGGAAAGCGGCAACGAGCACCCATACCGTGTCAATGCCCACCTGCATGGAGTTTTTCAGATCATCCAGCGCTTGTTGAGTAACGGCCGGGGCCGCCACCGCTTCATGAGCGGTCATCGTGGCTACCGTGGGCGAGGGCTGACCCGGCGCTGGTTCCTCCGAGAAAGCCGGGATACCTGCTCCAAAAAACAGACACATGATAATTAGCGATACACTTATTAATCTTTTCATGATTGAACCTCCATTTCCCGCTGTCACCAGGCTATGCCGGTTGACAACGATACCTTGTTAATCAAAAGTCAATATCCACCTGAATCGTCGCGGTAGGCTCGTAGGAGCTTTCATTATAAACGTCATAGCCCAGGATAACACCGACATTGGGAGCAAACTTCCAGGCCGCACCAAAACTCGTGGCGCCATAACCGCTTTTCCCCCCCTGGTAATCCACGGCCAACCATAACTTATCCGATATTTCTGAGATGGTTCTGTCCCAGGACAGAAGGACGCCGTCATTATCCTTGTTGCCATCAATATCCAAGAGCACTTTGTCATTGCCCGTATAGTAACCGACGGAAACACGCCCCAAATTTCCGATGGTCTTCGCCACCAGGGCATAAACAAGATTGGAATTCGTTACGTCCTTTTCCGTTCCAAAGTCATACCCACCAACGGCGATGGCCGGTGAATACTCGCAAAGGCTGTCCTCCGGGATGCCAATCTTGGCATTATACAGCAGGGGATAGGTATGGTTGCCGCCGATATCCCGGTAATCGATCCCTACTTCCATCTGGAACTTTTCCCAGGGGAGAATACCCACGGTCAAGCCCAGGTTGGTTACCGTCGGTTCCGTAATTCCATTATCCTGACTTGCGGTTTTTATGTACGTGTCGGCGCCGAAGTGGACCTTTTTATAGGGCTGGATGTCCGTGGATGGTATCCATATCTGGGTGGAAGGAGTTGCGTGCGCCACACCGCAAATCATCGCTGCGCTGATAATTCCCATTACTAACGTTTTCATGCTTTTCATCTTTCTTCCTCCTTAAAGTAGCAGAAGCTTGACCAATCCTCGTTGGCCTGCTCAAACAGCGCTCCCTGCTGTCGATTTCATAAAGCGATTAGCGTGCCACATCAGTAAGTTGCTTGAATAATTGCAGCATTTTTTGTAAATCTCAAACTAATGACAAATATTGGCACATATATGTAGCAATATGCGCGGTTACTATCTCGGTATTCAGAATTGTATGTGCGAGAAAATCAATGGCAGAAGTCTTAACTGTATGATTTTGAAGTCAATTAATGATTAGACGAGCTTTATCGGTTGAGTGCTATACATAATTGTTCCACACGCCCTAGGTTAAGATTTTATCGATTGCATAGCGGACAATGATTTATTATACTGGACGCAGGAAAGGGGGTGACATGATGAAAATCAGAAAAATCAAGAAGGTGGCAACAGGTTTGTGCAAGTGTAAACGTTCATGCTGAAGCGGTTTTTTTGATTCCACAGATGGTCTGGGGCAGAGGTCCTTTTCCCAGGCCATCGCTTTTTAGGAAAGAACAACTTGACAGCCATGGGGAAAAAAACTTTCCAGGAATACCTCTGTCGTCCCTACTGCATGTTTTTTAAAGACGGCGAAAAAGAAGAAATGGCCTGCCGAGCGGCGGGAGTTCTCGATACCCTGGTGCAAAGAAAGTACGTCGATCTCACAACTATCCCCTCTCCGATAAAAAATCACGATCTCTGGAAAAAATATAGAAACGCCCTTGACATTCCTCTTTGCAGTCACTGTCCCTTTCGCGCGGAAGACTGTGATTTTCAAGCGGAAGTGCCTTCAGATGATCTGGAGCCATGCGGTGGTTTTATCCTACTTGCCCATTTGTTGGCCAACGATTTGATTCAGAAATCAGACCTTGAGTAGTGCCTTGGATACTTTAGCCTGGACCTCCTCATTCCTTCGCCTGCCTGCACGAGTTGCAGTAAAGTCTCTCGAAGCGCCTTTCCTCTATCATATCGGCAGAGACGAACTTTATGAAATTGACGAGCGGGCGAAAGTTTTTTTAGCGCAGTGTGACGGAACACACAGAGGGGAGGAACTGACGTCTGACTCAGAATTTGTGAGTTATTGCATAGCGGAAGGATTGCTGGAACTGCTTCCCTACCCTGAGCGGCGTCCCGTCGTGGTCAACGAACCGGCTAATCCGTCCCTGCGGTATCTGGAACTGCAACTCCTGGAGCGGTGTAATCTTCACTGTCGGCACTGTTATCTCGGTACTGGCAATGATGACGCCTTGGCTTTATCCGATGCCCTGAATATTACCCGGCAATTTGCTGATATGGGGGGGCTAAGGCTAATGATTTCCGGTGGGGAGCCGCTTCTGTACAAGGGCTTACAGGCATTTATCGAGCAAACTGCCGATCTCAGCATCCGTCGTGTGCTCCTTTCCAATGGAACGCTTATTCATCGGAAAAGTGTTACCTGGTTAAAGGTTGATGAAATACAGTTTAGTCTGGATGGATGGGAAAAGGGACACGACAGCCTGCGGGGCGCAGGTACATTTAAGAGTGTCGTCCGGGGAATGTATGCCGCCAAAGAGGCTGGACTCGCCCTTTCTGTTGCAACCGTGGTTCATCGGGAAAACCTTGATGAGTTTGAACGTGTGCGCGATCTTCTGGAAGAAATCGGCGCAATCGAATGGGGGATCGACTATCCCGTATTAGCGGGTTCTTTGGGAAATCACCGGGATCTGCTCGTATCCTACGAGGAAGCAGCACCCTTGATGGCCTTTGCTTATGGTGGCGGATATCACGGATCATCAGAAGGCTACGCCTGCGGCAGGCACTTGCTGACCGTTATGCCGACGGGTCAGGCGGCCAAGTGCGGATTTTATCGGGATAGGACACTGGGAGACGCACGTTGCAGTCTTAAAAATTGCTGGGCTAAACTCGAGCATCTTACTCTCGGCAGCCTTGCCTGTCATGACTGTTCCGTCATCGAAGAATGTGCCGGCGGCTGCCGGTTTCGTGCCCCAGATCCTCTCGCTCCTGACCCGCTCATGTGCGTTTTGTACGGCGTTTAGGGATATGGCTATAACCAAAGCAAGGCATGATGAAGATGACAGATAGAAAACCCTACATACAGTTTTATCCCACCATGCGATGCAATTATCATTGCCATTTTTGCTTTAACAAAGGAATCCCCACTGCTATCCCAACGTTAATCGAATAGATTCAACTGGTTGCTGTGATGGTCCTCCTGGTTTGTGTAGCTGATATTTGAAAGTGCCGGAAAAATTGGAGTTTTTTCGAAAAGAGTCACATCAGGCCATAGACAGCTTGCTCCAGTTCGATGCTGAAGGAATCGGAGGCGTAAAGTTTTCTGGCTTTCGCAATAAGGATTGTCGATCGACGCATTTTCGGAACTCGTATATGGGAACAAAATCCATCAACTGGGCAAAGTGCCTATTCCGATGTTTCCGCCACTCGATTCCGGTAAGGCTTATCAACAGTTGAACACGTGGTGTGCGGAACAGGGTTTGGTACTGCATGCGGAGTTTCGAGATGGGAATGTGCCTGCAGGCTATGAGCAGTTGCGGGTATTGCAACGGTAATGGAGTTAACGGACTCGGAATGGCAGCCAATTTACAAAGAGTATGACGGTGGCCGGATAAAAACAAATCAAGAATGGGGAGAGATAAGGCGAAGAACCGCTGCCGAAAAGCGGAATTTACAGCCTACGCAAAATTGGGTGGTGGATTTGGGTGGGGGGATGCCATTGATTTCAATTTGTCAGTATGCTACGAACCTTCCGAAGCGAGGGGAGCTTTGCTGAAGACGCAGGTTATCGTTTGCAGAAATTTTAAGTCTCAGGAGCAATTCAGCAGTTATTAGCCCCTCTCGCAGTCCAAAGTTCAACGTCTAAGGTTGGGAAAATGGCTAAAGAAAGCAGCAAGATACCGGTTCTTTCCATTGTCGGGAAGTCGGATACGGGCAAGACCACGCTGATCGAAAAGATCATTCCGGAGTTGACCAGACGCGGGTACCGTGTCGCAACTGTAAAGCACGATGTGCATGGCTTCGAAATTGATCATAAAGGTAAAGATAGCTGGCGGCATAAGCAGGCTGGTTCTTGCCTGACGGTCTTATCTTCCCCCTGGCAGATTGCTGTTGTGAAGGATGTGGCAAAGGATCATGACATTGCCGAACTGCGAGAGATGTGCATACGTGATGTGGACATTATTCTGACCGAAGGATATAAAAGAAACGACCACCCCAAGATAGAGGTCTTTCGCGCCGACCGCCATGGAGATATTCTTTCCCGCAACGATGAAAATCTGCTGGCTGTTGCCGGGGATAAACCTCCACAAATCGGTGTTCCCTGTTTTGACGGCAATGATATCACGGCTATTGTCAACTTGATTGAAGCCAAATTCTTAAACGGCGGCGCTCCGCATTGATACCGGCGACTGCCGGTTTCTTATCAGGGCAACATGTAGAGGGCATCCTATCCCCCGATATGCTCCTGCTATCGATCAAATGAGGCCTTTTTCTATTCCCTTCAAAAATCCCACAAAAAGACAAAATCCAATCCGGGTAAAACTCCATGTTTATTTTTTGAGATTGACTTCGAAGATGTGGTAGTGATACGAGGAACAATGCGTTTAGGATCGTACATAAATCCCCTGACATATATTATTCTCGTCCTGCATGTGTTCGTGCCCATACTCGACTGCATGGCATGTGCTCACTGTATGGGGAGCGCTCCTTTTCGGGGCGAAACAACCATCGGCCATCTGCAAGCCCCTCCTGATGATGTGATCTATTCCCCGCACGATGGGACGGCCGCGAAGGCTCCCGGCGAGCAGGCTGCCAAGTCTTTATGTTCGATCTGCGCCAATGTCCTCATGGGCACAGAAGTTTTTTTGCCGCAGGTGCATATCTCCGTAGCACAGTGGCATGGCCCCTGCGCTGTGCCCGCACTCTCCGAACTTCACTCTTCCATCAATAAACCGCCTCAGAATCCCCTCGCATAAGCCTTTTCATTTCAGAGACGTATCAAGCGGATTGCTGCTAGGATTCCGCTGAGATATCTCTATCCGAAATCAAAGTTGTTTATATGAGGTGAATCAATGTGGCGTTTTATTATCACGACGTTTTTAATGCTTTTTCTTGTTGCCCCTGCTTATTCCCTGACTGTTGAAAAAGCAGTGCAGCGTGCCCTCACGCACAATCCCGACCTCCAGACCCTCAGGCTCGAAGAAGAGGCTGCCGGTGGCCAGCTTGAAAAAGCGCGGCTTCTCTTAAACAATAACCCGACGATCGAGGGAAATATTTCGAAAAAGGACCGACCGGAGGAAGAAGGCGGTGGTGCTTTTACAAACTATGGATTTAAGCTCTCCCAGGAGTTCGAGGTTGCGGGGCAGCGGAGCCTACGTGTTGATATAGCGGAAAAAGAGCTGGCCAGGGTGAAGGCCGGGATCAAGGACAAAGAACGGGTTTTGATTGCGGACGTAAAAGATGCATGTGCCAATGTGCTTGCCTCAAAAAAGAAAAGCGGGCTGGCACGGGAGATCGTCCAACTGAACGAAGAGCTGCTCGGCTACACGAAGATCAAGTTTCAGGCTGGCGAAGTCTCGGGCCTCGATGTGAACCTCTCGGAGGTTGAGCTGAGCAAGGCAAAGAAAGAGCTTCTTCTGTCAGAGAGAGAATACCGGGAAGCGCTGCTTGCCTTACAGGGACTCCTCGGCTTGTCACCCGATATGTCTCTTGCCCTCCAAGGCGATTTACCGTCTGAATCACCGGTACTGCCCGATAAGGAAGTCCTGAAAGCAGCCCTTTCCCGAAGGCCGGACGCCAAGGCAAGCGCTTTCGAAGCGGAAAAGACGCTCTCCGCTCTAAAACTGGCAACGAAGGGAGCCTCTCCAAATATAACACTCTCGGGATTTTATGACAGGGATGAGAGGAGAAACGCTGTGGGGATAGAGATGTCTATCCCCCTGCCGCTTTTCGACAGGAAGCAGGCGGAGAAGAAGGAGGCCTATGCAAGGGCTGAAGGGGCAAAGATAAAGTCGGGAGGGCTTAAAAAAGCGATAGATCGTGAAATCGAGCAGGCTTTTGGCGACCTCTCAACCGCCATCGAAGAACTCTCGCTTTTCAAAAAAGAAATAATCGCAAAAGCCGTAGAAAACTTGAATCTCCTGAATCTGGCCTTCAAGGAAGGGAAGATCGGCTTCTTCGAAGTGCGGTTTGCACAAAAGGACACCATCGAAGCACAATTTGCCTATATTGAGGCACAGACAAGGACACAGCTTGCGCTCAATGCAATAGAAAAGGCCATAGGGGGAGCACTGAAATGATGATACAGAACCGTAATATAACGAAGAAAGGGTTGCTTGCCGCAATCCTCATTGTTTTTGTAATCGCCTTCCTGACCGCGGGATGTGGGAAAAAGGAAACGCCGCAGGAAGGAAAAAGTACGGCGGTGGAGGCGAAGAAGAAAGAATCAGGAAACGAAGAAGAGCACAAAAAAGAAGAGCCCGGCGTTGTAACGCTGTCGCAGGAAAAGCAGAAGTCTTCAGGAATAGAGGTCCAACAAGTAGCCATGGGGGCGGCGGCTGTTCCCCTCTCAGCGACAGCCGTTATTGAGATGAACCAGGACAGGACAGCGAAAATCAGCTCAAGGGTAACGGGAAAGGCGGTCAGGATCATCGTATCGCAGGGTGACAGGGTGAAGGCCGGGCAGCCTCTTGCCTATCTCGACAGCGTGGAGCTTGACCAGATATGGGCTGAATATTACAAGGCGCAGGGGAAAGTAGGGCTTGCACGGAAGAATCTCCAGCGGGAAGAGACCCTGTTTCAGAAGAAGATATCCCCGGAAAAGGACCTACTGAAGGCGAGGCAGGAGTTGGGAGAGGCAGAGGCCGACCTGAACCTTTCCCAAGAGCGTTTCCGGCTGGTCGGTATTGATGTTGCGCAGTTTGCATCATCCAGGGGCAACGGGAACCACCCTCTTGTTCCCGTCACATCGCCGGTAGGCGGCGCAGTGATAGAAAAGACGGTTACCCAGGGAGAGGTTGTGAATCCCGAGAAGGCGCTCTTTATGGTTGCTGATCTCTCGACGCTCTGGGTGGTTATCGATGTCTATGAAAAAGATATTCCCCGCCTCAGGATCGGCGCAGGCGTGAAAGTGTCGGTCACGGCGTTCCCTGACAAGGTATTCAAAGGAAAAATATCTTATATCGCCGATGTAGTTGACGAAAAGACACGGACCGAAAAAGCGCGGGTAACGATAGATAACTCAAGCAGTTTGCTCAAACCCGGCATGTTTGCGACCGTCCTTGCGGAAGCAACAAGCGGCGGGGCTGAGAGGCTCATCACCGTTCCGGAAGCAGCCGTGCTTATTGATGGCGCGAAGCGACACGTCTTTGTCCAGGTCTCTCCCGACAAGTTCAAGAGAAGGGATATCGAGGTCGGCAGGACACTCGGGAAACGCCTGGAGGTTACCGCAGGACTCAAGGAGGGCGAGATGGTCGCAGTCAAAGGCGCCTTCATCCTGAAATCGGAACTCAAAAAAGAATCCCTTGAAGCGGAATAGGAGGAGACGATGGAGAAGATCATAGATTTTGTACTCAGGCAGAGGCTTCTCGTTCTTATCGGTGTCCTCATGCTTACCGGTATCGGTGTCTATTCATTCAAAAAGCTCCCGATTGACGCTTTCCCGGATGTAACCAATGTTCAGGTGCAGGTCATTACGACCGCTCCCGGCATGTCTCCTTTTGAGACGGAAAAACTCGTCACCTCGCCAATTGAGCTCCAGATGAGCGGGCTGCCAGGTCTTCATGAAACGCGGTCAATTTCAAAATATGGGCTGTCGCTTGTCACGCTGGTGTTCGAGGACAATGTTGACACCTATTTCGCCCGGCAGATCGTTTTTGAGAGATTGAGCGAGGCGAAAGAAACCCTTACCAAGGGTGTGGAACCGATGCTGGGTCCTGTCTCGACAGGATTAGGCGAAATTTATCAGTACACCCTCGAAGGCAAAGGGAAAAGCCTTATGGAGCTGAGGACACTCCAGGACTGGGTTGTAAGGAAACTTCTGCGGCGTGTGCCCGGGGTTGCCGATGTGAACTCCTTCGGCGGCGACGTAAAACAGTACCAGGTCATCGTGAACCCGGATAAGCTTCTCAAGTACAACCTCACGCTGCGTCAGGTCTTCGAGGCAGTGGCGCGGAACAACACAAACGCGAGCGGCAGTTTCATGAATGTCGGCGGGGAACAGTACATTATCCGCGGCCTCGGACTACTAAAGGGCATTGAAGATATCGGCAACATCGTCATCGCCTCGTATCATGGTACCGCGGTTTATGTAAGAGATATTGCCGACCTGAAGCTCGGTCCGGCCTTCAGTCAAGGGGCCATTGTGAAAAACGGCGAGGAGTCGCTGGCAGGCATCGTCCTTTTGATCAAGGGAGGGAATTCGAAGGATGTCGTTGAGAAGGTAAAGGAGAAGATGCAGGAAGTCGCAAAAACACTCCCTGAAGGAGTGAAGGCTGTGCCTTTTTACGACAGAGCCGAGCTGGTGCAGCGGGCGATCTCGACGATCACCAGCGCCCTTGCCGAGGGCGCGCTCTTCATCGTCATCGTGCTTTTCATCTTTCTCGGCAATGTGCGGAGCGCTCTGGTCGTCACCTTATCGCTCCCGCTTACGATGTTCTTTACTTTTATCGTCATGCGCCGGATGGGGCTGACGGCAAACCTTATGTCCCTCGGCGGACTTGCCATCGCCATCGGTATGGTGGTTGACGGTGCGGTCGTAATTGTCGAAAACACCTACCGGCACCTTTCGGAGCGTAAGGCCGATCCCCCGATTCATGTCATCGCCGAATCGGCCAAAGAGGTGGCAAAGCCGGTCGTATTCGGTATACTGATCATCACCGTGGTCTTTCTCCCGCTCTTTACCCTCACCGACGTCGAGGGGAAGATGTTCACTCCTCTTGCCCTAACGATTGCCATCGCCCTCATCGGCTCCCTTTTCATCTCGATACTGATCGTGCCGGTGCTTTCATCCTTCATGCTGAAGGGAGGGAAAGAGGAGGATACAAGGCTGCTTGCCTTCATCAGGAAATGCTTTAGGCCGGTGCTCGACTGGGCGCTCGGCAACAGAATAAAAACTATCCTCATCTCGGCAGGAATCTTTATCCTGAGTCTCGCCCTTCTCCCCTTCATCGGGAAGGAATTCATGCCGGTCCTTCAGGAAGGACACCTTACCATCCAGCTCATCCGTCTCCCCGGCATCTCTTTGCGGGAGTCGGTCGAGATGGAGAAGAAGTTCCACAAAATTCTTCTTACCTTTCCGGAAATCGAGACCGTCGTATCGAAGATCGGCGCCGCGGAGATCGCCTCAGACCCTATGGGACCGGAGCTTTCCGACCCGATTATCACGCTCAGACCCATGTCTCAGTGGAATACTGCCAAGAGCCTCCCTGAACTGACGGACAAGATAAGGGACAAGCTTGGATCATCCATGCCCGGCGTTGGCTTCAACTTCACGCAGCCGATTGCCCTCAGGGTAGATGAACTGATATCAGGGGTAAAATCACAGGTTGCCATCAAGATCTTCGGTGATGACCTCGAACAGCTCAAGGAAAAGGCCGATGAGGTTGCAAAGGTCATGGCCGACGTCAGGGGGACTGCAGACCTGCGGGTCGAGCAGGTATCCGGGCAGCCATACCTGCATATCGATATCGACCGGCAGGAGATCGCCCGCTACGGGATCAACATCTCCGACGTTCAGGAGATCATCGAGGTCGCCCTTGCCGGCGGACAGCCGACAGAGATATTCGAAGGCGACAAACGCTTTGCGGTCCAGATGCGCTTCCCCGAAGACAGGAGAAATAATATGGAATCGATCGGCAACCTGCTCGTGCCGCTTCCGGAAGGAAGAGGCATACCGCTTAAGCAGATTGCCAAGCTCACCTTGCTTGAAGGCCCCAACCAGATCAGCCGGGAGGAAGGGCAGCGGCGAATCGTCATCGAGTGCAACGTGAAGGGCAGGGATATCGGCGGTTTCGTCCAGGAAGCGCAGGCAAAGATTGCCGCCCAGGTGAAACTTCCCGTGGGATATACCGTTACCTGGGGGGGACAGTTTGAGAACCAGGAGCGGGCGATGAAGCGGCTGATCGTGATAGTCCCGCTGACACTCTTCCTGATTTTTCTGCTCCTCTACATGACCTTTGGTTCATTGAAAAACGCCCTGCTGATCATCATGAACATCCCCTTCGCCCTGGTGGGCGGCATCGTGGCGCTGTTCGTTTCAGGTCAATACCTGAGCGTCCCCGCCTCGGTGGGATTTATCGCCCTCTTCGGCGTAGCCGTCCTGAACGGGGTCGTGCTCGTCTCGTACTTCAACCAACTGAGACAGGAAGGAGCATCCCTTGATGAGGCGATACGGAGAGGAACAGACCTGAGATTACGACCTGTACTCATGACAGCATCGGTGACAATGCTCGGGCTCGTACCGCTGCTCCTCGCGTCGGGAACCGGATCGGAGATCCAGAGACCTCTTGCCGTCGTGGTGATCGGCGGTCTGATAACCTCAACATTATTAACACTGATCGTTCTTCCCACCCTTTACCGATGGTTTGAAGAAGAAAAAATAGAATTTTAGGAGGGAAACCATGAAAGAAATTAAGGCTATCATCCAACCGTTCATGTTGAGCAAAGTTGTCGATGCGCTGAAGAAGATTCCGCATTTTCCCGGCATCACGGTTACGAAGGTTCAGGGATTCGGAAGGGAAAAAGGAGAGGGCGCGCAGCACAGAATCGTTGAGGACCTCATCGACTATGTACCGAAAGTGGAGATCGGAATTGTCATCCATGATGACATGCTTGAGGAAGTGGTCGAGACGATCGTGGACAATGCCCATACGGGCAACCGGGGCGACGGTAAAATATTCATCTATGATGTCCGGGAAGCCGTCAGGATCAAGACGAAGGAACGGGGCGATACAGCGGTGTAGAAAGGAAAGAAAATGCAAAAAGTAATAAAGGGTTCTATCATTGGAGTTATGATCCTTATTTTGATAGGATGTGGAGCGGCAGCAAAGGAAATCCGGGTAAAAACACAATCCTTACGCGCGGATGTCTTTACTGAGATCAAGAATACCGACACTCCTGCACGGGGCTTTGCTGTTCTGACTATCAAAGCGACAATCAAGACCCATCTTGAGGGATATTATGTCTTCGAGTCGAGAGATTCCATGCATGGGAAGCCAGGCTATCCCTTCCTGATCAATATCGACGGACAGGCGGAGACCTGGAAGGTCGATGGGCAGAAAGAAAGCCTGCCGCTCTACGATAAGGATGGGAAGACAAGCCATGACCCCGATGCGGGCGAGGGAAGCAAATATGTTCTGGAGAAAAAGATAGGGCTGCACGCAGGAACGCACAAAGTGTTCCTCGGACTGCCTGCCGATGACTCTTTCAGGGAAGTGGAGATAACGCTTAAGGAAGGAGACCCTGCCACGCTTGAATTCAAACCCGTTTACAAATACAAAACCCGACATACCAGGATTCCTACCTTCAGTGGTGGAATAAAAGAGTTTAAGGTCTACCTGAACGGTGCGCGCGTGTGATTGAAAAGGAAAGATAAAAAGATAAATTTAAAGAGGAAGATACATGGCGTCAAGGACATCGACTTGGCATGTCAGAGGCATGGATTGCTCCGAAGAGACAAATGCGTTGCGTCAAGCAGTCGGCGCCTTGAACGGAGTCAGGAACGTGGAATTCAATATTCTCAACGGGATCATGACCGTGACTGCCACGGAAGGTGCAGTTAGCGATGGGGATATCATCTCGGCAGTAAAACGTGTCGGGATGATCGCGAAACCTGCCGATAGCAAACAGGCGGCCGTTTCCCAATCCGGCTCCGCAGGATTCTGGCTGACGCATGGCCGCGCCGTCATGTGCACGGCCAGTGGCATTGCCGTTATTGCGGGTTTTCTTTCCCACTGGCTTTTACATGGGAGCCTCCTCGATGTATTCGCAGAAGGCGGGCGAAGCGAATCGCATGTTTTCCCTGCGGTATCAATCGGACTCTATCTTGTCGCAGTGCTTGCTGGCGGATGGTTCATCTTTCCGAAAGCCCTTGCCGCGCTCCGCCGCTTCCGTGCGGACATGAACCTGCTGATGACGATTGCAGTATTTGGCGCCATCGGCATTGGCGAGTGGTTCGAAGCGGCAACCGTCACCTTTCTTTTTTCCTTGTCCCTCGTCCTCGAAGCATGGAGTATCGGCCATGCTCGGCACGCCATCAGTTCGCTGTTCAGGCTCACGCCGCCCAAGGCGCGGTACATTTGTCCTCACGATTACGACATCATGGAAAAGCCTGTGGAAGATGTGCCCCTCGGCGCAACGGTTCTGGTCAGACCGGGGGAACGCATCCCGCTCGATGGCGAAATTACGAAAGGAAGCGCCTCGATCAATCAAGCGCCTATCACAGGCGAATCTGTTCCCGTCGAGAAACAAGTCGGCGACGAGGTTTTTGCCGGGACGATTAATGAGGATGGCGCGATTGAATTCCGCGTCACAAAACCGGCTTCAGACACGACTCTCGCCCGCATCATTCGCATGGTCGAAGAGGCGCAGTCGCGACGGGCGCCCTCGGAATTATGGGTGGAAAAATTTGCCCGTTATTATACGCCGGCAATGATTCTTGCGGCCGTTGCCATCGCCATTGTTCCGCCTCTTGCTTCCGGTGGCGGCTGGGAGCGCTGGTTTTACGAGTCCCTGGTGCTGCTGGTGATCGCCTGTCCCTGCGCGCTGGTCATCTCGACGCCGGTGAGCATTATCGCGGCGCTTGCCTCGGCGGCCCGTTCAGGAATTATCATCAAAGGAGGCGCATTCCTGGAAGAAGCGGGGAGAGTCAAGATTGTTTTTCTTGATAAAACAGGTACACTGACCTATGGTCGTCCTGAGGCTCAGAGAATAATTCCCCTTAACGGGCATACGGAGGGAGAACTGCTCGATCGGGCGGCGGCTCTGGAGTTGCATAGCCGCCATCCCCTGGCAAGGGCTATCGTCAGTAAAGCAAAGCAATCTGAACGCACCCTTATCCCGGCGGAAGATTACCGCGAGTTCAAGGGACAGGGTGCACAAGGCACGATTAATGGTCGGACTTTCTGGATTGGTTCTCATCGGATGCTTCATGAAAAGCAATTAGAAAACGCCGAGATGCACGCGCAGGCCGATGCCCTTGAAGATGCCGGGCACTCGGTGGTCGTTGTGGGAAATGATGATCATGTCTGCGGTTTCATCAGTGTGGCCGACAGCATCCGCGACAACGCCCTGTCCATAGTCGAAGATCTGAAACGCGCTGGCGTGGCAAAAGTCATCATCCTTACGGGCGACAACCGGGGCACGGCGCGGGCAATCAGCGAGAAGATCGGGGCCGACGCATTCCATGCGGAACTCCTTCCGGAAGACAAGCTAAAAGGCATTGAGGAAGCGAAGCGGCGTTATGGCGCCGTGGCGATGGTGGGTGACGGGATCAACGACGCTCCCGCCCTGGCCGCCGCGACCCTGGGTATTGCCATGGCTGCGGCGGGAACGGATGCGGCGATAGAAACGGCGGATATTGCCCTGATGACTGACGATCTTTCCCGCCTGCCCTGGCTTATCCGCCACGGTCATCGCACGTTGAACGTCATCCGCCAGAATATCGCTTTTGCGCTCAGCGTCAAATTGCTGTTCATGCTTCTGGCGCTGGCCAACATCGCCACATTGTGGATGGCGATTGCAGCAGATATGGGAGCCTCATTGCTGGTAATCATGAACGCATTGCGCCTCCTCCACAGCCAAGAAGCTTGAAACAACTAAAGTAATTACAATGGCCATAGTATTCAATCGACAGAGAGAGTCTCTGCAAAGAGAAAAATATTGACTAATAGGCGGGCACCGTTACATAATGCCCACCATTACTTTAAAGGCGAGGGATATTTTGGATTTTCCTGCGGTTACGGCCACTCTGGATATTTATATTGCGGAAATCAACCGATTCCCTATCTTGACGGCGGAGGAAGAGTTTAAATTGGCCGTCGCCTTTAAAAAGGGCAACAGCATGGAAGCGGCAGAGGCCCTGGTTGTCTCCAATTTGCGTTTTGTTGTCAAGATTGCCCATGAGTACCGGAGTTATCGTGTGAAGCTGGCCGATCTGATCCAGGAAGGCAACATCGGGCTCATGCACGCGGTAAAAAAATTCGATCCCTATAAGGGTTATCGTCTTATTTCTTACGCCGTATGGTGGATCAGAGCCTATATTCAGAACTATGTCATCAAAACCTGGAGCATTGTGAAGATCGGCACCACCCAAGCTCAACGAAAACTCTTTTTTAAAATGAGCCAGACCAGGAAACAACTGGAAACTATCTCTAAAAGGAATCCCGAATTTGGCGAGATTGCCGCATCCCTGGGCGTTAAAAAATGGGAAGTGGAGGAGATGGACATCCGCATGGGGCAGGATATTTCTCTCGATGCCTGTGTGAGTGAGGATAACGATTCCACCCTTGGAGACCGGCTGGTTCATGAAGGAGAGAATCAGGAGTCGGCGCTCATCAAGAAAGAAGAGCGGGCGCTGGTGCAAAGAAATATTGCCGGGGCGCTGGCCATGTTAAATGAAAAGGAAAGTTTCATTGTCAAAAATCGGCTCATGGCGGATAATCCCATGACCCTCCAGGAGATAGGGGAACATTATAATTTCACAAGGGAACGGGCAAGGCAGATCGAAAGCCAGGCCATAAAGAAACTCCAGTTGGCCATACCCTATGGAACGGGCAGCGAGCCCCCGCCTGATGCCAAGGAAAATTAGTATAACGCTTGGGGATTCATGACCAAATCTTTACGCCCGATACAGAAGAGAAAATTAACAATAATGGCTAGCCGATATCACCCTCCTATTCTCCGTGGCAAAAGCTATGACCACGATTCATTATTTGTGCCCGAAAATTTGCTGCGAGAGGCAAGGCGACAAAAAAACATTCCGGGGGGACAAATACCACCTGTTTGTGTCCTTGACCCTGACGGAGACATCGTCAGGAATTTAATTGCTGCCGACAGGGCAAAAGTTAATCCCTATTGGGCTTGTTACCATACTCAGCTATACAACTTTGAGCACAGTGGCATCGAGTTCGGGATTGTTGGTTGTGCGGTAGGCGCTTCCTTCGCAGTGTTAATTGCCGAAGAATTGTTCGTCTCTGGTTGTCAACTATTGATTAGCGTTACTTCTTCCGGACAGATTATTCCCCGGCAACAACCGCCATCGAACAAGCGAAGACAGAAGACATTCTGGCCGTTGAAATGGAGGCGGCAGCCCTGTATGCTTTCGCTCAGGCCCGCCGTAAAGCTGTGCTTTGTTTCGCCCACGTTACAAATCAGATGGGGCGCATTGAGGGTGACTTTGAAAAGGGTGAAGCTGATGGCAGTCAAGACGCCCTGGATTTGATTGCTGCAGCGGCCAAAAAGTGGCTACCCAGGCAAGAGGGATACGGGGATGAATGTGCGGGCACTATGCCAGTTTTTTAGATTATCGTATTGTAAGCAGGGAAACTTTTATGGAAAAATTGTTGAGAAAAATATTGATCGCGGCGTTGATTTTCTTCATGCCCGGCGCGGTTGCCGCATCAGCTGCGGAGACCATCAAGCTGGGCGTGGCGGGGGCGCATAGTGGCGATCTTGCCTCTTACGGCCTGCCCTCGGTCAGGGCTGCAGAGCTGGTGGTGGCGGATGTGAATGCCCGTGGAGGGATTCTCGGACGGAGGGTGGAGCTCTTCATTGAAGATGATGTATGCAAACCGGAAATCGCCACCAATACGGCTAATAAATTGATCTCCGAGGGGGTGCGTGTGGTGCTTGGTCATATCTGTAGCGGCGCAACCAAAGCCACCCTTGATCTCTATCATGATGCTGGGGTTACCGTCATGTCGCCTTCGGCCACTAATCCGGAGCTGACACAAAGCGGGCTCTATCCCAATTTTTTCCGCACCATTGCTTCCGATGACACCCAAGCCAGGCTGGAGGTGGACTTTGCGCTGCGTGTCCTTAAGCTCAGAAGATTTGCCGTTCTCCATGATAAGGGAGATTACGGTAAGGGCCTGGCGGAGTATGCCCGGAAGTTCATCGAGGCTGCCCCGCAGGCAAAATTAGTGCTTTATGAGGGTATCACGCCCGGCGCTTTCGATTATTCTGCGGTAGTGCAAAAGATCAAGCGTGCCGACGCTGATGCAGTGATATATGGCGGCTATCATCCCGAGGCGGCATTAATCGTGCGCCAGATGCGCAAGAAGCACAGCAAGGCAAGGTTTATTTCCGACGACGGTGTGAAAGACGCGACGTTTTTAAAAGTAGCCGGCGCTTATGCCGAGGGCGTCTATGCATCCGGCCCCCGGAATGTCTCCCAAAACCCTCTGGCGGTGGCTTCTATCGCAGCTCATGAAAAAACCTACGGTACGGAGCCGGGCGCTTTTTTTCTTAATGCCTATGCGGCTACGCAGGCCCTTCTGCAGGCGATAGAAAAGGCAGGTGGTACGGACTATGCCAAGGTCGGCAAGGCGCTGCGCACCAATTATGTTGCGACACCTCTGGGAAAGATTCGCTTCAATGATAAAGGCGACGCCTTAGGGGTGGGATTTTCCATGTATAAGGTGAGTAAAGGCGCTTTTGTCGAAGTACATTAGGTTATTTGACACAGAGGAGCGGGCGGGTTGGAATATTTTTGGGGACTGCTGGTTAGCGGCTTGATTAAAGGCAGCATCTACGCGCTGATTGCCCTTGGCTATACGATGGTTTACGGCATCATTCAGCTAATCAATTTTGCCCACGGTGAGATATACATGATTGGCGCCTTTATCGCCCTGATTGTGGCAACTGTTCTGACCCTTGCCGGAATGTCAGGACCGGCTGCGCTGATCATGGCGTCTTTTGCGGCGGTTATTTATGCTGGCGCCTATGGCTTTACCCTGGATAAAATTGCCTATAAGCCGCTGCGTCAGGCGCCCCGGTTGTCCCCTCTCATCAGCGCCGTGGGCATGTCCATTTTTCTGCAAAATTATGTGCTGCTGGCGCAGACCTCGGACTTTCTGCCTTTCCCCAATCTTCTCCCGGAGATGCCCTGGTTGGGACCGCTGGCTTCGGTCATGGAGCCCGCGGAAGTCGTAATTGTTGGCACCACGGCGGTTATCATGCTGCTGCTCACGTTTTTTGTCAGGTTTACCAGCATAGGGAGGGCGATGCGCGCCACGGCGCAGGACCATAACATGGCGCTGCTCGTGGGGGTCAATGTGAATCGTGTTATCTCCCATACGTTTATTATCGGGTCAGCCCTGGCGGCGGTAGGAGGGGTGCTGATTGCCTCCCATGTGGGCAGGGTTAACTTTTATATGGGATTTCTGGCCGGCGTCAAGGCCTTTACCGCCGCCGTGCTGGGAGGAATCGGCAGTATTCCCGGCGCTGTCCTGGGGGGATTGCTCCTGGGCTGGACGGAAAGTTTTGCGACGGGATATATTTCCGGCGACTATGAGGATGCCTTTGCTTTTGTACTCTTGATTATGATCCTGATTGTCAGGCCGACGGGTATCTTCGGCAGGGAGGAAACGCAAAAACCATAATGCATCAATGGATTGAGCACTCTAAATGGAAAAAGTCCCTGCTTGCTTCCCTCTGGTTTGTCTTCCTCACTTTTCCCCTGCTGGTGATTAGAGTTAATACGATCGACGGGGTGGTGGAATGGCGCTGGCGAAACATGCTTTACGCGGCATGGGCGAGTCTCGCCCTGTCCGGGGTTTGGCAGTATTTTCAGGAAAGGAGTAAGGAAAGGGCAAGCGACGCGGCCGAAATGGGCAGTTTCGTCCGGTACATCAAGGGCAATACTCAAATCTCCGGGTTCGGGAAGGCTTTGTTGGGTTTGTTCCTGTTGGGTTCGCCATTTCTTCTTTCCACCTATCACACCAATGTTATGACCACGGCCCTGATCTATATCGTGCTGGGGCTCGGTCTCAATATCATCGTTGGTTTGACGGGGTTGCTTAATCTTGGCTACGTGGCCTTCTACGCTGTGGGAGCCTATTGCTATGCCCTCCTTAATCATCATTTCGGGACAGGTTTCTGGGTAGCCCTCCCCCTGGGGGCGCTGGCAGGGAGCCTGGTCGGCTTTCTCCTTGCTTTACCGGTGGTAAGGTTGCGCGGTGATTACCTGGCCATTGTTACCCTCGGTTTTGGCGAGATTACCCGGCTGATTCTGGAAAACTGGAACCAATTTTCCTTCGGACCCAGTGGTATTGCCCATATCCCTTCGCCCGGTTTTTTCGGGATGGTCCTTAGTGTGCGAGCCAATACGATCTACATCTATTTTCTCATGCTGGTTTGCTGTCTTATTACCATTTTTGTAGTGCGGCGGTTGCAGGATTCCCGTATTGGCCGGGCCTGGGTCGCCATTCGTGAGGATGAAACGGCCTCCCGTGCCATGGGTATCGACGCCGCCGGAGCGAAAAGAGCGGCTTTTGCAATCGGTGCCGGTTGGGCGGGGATGATGGGGGTAGTCTTTGCCGCGAAAACCACCTTCATCAATCCCGCCAGTTTCAATTTTATCGAATCGGCCATGATCCTTTCCATTGTGGTTTTAGGCGGCATCGGTTCCGTGCCGGGGATCATCCTTGCGGCCCTTCTGCTTATTCTCCTGCCGGAGTATCTACGGGCTTTCAGTGCCTACCGGATGCTCATCTTTGGAGCTGCCATGGTCGGCATGATGATCTTCCGTCCCCAGGGCATCATCCCCCATGTGCGCCGCACCTATGAATTCCATCTCCGGAATAACCACGGCCGGGGGTTGTGACATGAAGCCGGTTATGGAAGTCAGGCGACTGGATATGAATTTCGGAGGGCTTAAAGCGCTGAGCAAGCTGGACCTGCAAGTGTCCGGGGGAGAAATCGTGGCCGTCATTGGGCCTAATGGTGCGGGAAAAACCACTTTCTTTAATTGTCTTACGGGCATTTATCCGCCGACGGGCGGCGATATCCTGGTTTGCCCTCCCGGTAAAAAAAATAAGCGGGTCAACGGCATGAAAACCCACAGAATTGCGGCGCTGGGCATTGCCCGCACCTTTCAAAACGTTCGCCTCTTCCCCCGCATGACCGTGCTGGAGAACGTCATGGTGGGCAGGCATTGCCGCACCCGTGCCGGTGTGGTCGGCGCCATTTTCCGGGGTAAAAAAACACGGGAGGAAGAAAAAAATATCGTTTCCCAAAGTTATGCCCTGCTGCAGAAAATCGGGCTTAGCTCCTCCGTCAATGAATTGGCGGAAAATTTGCCTTACGGCGCCCAGCGGCGGCTGGAAATCGCCCGTGCCCTGGCTGCGGAGCCTTTCCTGCTGCTTCTGGATGAACCGGCGGCAGGACTGAATCCCCAGGAGACGCAGGAGCTGGAGGCCCTGATCAGGCGGCTCCGGACGGAAGGCGGCCTGGCTATTCTCCTGATCGAGCATGATATGAAGCTGGTGATGAGCCTCTGTGACCGCATTTGTGTGATGGATTATGGTGAAAAAATTGCCGAGGGATCGCCGGCGGCGATGCGGGCCAATCCCCTGGTGATCAGCGCCTATCTGGGTGAGGATGAACATGCTTGAATTGAAAAACCTCTGTGCCTGTTATGGGCAGATCATGGTCTTGAAGGACGTGAACCTCAAGGTTCTGCCAGGTGAGATTGTCACGCTCCTTGGCGCCAACGGCGCCGGGAAAAGCACCACTTTAATGTCAATCTCCGGCATCGTTCCTCCCCGGAGCGGGGAAGTGCTTTTTCTAGGGCGCCCCGTGCAAAGCCGCCGCCCGGAAGAGATCGTGGCGCTCGGTATCTGCCAGGTGCCTGAGGGAAGGCACATCTTTCCCCAGATGACGGTAAAGGAGAATCTGGCAATGGGGGCCTTCCTGCGTAAAGATAAGGCAGATATCCGGCGTGACTTGGAATATATTTACGAGCTTTTCCCGATCCTGGTGGAAAGGCGGCACCAGTCGGGGGGTACGCTTTCCGGTGGTGAGCAGCAAATGCTGGCCATTTCGCGGGCCCTGATGGCCCGCCCCCGTCTTTTGCTTCTTGATGAGCCGTCCCTGGGTCTGGCGCCCCTGCTGGTGAAATTGATCTTTCAGATTATCAAGAAGATCAATGAGGAACAGGGGACCACTATCCTCCTGGTGGAACAAAATGCCAACATGGCGCTCAAGATTGCCCACCGCGGTTACGTGCTGGAAAACGGCAGTGTTGTGATGACTGGTACGGCTGCGGATTTATTGGATAATGAAGCGGTAAAAAACGCCTACCTGGGGATATAGATGTGGCGATAGGAGTGCTCGGGAGTGCCGCACCCCGGTGCTGCGGTGATGATAATAGAGGTGAAAACTCAGCGCTAAAGGTGGCCATCGCGACCCTCGGCTGCAAGGTGAACCAGTATGAATCAGCCGGCATGGCGGAAACGCTCCGGGCAAATGGGTTTACCCCTGTTGCCTTCGGCGCTCCGGCCGACATCTGTATCATCAATACCTGTATCGTGACGGGCAAAGCCGCTTACCAGTCACGGCAGTTGATCAGGCGTGCGTTAAAACACAATCCTGCGGCGGAGGTGCTGGTTACCGGCTGCTATGCCCAGGTCCTTCCTGAAGAGGTTGCCGCTATTCCAGGTGTGAAAGTGGTGGTCGGCAATCTGGAGAAGGACAATATCCTGCCCATGGTCCATGAAATGGCGCGGGGCGGGAAGAAAATCTGCCGGAGTGATGTCCGCCAGGCACGGGAATTTACCACACCTGCGGCTCGCGGCTTTGCGGGACGGACGCGGGGGTTGCTCAAAATTCAGGATGGTTGTGATACCTTCTGCCGTTACTGCATTGTGCCCTATGCCCGGGGAAAGAGCCGCAGCCTGGCGGTAAGCGAGGTACTGGGGAGATTGGCGGAACTGGATCAGGCGGGCTACCGGGAGTTGGCGCTCACGGGCGTCAATCTGGGCGCCTATGGCCGTGATCTTTGCCCGGCAACGAATTTGTTGGCGCTCCTGCGGCGGGTGGAGACCGCAAGACCGCTATCACGCTTGCGTCTCAGCTCGCTGGAGCCGGGGGAAATCACCGAGGAGATTTTATCATTTTTTCGGGAACAGGAGGTTTTTTGCCCCCACTTCCACATTCCCCTGCAAAGCTGTCATGACGGGGTCCTTGCCCTGATGGGCCGGGACTACGACGCCCTTTTTATCCGCCGCTTGGTCGAAAAAATCCTGGTTTATCTGCCCGATGCGGCAATCGGTGCGGATATTATGGTAGGTTTCCCCGGCGAAGGCGAAGCGGCATTTGCCGACACGAGAATGGTGCTCGCAGAGTTGCCGCTGGCCTATTTGCATGTCTTTCGCTATTCACCGCGCCCCGGTACACCGGCAGCCTTTTTGCCCGGCAAGGTGCAGGAAGCGGAGAAGAAGAAGCGGGGGGACATCCTGAGGGAATTAAGCGAAGAAAAGCGTGCCCGCTTTGCGGAGAAGTTTCTGGGGCGAAGGCTGAACGTGCTTCTGGAAGGGGAACCGGATAAAAAGACCGGCATGATGCGGGGTTTTTCCTCGAACTACATACCGGTGGTGGTCGTAAACGGTGATGCTGCCCGGGCCGATACCATGGTGGCAGTAAAGACGTACGCGGCAAGGAAAGGAAAGCTGTTGGGCAGGATGTTATGACGGAAGAAAGAAGCGCCTCCTTAAAAGAACTGGAACGGAAACTGGGTTGTTTATTTCAGGATGTGGAGCTCCTGGACAATGCGCTGAGCCATCGTTCTTTTGTAAACGAGAATCCGGATCTTGCCGTCCGGGATAACGAACGGCTGGAGTTTCTCGGTGATGCCGTGCTGGGGCTATGCATAAGTGATATGCTGATGGAGGCTTTTCCCGGCTATACGGAAGGACAGCTTTCCAAGATTCGGGCGTCGCTGGTCAACGAGCAGTCGCTGGCGGAACTGGCCCGAAAATTTAACCTTGGTGACTATCTGCTCCTGGGCAGGGGTGAGGAAATTACCGGCGGCAGGGAGAAGCATTCCCTTCTTGCCAATACTTTTGAGGCCCTGATTGCCGCCCTGTATATTGATTGTGGTTTAAACCGGACTCTGGCGTTCGTGAACCGGCTCTTTAGCCCCCTGATTGCCCAGGGGACGGGAGAGTTAAGCTATCGCGATTATAAAACGGCCTTGCAGGAGATGGTGCGAACCCACTTCAAGGTAATGCCTCAGTATGTCATGATCGGGTCATACGGACCCGACCATGACAAGATTTTCCAGGTAAGATTGACGGTGAACGGCATCCTCGAGGCTTCAGGTACGGGGAAAAGTAAAAAGGAAGCGGAGCAGCAGGCAGCCAAAGAGGCGTTGGAAAGATTAAAGGCCTCAGCCGCATAGCCGCAGGCGCCGCTTGTTGCCCGGGCCGCGCAGACCATGAATTCCGTGAACCAAACTTTGCCGGAGAACTTAGGCGCGAAAAAAGAAATATTGCGGAAAGCACGGTATGAAAATTTAGCTGTTTATTAGCTTTACATCACATGGAAGTTGTTGTATGAAGTAAAGCATATCGGTAAAATTCCGAGACCTTTACCGATATCGTTATTAATTGCGGGGGTTTAAAAGTAATGGCAGAGACAACAAAGCGGGAATGGGTTTACGATGATATTGTCAAAGGGATGCAACTGCCCGATATTAATTATACGATTACCTCAGAGATTCTGGAGCGCTACCTCGACGGCATCGATGATCTCAACCCCCTTTACCTCGATGAAGACTACGCAAAAAAATCGCCCTTTGGAGGACGTATTGCTCCCCCAATTTCCATGGCTATTTACACCACAGTGAGCAATCTCATCAAGCCCCTGGGCATGGTCATCCCGCCGGGATTGGTGCAGGCCTATCAGCGTTATGAGTTTTCCGGCATCGTCCGGCCCGATGAGAAACTGCTGATCAAAAGCGTTGTTGAGGATAAGTATGAGAAAAAAGGGAGAAAATTCGTTCAGTTAAAGTCGGAAGTATTTAATGAAAAAGGTGAAAAGGTCGGGACAAGCTGGCTCACGCCCATTTGGTCAAAATAGTGCGAGAAAAGGATATGGCAAGGGGAAAACATGTGTGCGGAAAAAAGATTTGATGAGTTTCAGAGTGGCGATGAATTTGCGCCGCTGATCAAGAAAATGACCCAAGAGAAGATTAACGCCTATGTAAGTACGGCAGAGGATTACAACCCGATTCACGTGGATGTGGAATTTGCTAAAAAGACGCCTTTTGGGGGAACGATCGCTCCGGGATTTCAGTGCATGGCGTATATATCAGAGTTAATGGCCAGAGAATTCGGCCTCGGCTGGTACATCGGCGGGACACTGGATCTTCGCTTGACCCGGCCGACGAAGCCGGGCGATACGCTTTTTACCAGGGCCAGGGTGGCGGAAAAGAAAGTCGAAGCTGGAAGTAAGGTCGTCCTTTGCGAGGTTCGTATCACGAATCAAAACAATGAGGATGTAATGGTAGGAAGCGCCGGGGTCGCTTTCCCGACGACTGATTAGTGATTGTGGCGTAGGAGAAAATATAAAAATAGATTAAAAATAGAAAAGGAGAAAGAAACATGGCTAATTTATTGGATTATCAGGATGTAGTGTTGATAGACGGGGCCAGAACCCCCATCGGCAAGTTTGGGGGGACTCTGAGGGATTTAGTGGTATGGCAGATAGGCGCTATGGCCATTAAGGCAGTTGTGGAAAGAACCGGCATCGACCCGGAAGCGATTGACGAAGTGATAATGTCCCACACCCGGCAGGATGGGACGGGGACCAACCCGGCCCGGAACATGATGCTGTTTGCCGGCTTGCCTAAAAAAATTCCCGCCCACACGGTAAATATGGTCTGTGCTGCCGGATTGAAGGCGTTACATCTTGCCGTCCAGTCGATCAGGACGGGGGAGACGCAGGTAGCGGTCGTCGGCGGCTCAGAAAGCATGAGCAACATCCCTCACCTTTTAAAGGGCGCCCGCTGGAAACCCCTGGGAAGGTTGAATGATATAACCATTGGCGATGGTTTTCTCTATCTGTCGGATAGTTATAGCGGTTTAACGCCGGGGCTCACCGCCGAGCGTTGCTGCGAGAAACACGGCCTTACCCGTGAGGAAAATGATCAGATAGGCTATGAAAGCCACGTCAAGGCAACCAAGGCATGGGAAAACGGCGTCTTCGATGACGAGGTATTTCCGGTGGACGTCCCGGCGGGGAAGGGTAAGAACATTACCTTTTACGCTGATGAGTGCTATCGCAAGGATGCCACCATGGAAAGCATGCGAAAACTCACGACCCCCTTCAAAAAAGAGGGAACGGTGACGGCAGGAAGCTCGTCGGGCATTACCGATGGCGCCGGCGCCAGCTTGATTATGTCTCGCAAGCGGGCTCAGGAGTTGGGTCTTAAGCCGATGGCTTCTTTTGTCGATTTTCTCTTCTATGGATTAGAGCCGGCTGATTTCCCCGATGGCCCCGGATTGTCCATTCCGGCCATTCTGAAGAAGAACAACCTGACCATCAATGATATGAAATCTGTGGAAATTAACGAAGCTTTCGGTTGTGTTTGTCTGGCGGCGGAAAAGATGATGAATTGGCGTGATCGCGAAAAGCTGAATCCCCACGGCGGCTGCATTGCCCTGGGACATCCTACCGGTTATAGCGGCGCCCGGCTTACCCTGCATCTTGCCCATACGTTAAACAGTGGAGAGTATGGGTTGGCCTGCCTTTGCGGGGGTGGCGGCATGGCCGGAAATCTGATCATAAAAAGTGAGCGGGATCCAGATCAGAAGTATAAGAAGCTTATCGTGGGTCTTGATGAGAAGACGGGGCACGCCTATTCGCGTGAGCCTTCTCCGGAAGATTTGGAAAAAATAAAGAACCATCAAACCTTTTAGTACGTAAGAAATTACTTTTTGCGCTTTTCCGGCAAAAAATAATTTCGTAAGCATACTTATCCCGTTTATCGGGGTTGAGATATCAATTGGTTCGATAAGATAGAAAAGGAGGCGACAGATATGGAAATAAAGAAAGTAGTGGTTGTGGGTATGGGCCTGATGGGTTCAGGGATCGCTCAAACCTACGCCGAAGGCGGCTGTGAAGTATATGTGACGGATATTACCGAAGAGTATGTCAAGAAGGGCATCGGCAGCATCGATAAGTATCTATCCAAATCGGTTGAGAAGGGCAAGCTGGATGCGGCCAAGAAGGCGGAAATCCTGGGGCGGATCAAGCCCATCAAGAGTCTCGAAGAGGCGAAGGATGTTGACCTGGGACAGGAGGCTGTGCCCGAAAACATGGAGTTGAAAAAGAAAATCCATGCCCAGATGGATGCCGTCTTGCCGGCTCACGCTATTCAGGCCGTATGCACCTCTGCCCTTTGCATTAGTGAAATCGCTTCGGCCACGAAGCGTCCCGAGCAGGTCATCGGCACCCATTTTCACAGCCCGGCACAGGTGATGAAGCTGGTGGAGGTGATTAGAGGGTTGAAAACCTCCGACGAGGCGGTGCAGGCGATGAATGATATCCTGAAGAAATGCAATAAGCTGGCGATTAATGTCGCCGATTCTTCGGGATTCATTACCAGCCGCGTCTGGTGTCCCTTCGGCATGGCTGCCATCCAGACCATGGTGGAGGGTGTGGCCACGGCGGAAGACATCGATGCGGCTCTCAAGGGCGGGTTCAACCATCCCATGGGGCCGCTGGAACTGATGGATGTCATCGGTTTGGACGTTATGCTGCACGCCGCGGAAGATTTGACCAAAAATTTCGGCCCGGCCTATGCTCCCCCGCCGCGTCTTCGGACGATGGTCGCCGCCGGAATGCTGGGCGTTAAGACCGGCCAGGGTTTTTATAAATATCCCAGGAAATAATTAAACCGGGGACACCGTACTAATTTCATGGAAATTAGTATGGTGTCCCCGGATATAAAGGGTGTGGAATGAGCTATCAAGATATCCTCTATGACGTTGCAGACGGTATTGCCAGACTCACGCTGAATATCCCGGAAAAAATGAACCGCCTCAGCATTACCACCATGAAGGAGGTGGTTGATGCCCTGAACCGGGCCAAGGTGGATAGGGAGGTCCGCGTGGTCGTCGTTCAGGCGGCGGGTGACAAAGCCTTTTGCGCCGGCGCCAACATCGCGGATTTTGCCGGGCTTTCTCCTCTGGAGAGCCGGGATGTTTTCCGGGCCTTTGTGGATTTATCCAAGGTCTTTATTGACATGCACAAACCTTCCATTGCAGCGGTTAACGGCTTGGCTTTGGCGGGTGGATGCGGGCTGGCTCTCTATCCGGATATCACCGTTGCCTCCGACAGGGCCAAGTTCGGGCTGCCGGAGATCAACGTGGGGATCTGGTCATGCATGGTATCCGCTTCCCTGCCGAACCTCGTGGGAAGAAAAAAGGCGCTGGAGCTGCTGATTACAGGCGACATGATCGATGCTAAGGAGGCGGAAAGGATCGGGCTTATCAACCGGGTTGTTCCCCACGATCAGCTCGAACAAGCCGTCACGGAGCTGGCGCGTAAAATCAGCAAGAAAAGTCCGGCCGTCATGCGCCTGGGAAGAGATTCATACTATACTCTACTGGATATGGAATATGGCAAATCCCTGGAATATGTTCTCGATGTTCTGGCCCTGATCTCGAGTACGGATGATCATAAGGAAGGGGTGGCAGCATTCCTGGAACAAAGAAAACCGGTTTGGAAGAACAGGTAGGGGTGGGAATTGGCTGGCAAGTCTAAGGAAGATAAAAAAGAGGCGGTGCTTTTCTCCCGGCAGGGGCATGTGGGCGTCATCACACTGAATCGTCCGGAGGCCATGAACAGTCTGAATGGGCCTTTATGTTCGCGGTTAAGTGAAATCCTGGAGGTGATTGAGCGGGACGACGATATCCATGCCGCCATTATTACGGGAACCGGTGAGAAGGCCTTTTGCGCCGGTATTGACTTAAGGGAGCGGCACGGAATGAGCGAAGGGGATGTCAATGCCCTGCGGCGTTTCGTCATCTTCCCTGTTTTCCGACAGCTTGAGGCCCTGAGCAAGCCGCTCGTCGGTGCGATCAATGGCTTGGCCCTGGGGGGCGGGGCGGAGATAGCCCTGCTCTGCGACATCAGGATTGCCTCGGAAAATGCCGGATTCGGCCAGGCAGAGGTTAAATGGGCGATTATTCCGGCGGCCGGGGCCTGTCAAAGGTTGCCCGGCATCGTGGGTGTCGGTCGTGCCAAAGAACTTCTCCTTACCGGGAGGATTGTCAATGCCGACGAGGGAGAACGGATCGGCCTCTACAACAATCTGGCGACTGCCCAGGATCTGCCCGGCAAGGCCATGGAAACGGCGCAGATGATTGCCGGGAATGGCCCCGTAGCCGTCCGCCAGATTAAAAAAGCTATCTATCTGGGGACGGAGAATCAGTTGGCCCTGGCCTTTGATCGTGAAGCGTCGGAAATCTGCTACCATACCCAGGACCGGCTGGAAGGGGTGGCCGCCTTTAATGAAAAAAGAAAACCCAACTATCGGGGGAAGTAAGAATACGACAGCAGCATCGTTGGCTATACGTACTGATAACAAGGAGGTTCTTGAGCTATGGAAGATATAAAAACGATCGATATCATGAATTACCCGAATCAAGTGAAGGATGTTCCCTATAATTTCAATGACTGGGAAGAGTGGCGCAAGATCTGTACAACCACCTTCAAACCCTTCTTTCCCCTGGGACGTTTTCCCCAGTCGCCGGAAGATTATGAGAAGCATAAACACCTCTACGGCACGGCCTTTTATCCCTATGAATCCCTGGAGACCTTTGTTGAGGCGATGGACAAGGAGGGATACGACCGGGTCTGCATGGCAGCGGTGAAGATGTGGTCTTTCCGGAGAAGTTTCAAACTGATCTTTGATTTCACCATTGATCAGGTGAACGACTTGGTGAAGCGCAGCAACGGCCGGATCATCGGCGCGGCGGGTTATAATCCCTACCGGATCACGGAAAGCCTTTGTGACATCGAAAAATCGGTCAAGGAATATGGCTTTAAGTTTGTCTATGTGCATAGCATCAGTTTCGGCATTCCTTTTAACGACAGAAAGCTTTACCCCCTGTACGGACTTTGCAGCTCCTTGAAAATCCCGGTGTCCCTGCAGGCTGGGCATTCCGCCGAGGCGCTGCCCAGTTGGGTAGGAAATCCCATGGCCATTGATGAAGTGGTGATGGACTTCCCCGATCTGAAGATCAACCTTTCCCATACCGGTTTCCCCTGGATCAAGGAATGGATTGATCTGGTCTGGAAGCATGAAAATGTCTATGGGGATATTTCCGCTTACATGCCCGAGAGTCTGGACCCGGAATTGATCAAGTTCATGTCCAGCGGCAAGGGCAACGGCAAGGTAATGTGGGGGACGAATGGACTCGGACTCCGGCACGGCAAACAGTCTATCCTGAAAATGGAGATGAAAGACGCATACAAGGAAAACCTTCTGCGCAACAATGCGCTGAAATTTCTGGGTTTGGAGTCCTAATATCAGATAATTAGAAGGAGAAGAAGATGGATTTTGATTTAGCGCCTGAACATATACAGATTCAGGATACGATACGAAAGTTTTGCCAGAAAGAAGTGACGCCCCATGCCGAGGAGTGGGAAAAGGACGAATATTTCCCTCGGGAGGTCATCAGGAAGATGGGTGGACTTGGCTTTTTTGCCTCCCCCTTTCCCGAGCAGTACGGCGGGACGGAACTCGGCTTCCTGGCCAATATTATCGTGGCGGAAGAGCTGGGCCGGGCTTCCCTGGGACTGGCCTGCTGCCTGAATATGCAAAGCGGCACCTGTCCCATGACCCTGCTTTTAAACGGGAACGAGAGACAGAAAGAAAAATACCTGCCGGGCATCATCAGCGGTGAGCTGCTGGGCTGCTTCGGCGTCACGGAACCGAACGCGGCCACCGATGTGGCGGGCATCGAGACCAAGGCCATCAAAGACGGCAACGATTACATCTTAAACGGCTCGAAGATGTGGATTACTCATGCTTCCGTCTTCGATGTGGGGATCTGCTTTGCTAAAACAGATCCCAGCCAGCGCCATAAAGGCCTGTCGGCGTTCATTATTGAAAAAGGCATGCCCGGCCTGAAGGGGGTCGCCATCCATGATAAACTGGGTGTCCGCAGTTCCGATACGGGGGAGCTTGTTTTTGAGGACTGCCGGGTGCCTAAGGAGAACCTCATTGGTGAGGAAGGGCAAGGTTTTAAAATTGCCGAGAGTGCGCTTACCTATGGCCGAGCCAATATCGCCGGCCGTTCCCTGGGGATTGGCCAGGCGGCGGTGGACGCCGCTCTTCGTTACGCCAACGAAAGGGAGCAGTTCGGACAGAAGATCGGCACTTTCCAGATGAACAAACAGATCATCGCCGATATGGTGGCCGAGATTGATGCATCCCGGCTGCTGGTATATCGTGCCGCCTGGCTGCAGGACCAGGGACGTCCCAGTTCCATGGAGAGCACCATTGCGAAGTTTTATGCCTCAGAGGCGGCTGTACGGGCCGTCATCGGCGCCGCCAAGATCCATGGAGCCTATACCTATTCGTCGGAGTATTCCGTCGCCCGGTTGTATCGGGACGTGATGCTGATGACGGCCGGAGAAGGAACCTCCAATATTCAAAGACTGATTATTGCAAATAACGCGTTAGGTTGGAAATAAGAGAAAGGATAGAGGCGAGGAAAATGATCTTAGCAGGTAAAGTAGCGATAGTAACGGGGGCAGGCAGAGGCGTCGGCCGGGCCATTGCCCTGGATTTAGCCAAGGAAGGCGCTGACGTGCTGGTCAATTACAGCCAAAGCAAGGAACCGGCGGAAGAGGTGGTGAGGCAGATTGAGGCCATGGGCCGCAAGACCGTTGCCTATAAGGCCGACGTATCACAGGAGTCTGAGGTCGTAGGCATGGTGGCTGCGACTATCGAGAAATTCGGCAAACTCGACATCTTGATTAACAACTCCGGCAACTCAGCGCCGGCGATGATGCATAAGATGACCATCGAACAGTGGAATGCCGTCATCGGCGTGCATCTTACCGGGACCTTTCTGTGTATGCGCGAGGCCGCCAAACACATGATAGAGAGAAAGCAGGGAAAGATCATCAATGTGATCTCCGTGGCCGGCCTCCAGGGTTCGATGGGGCAGTGCAACTATGCCTCCGCCAAGGGGGGCGTCATCGGCCTGACAAAAAGCGGCGCGAAGGAATTATCGCGGCATAACATCTTCGTTAATGCGGTAAGTCTGGGGGTTACCAGTACGGATATGACCTCCAAGATTATGACCGATCCCAAGCTCAAAGAGGCAACTCTGAGCCGGGTTTTGCTCCGCCGGGCCTACGAGCCGGAAGAAATCGCGCCTCTCTTCTCGTTTTTGGCTTCCGATGCCATGAACAGCATTCAAGGGCAGGTCATTGCGGCGGACGGCGGGATCGCTGGATTGGGCTGAATATTATGGGAAATCAACCCCGCGTGGGGAAAATTGACGCCGCCGAAGCGATTGGAATGATAAAAAGCGGGCAGCGCGTGGCCTTGAGCCCCGTCTGCGCCGAGCCGCTCAATTTAGTCAAGGAGCTGCTTGCCGCAAAGGATCGCCTGGAAAACGTCGCCATTTACACCATGATGCCCATGGGAGATTGCGGGTACGCCAGTCCGGAAATGTTGCCGCACTTCAACGTCAAGGCCTTTTCCGTTGGCCCCCGTTTGATGGAGGCCCTTAATAAGGGCTATGCGGAATATGTCCCTTGTCATCTTTCCCAGATTCCCGTGTTTTTTCGCGAGCGCCTTATCGAGCCGCCGGATGTTGCCCTCATTCAACTGTCGCCTCCGGACAGCCACGGATACTGCAGCCTGGGGGTAAGCGTCAGCTATATCCGGCCGGTTATCGATAATTCCAAGGTCGTCATCGCCGAGATAAACGAAGAGATGCCCCGGACCCAGGGCGATGCCTTGGTGCATCTTTCCCAGGTTGATTATGTCGTGGAATCAAATCATCCACTTCCCGTCATTGCCCCCCCTAAGATAGGTCCGATTGAGAAAAAGATCGCTGAATTTACCGCGGACCTCGTTCCCGATGGGGCGTCTATTCAGGTGGGGATCGGCAACATCGCCGATGCTATCCTCCAGGAATTGGCGGCGAAGAAGAATTTATCCGTCCATACGGGGACTTTTTCCGATGGCGTGATGACGCTGGTGAACGCCGGGGCCGTGGAAGCAAGGAGGGGGGAGCCCCAGAGCGGCAGGTTGACGACGACTGAGATTATCGGCAGTGCGGAACTCTACAGCTTTTGTGATAATAATCCTCTGGTAGCCCTGTGTCCGATTGATTATACACATAATATCGGTATCTTGAGCAGGATAGAAAAGCTGGTCAGTGTTACAGCGGGGATTGAGATAGATTTGAGCGGGCAGGTCAATGCGGAAATGCGGGGAGAAACCCTCGTGAACGGTATCGGTGGCCAGCTGGATTTTTTACGGGGTGCCGTTGCCTCGCCGGGTGGAAAAGGTGTGATTGTTTTTCCCTCTACCGCGCGTAAGGGGCAGGTCTCCCGCATCGTTCCTCAAATAGGGGCGGGAACCACCGTGACTGTGGGCCGGGCGGATATCGACTTTGTGATTACCGAGTATGGTGTGGCGCAACTGCGAGGTAAATCGCTCGCGGAAAGAGCTGGGGAATTGATCGCCGTTGCCCATCCCGATTTTCGAGAAGAGCTGAAGTGTGCTTATAATAAGATGAAATGTTAGGAGGAAAGAGAACATGAAAAAAGTTGTCATTGGTTCCGGCTCCGCTTTTTGGGGCGATATTTTCGATCCTGCCCTGGAAATGGCGCAGAGCGGCGAAGTTCAATATATGGGTTTTGATCACCTGGCGGAATTGACCATGGCGATTCTCAATCGCATGAAGGATAAAAACCCGGAAGCGGGTTACGTCCCGGACATCATCCCCTGGATGAAAAGGCTCCTGCCCGTCACCACCAAGAATAACATCAAGATGATCTCCAACGCGGGCGGCGCTAACCCCCTGCAGGCGGCGCTGGAGGTAAAAAAGGTCATTCAGGAGCTGAAACTGGGACCCATGAAGATCGGCGTGGTCTCCGGCGACGATATCCTGCCCTATCTCGACGATATTCGGGCACAGGGCTGGAAGTTCAAGAACCTGGACACTGGTGAGGAGGACATCGATTCCATCCGGGACCGGATCGCCGCCGCCAATGCCTATACCGGCGCCGACCTGATCGTCAAGGAGCTGGCCAACGGCGCGGATTTGATTATAACAGGCCGTGTTTCCGATAATGCCCTCTATGTAGGGCCCTTGATGCATGAGTTCGGCTGGAAGTTTGACGACCCTGCTTATGTGGATCTGCTTGCCGCTGCCGTCACGGTGGGGCACATCATTGAATGTTCCGCCTGTGTCAGTGGCGGCATGTCCAATATGTGGAAGCTCTCGGAACGGCCCTGGGACATCGGTTTTCCCATCGCCGAGTTTTATGAAAACGGCGAAGCCGTCATCACCAAGCCGAAGGGGTCCGGCGGCATCGTCAACCAGTGGACGGTAAAGGAGCATCTGCTCTATGAAATCATTGATCCGGCGAATTATCTGATGCCTGACGGTATCGGCGATTTTACGGCGCTCGAGCTGCACGAAGAGGAACGGAACCGGGTGCGCGTCACGGGTATGAAGGGCAAGAAGCGCCCCGATACCCTGAAGGTCTGCATCGGTTTTAAGGACGGGTTTATCGGCGAAGGTTTGGTCTATTTCCCCGGACCCGACGCCCTGGCCAAGGCCAAATGGGCCGAAAAATGGGTGCGCGAGCGCTTCAAGAAGAGCGGTATCAATTTCCGCGAGCTGCGCATCGATTTCATGGGCGTGAACATGCTCCATGGCGACGCCGCGGAGATCGAGGATCGGGATTACAACGAAGTCGGACTGCGCATCGCCGCGCGGGCCAATACCTATAAGGAAGCGGAAGCCGTGCGCCGTGAGGCCACGCATCTCTGGACGATGGGTCCTGTGGGCTCCAGTTTCGGCGTACCCATGAATGTCCGTCCGGTTATCAAACTCTGGCCTTCCCTGGTTCCCCGGGATGCCGTCAAGATTGAAAGTCAGCTTATGGAGGTGGAATAATCATGAAAAAGGTAAAGCTTGCGCAATTAGCCTTTGCGCGGTCCGGTGACAAGGGAGATGTCAGCAATATCGGCTTGATGGCCAAAACCAAGAATATCTACGGGTTTCTGCTGCAGACCCTGACGCCTGAAAAGATAAAGGAATATTTCGGAGGGATGGTGAAAGGCGGCGTGGAAATTTACCCCGTACCCAAGCTCGACAGCCTGGAGATTATCCTGCGCCAGGCCTTGGGAGGCGGCGCCACCTGCACCCTGAGGTTTGACCAGACGGGCAAGTCCATGGGACCGGTGCTGCTGGGAATGGAGATCCAGGTCACCGAGGAAATGCTGGCGGAGGCTATAGCTGCGGATCAGGCCATCGAAAGGCAGTACACCTGCGGCTGAAACAGAGGATTCCCTCCCCCTCGACGGACCCAAAGGGCCTAAAGAGGATGGGTTGGGAGGGGCTGTTTTTGGAGTGTCTAACCCTCCCCTTATCTCCTCCCGCATCGGGAGGGGAAGTTAACACTATCAGATTAGGAGTAAGAAATGGATTTTTCACTTACTGAGGAACAAATTATTTTTAGAGATCAGATCCGGAACTTTGCGCAGACGGAAATCGCCCCCCTGGTTGAGGAAGCGGAAGAAACCGGCGTAACTCCCCTGCAACTTTTTCCCATGATGGGGAAACTGGGCTACCTGGGGATCACCTATCCGGAGAAGTACGGCGCCGCCGAGACCGATAAGATTACGGAGATGATCCTGATCGAGGAGTTAAACAAGGTTTGTGGCGGTATTGCCGGGGCCGTGAGCACCACCCATTCCGGGCTGGGGCTCCGGGCGATCAATAATTTCGGCAATGAGGAGCAGAAGCAGCGGTTTCTGGTGCCTGCCATCAAGGGGGAAAAGATCGCGGCTTTTGCCTTGACGGAACCAGACTCCGGGTCCGACGCCATTGCCATGCGGACCCGGGCCGTCCGGGACGGCAACCATTTTGTCATCAACGGCAGCAAAATCTTCATCAGCAACGGCACCTTCGCCGATTTCGTCACGCTGGCCTGTTACACCACGGACCCGAAGCAAGTGGCAAAGCGGGGCCAGGGAATCAGCATGATCGTCGTGGAAAAGGGTACGCCCGGCTTTACGTCCCGCAAGCTGCACAAGGTGGGAAACAATTCCCAGGAAACCGCCGAGCTTTTCTTTGAAGACGTGCGGGTGCCGGTGGAAAACCTGTTGGGTGTGGAAGGGGAAGGCCTGGCGCAGGTGCTGGCTACCCTGAAGGCCGGGCGGTTGGCCTATGGCGCGCGGGCAACGGGCATGGCCCAGGCGGCCTATGACATCGTCTTTAAGTATGCCCACGACCGGGTGCAGTTCGGCAAGCCCATCGCCTCCTTCCAAGCCAATGCCTTTAAACTCGTGGATATGGCCATCAACATCGACATCATGCGCACGATGACCTATCGCGGGGCCTGGCTCGCGGATCAGGGCGTCGATTACATGAAAGAGGCCTGCATGGTGAAGGTCTTTGCCACCGAGACCCTGCAGCAGTTGATGCTTAACGCCCTTTCCATTCACGGGGGATACGGCTACATGATGGAGTACCCCATCCAGCGGATCTGGCGGGATGCCAAGATGCTCAACGTCACCGAAGGCACCACCGAGATGAGCCGCCTGGCCATCGCCCGCGAACTGGGGATTTAAGCTTAGATACTGCCGAAGTATTTGAAAATAAACCACCTTTACCCTCACCTTGCGGACCCGAAGGGCCTAAAGGAGGGGATTACGGGACGGGGGAGTATTAAAGATCGAAAGGGACGAAGCTATGGATATAAAAAAGGTATTTGTCGTGGGCGCCGGTTTGATGGGGGGCGGCATCGCCCAGGTGTGCGCCCAATCCGGCATCGAGGTGTTTTTAAACGATATCAGCACGGAGGCGATTGATAAGGGCCTGAAGAATATCGCCTGGTCCGTCGGCAAGCTGGCGGAAAAGGGTAAGTTAGCGGAGACGAAAGAGGCTGTCATGAACCGCATCACGCCCTGCCCCGATTTTACCGGGGCGGCGGCAGCGGATCTGGCGATGGAAGTGGTCTTCGAAAAACTGGAGGTAAAACAGCAGATTTTTGCCAAGCTGGATGAAGTGTGCAAGGCCGGCGCCCTCTTGGCTACCAACACCTCTGCTATTCCCATCACGGAAATTGCTGTGGCCACCAAACGTCCGGAAGATGTGATCGGGCTGCATTTCTTTAGTCCCGTGGTCATGATGGCTACCGTCGAGGTAGTCAAAGGCGTGAACTCCTCGCCTGCATCCATGCAGCGGGGGGTGGATTTTGTCCGCGCCCTGGGCAAGGAACCCATCCGCGTGGAAAGTGACGGAGCGGGCTTTCTCCTGAACCGCATCAATCTGGTGAGCTATGTGGAGGCCATCCGCTGTCTGGAGCAGGGCATCGGCACCGTCGATGATATCGACAAGGGGGTGCGGCTCGCCTTCGGCAGGAAGATGGGTCCCTTCGAGACGGGCGACATGGTGGGCCTGGATATATCCTTCGGGGCGCTCTCCGCCATTTACGAAGAAAGCAAGGATATGCGCTTCTATCCCCCGCAGTTGCTCCGGCGCAAGGTCAAGGCCGGGCAATTGGGACGTAAGACGGGCCGGGGCTGGTTTATGTACAACAGTGACGGCGCCAGGAAGGAGAGCTGAATGACGGAGCTGGTTCACTACGAAATTCAGGAGCAGGTGGCAGTCGTCACGCTCGATAACCCGCCCATGAATGCCCTGGACGTGCCCACCAAGGAAAAACTCTGCGAGGTTTTTACAGAGCTCGATGCCCGCCGTGGGGATATCCGGGTGGTGATCCTGACGGGGGGCGGCGACAAGGCCTTTGCGGCAGGAGCCGACATCAAGGCTTTTCTGGACTTGCAGCCCGCTACGGCCAAACGCCGCTTGATGAAGAGTCATCGCATATATGGCGTCGTCGAAAACTGTGAGTGGCCGGTAATTGCGGCAATTCACGGCTATTGTCTCGGCGGCGGACTGGAGCTGGCCCTCTGCTGCGATATACGTTATGCCGAGGATACCGCCCAGTTCGGTTTTCCCGAGGTGTCGCTGTCCATTTTTCCCGGCAACGGGGGGACAAGGCGGGCTCTATATCAAACCAACCTGGGCCGGATGAAGGAACTGGTTTACACGGGCGAGATGATCAGCGCCGAAGAGGCCTTGCGCCTCGGTTTGATCGAGAAAGTGGCGCCCGCGGGAACGGTGATGGCCAAAGCGCGGGAGCTCGCGGCCAAGATTTGCAAAAAAGGTCCCCTGGGGGTGGCGGCGGCCAAAAAGGTGCTGAACCGCACACGGGATCTTTCCCTGGAGCAGGGGCTGGAATTGGAATCCGATGTCTGGGCGAGTCTCGCGGCCACGGAAGACATGAAAGAAGGGGCGCGAGCCTTTGTGGAAAAAAGAAAACCAAAATATCAATGTAAATAGAGGAGTTAAGCCTTATGGCAAGAGAACTGAATGAAGTCGTGGTAGTGGATGCGGTCCGGACGGCCTTCGGCAAAGCCGGCGATAAAGGCATTTTTTGGAAGACGCGGGCGGACGATCTGGTTGTTGCCCTGCTGAAGGCCCTGATCAAGCGGAATCCCCAGGTCAAGCCGGAGATGATCGAAGACAGCCTCTGGGGCATTACCAACCAAATGAAGGAGCAAGGGGGGACGCTGGGACGGGTTGCTACCATGCTGGCCGATTGGGGATACAGTGTGCCCGGCTGTTCCATTGACCGCATGTGCGCCGGGGGCCTTACGGCAGTGAGCTTTGGCGTGACCCATATCGCCACGGGCATGGCGGATTGTATCTTGGCGGGTGGTGTGGAGCACATGGGGCATCTGCCCATGGGGTTCATGCGTGATCCCCATCCCCGGTCCGAAGAAGTCATGGGCGGACCGTCGGCCTTGAATATGGGCCAGACAGCCGAAAATATTCATGAACGCTTCCCCGAATTTACCAGGGAGATGTCGGATCGGTATGCGGTGGACTGCCAGCGCAAGGCCGACGAGGCCATCAAGGCCGGCAAGATGAAGGAGATGATCATCCCCATCGAGGTAGAACTGGCCGATGGCGCCAGGATCATCGCCGATAAGGACCAGCAGCCCCGACCCGGCGCCACGATTGAGGGGATGCGGGACCTAAAGACGCCTTTCCGGGAAAACGGCAACGTGACGGCGGGCAATGCCTCCGGATTGAATGATGGGGCGGCGGCCGTTATCCTGATGAGCGAAAAAAAGGCCAAGGAATTGGGGCTGAAGCCGAAGCTGCGCTGGGTTGCCTCCGCCGTAGCCGCCGTGGACCCCACCATCATGGGGACGGCCCCCGTGCCGGCCACGGAAAAGGTCCTGCAGAAAGCGGGACTGACGATGAAGGACATCGATATTATTGAGATGAATGAAGCCTTTGCCGTGCAGGCCCTGTACTTTCTCGACCGTTTCGGGATGAAATGGGACGACCCGCGCGTCAACATGTGGGGCGGCGCCATCGCCTACGGCCATCCGCTGGCCTCCTCGGGGCCACGCCTGGTTGCTTTCCTGGCTGGTCTCTTCAAAGAAAACCCCCAAGCCCGCTACGGTCTTGCCACCATGTGTGTCGGTCGGGGCCAGGGTTATTCGGTGATCTGGGAAAACATGGTCGGCAGATAAGTAGCCAAATCCCCAGCTCTGATGTCCCTTCCCGCCCCCGCGGGGGCGGGAAGGGACATCGTTTTAGCCTGTGCCGGATTCCCTCATGCACATCTTGCTTCGGAAACATTTGCCTGGCAAGTTCAGCGCTCCCCTGTCTTTGTTTGGAAATGCGGGGAGTATCCTGGCTCTACTTATTTGGTCAGCAACAAAGCGTGCCGTGTTCCCCGCATAACCCCTTTATCCTGTAACAATCGATCAACTGTCAGATGCGGTCCAGTGGACTTTGCAGGTTGCGGATGTCGCGGGCCATGACATGGGTGTAAATCTCCGTGGTCTTAACATCCGCGTGGCCGAGCAGTTCCTGGAGGACGCGGATATTGACCCCGTTTTCTAACATATGCGTGGCGAAACTATGGCGCAGGGTGTGGCAACCCACCCTTTTGTCGATTTTGGCTTCTTGCGCGGCCCGTTTTACCGCTTTTTGCAAGGCGGATTCCAGCACGTGATGACGCATTTCTTTACCGCTGCGCGGATCGCGTGATAGCAACTTGGCGGGAAAGACCCACTGCCAGCCGGTCTCCCGCGACGCATGGGGGTACTTTCTGGCAAGAGCTTCGGGGATATAGACCTCTCCGAAGCCTGCCTCGAGATCTTTATGATGGAGAGACTTTACAGCTTTAATTTGCGTTTGCATTTCGTCGCGCAGGTTTTGCGGCAGCATGGTCGTTCGGTCTTTTCCGCCCTTGCCGCCTCTGATGAAGAGCAGGTTCTGGCCAAAGTCCACATCCTGGACGCGCAGACGGATGCACTCCATCAGCCGCAGGCCGCTGCCGTAAAGAAGCTTCGCCATCAGGGCGGTCTTGCCCTCCATAGTGGCGAGAAGTCGCTGTACCTCGATTTGCGTCAGGACAGTTGGCGGACTTGTCAGACGCTTGCTGCGCGCCGGAGCGATCTCGCCATCCAAGGGAATATCCATGACATTTTTATAAAGGAAGACGATGGCGTTGAGGGCCTGTCTTTGTGTTGTGCCGGTCACCTTGGCCTCTGTAGCAAGATGGGAGAGAAACGCCTCGATATCCTTCACCCCGAGACAGCGCGGGTGGGTCTTGCCGCCAAAGTGATGGATGTAGCGCAATATCCATTGGCAATAGGTCTGTTCTGTCCGATAGGCATAATGGTGGTACCGCAGGACCTCTCGCACTTGGTCCATTAACTTGAGTTTGGGATTTGGGTGAAATTTCGGTTTATTTTCCATATTACACAGCTCCATATCTCAATAAGTGGAATATGGCAAGTAATTTTGTAATAGGCGGAAAATAATATTACTTTTATTCCATGTTTTATGTTATGAGCTCAGAATAAGCGGAAAATTAGTCCATCTATATACTCTGATATGATGGAATGAGCTCCGCTGATTACTCTGTTGGGCCATAGGACAGAACAAGAATGAGTAACAGATCCTACAGCAAAGACGAGATACTCTCGGCAATCCGCGGCGCTGCGGAGGAACTTGGGAAGCCTCCGTCTCGTGCGGAGTTTGCCGCACATTCAGGCATTACGGAATACCATGTGCTGAATTGGTTTCCGGGTTGGAATGCAGCGGTTGCTGCTGCAGGTCTGAAGCCACACACTGGCAATATCAAGCTCGAAGATCCAGTCCTGCTGGAGGACTGGGGCAACCTCGTAAGACACCTCCGCCACATTCCGACGCGAGCCCAGTATCGGCAACACGGGACGTACAGCCCCGGTGTTTTCGAGAGGCACTTCGGTCCCTGGTCAAGCATCCCGGGCCATTTCCGCAAGTTCGCTGCCGACAACGCCGAGTGGACTGATGTTCTGGCCCTTCTGCCGGCAGAATCCCCCCGAGTCCGTCGCCAAGCACCGCCAAACACTACACACACTACCCCTGTTGCCACCGCGAGTGACGCACCTTCGGCATCTGTTCCCGCCCAAACGCACGCACGACTGGATAGCCGTCCCACCTATGGAAATCCCATAGACTTCCGCGGGCTCAGGCATGAACCGGTAAACGAAAGCGGCGTTGTCTTCTTGTTTGGGATTGTGGCGAGAGAACTCGGTTACTACGTCGAGGCCGTTCAAGCCGGCTACCCGGATTGTGAGGCCAAACGTCAGATCGCCCCGGGGAAGTGGCAGAGAGTTAAAATTGAGTTCGAGTTTGAGAGCAGGAATTTTCGAGACCATGGGCACCCCCCTGATGGATGTGACATTATCGTGTGTTGGCGGCACAACTGGACAGAATGTCCAGAGCACTTGGAGATTCTCGAATTGAGCCAAGTGATCCAGGAACTGGCTGCATCGGAGGACTAATACAGGCCCAACGAATAAGGATAGATCGTGAGAGCGCAGCGATCCACGATCTTATCCTGTAGTTGGACGAGCCCGGTGTGGATGGGGGTCTTAATATAAGCAAATATCTTTTTTTGAAGGTGAAGCGGCGGAAGGTTGGAGTGGCCGAGCACTTTCTTTAAGGCGAGCGAGACCGTTCGCCTGCAAAGACGCTAAAAAAAAAGTGAACCTGTGTCATAAACGATAGCTTCTCCTGTGATTGAGTGTATGGCCGGTTTGCCGCGTTTGACGTGTTATCCTGATGCCCAGGCAGGCCGCGTGAAAGCCATGATTCGCATGGGAGCCTGACATTTTGGGCACGTAAAGACGGGCCTGGGTCGTGATGCACAGGCTTCAATCAAAACCTGCAAAACCAT
>JBAQLR010000075.1:0-33236 GCA_049302035.1 Syntrophales bacterium
TCGTGCGCTCTTGGCGGTCACCGCATCGGCCGCCGCCAGCAGGGCGGCAGTCCCCCCCTTCAGGGAGTTGGCAAAATCTACGGCCCCGATGGTGGAACTGAGGTCACAAGCCGCCGCCACCACGGCGGCGGCTTGTTTTTCCTTATAGGGAAAGGTCGTGGAAGCAAAAAATACCTTGTCCACCAGGGTCCGGTCGGAATCCCTGAGACAATTTTCGCCTGCCGCCACCGCCATCGTGATGCTGTCCTCATCAAAGCAGGCAACGGCCCTCTCACCTTTCATTCCCATTGCCTTGCCGCCCATCCTCCACAGGGGAACATAGGTCCCGTAAGACATGATACCTGCCATTTTCCGCTCCTTGCTTTCCATGGACTGCTTCTACGCCCGCCGCCCGAACGTGGCCGGCAAATTACAGTGACTTGAACCTCGCCCGTTGACAGGTATCCCATTAGCGGCGGACCTGTCAAGTAAATTCATGGCTAAGAAGTGGCTACATCAAATCACGAGGCGACTGGTGCATCAACCCTCCAGCAGATAACGCACCGTGCGAGGCGGGGGCAAGCGACCGGCCTGCCGCCACCGCTCCGGTAACCTCTGCAAATCCTCCAGGGTATCTATGTCATACCAGGGCGACAGGAGAGTAACGGGCGCCGCGGCGGCGGCAAAAATTTTCATGGTCTCTTGTAAAACTGTCCCCGTGCTCCAGGCAATCCCCTGAAACACCGCCGGGAGGAATGCCTCGGCGCGAAAACCGATCAGATAATATCCCCCGTCAAAAGCAGGCCCAATCACCGCTCCCTGGTGGAACAACTGCCGCACGCCCTCCTTAATGAAGGGGGCGGGCAGATCGGGGCTATCGCTGCCGAGGAGCAGAACGTGGGGATATCCTTCGGAAAACCCGGCGACGAAGGCATTTTTCATCCGCTCCCCCAGGTCTTTTCCCTGTTGGGGCAGGTAGGCATAGGCGTCTCCCAGCCAATCCTTCATCGCCTCGCCTGCCTCGGGAGGGGTAAAGCAGATGCGCAGGGCATACCCGGTCTCTTTTAGGACATCCCCCAGGGTATCCAGCATATCCAAAACAAATAGACGATACAGCGCAGTGGCCCGCGCGATCCCTATAGACCGGACCAGACGCGATTTCACGGGCGTTTGCCCCGGTGACTTCACGAAAAAGAGCAGACACCCCGCTTCAACCGACATTGTCACTACCTTCTTTTTCATAGAATTTCGCCAGTTTTTCCGGAGACATCCCCAGATGGTAGGCAGCAAGGAGCAGCCAATTGCGCAGGGTCACGTAGAGCGGGCCCTCCCGGTCCCACCTTCGGGAGGAAGTGACCACTCCCGGGGCGAGAATGGCCAACGGCGCGCCCTTTTTCTTAAGTTGGCGCATCAACGCCACATCCTCAAAAAGCGGTATATCAGGATAGCCGCCCAGATCCCGGAAGACATCGCGGCGGATAAAAATGGCCTGATCTCCATAGGGGATACGGGTGAAACGGGAGCGTAGTGAAGCGACGCTGGCAATTAATCTGATTAACCATTTTTCGGAATCAATCGCCAGGTCGAAGGCCCCTCCCCGGTAGGCTTTTTCCTGCAACGCCTGGCCAATACGGAGCAGGGCATCGGCGGGCAGACGCGTGTCGGCATGGAGAAAAAGCAAGATGTCGCCTCCCGCGACTGCCGCCCCGGCATTCATCTGCCTGGCCCGGCCGCAAGACGAAACAAGGCAGATGACATCGTCGGTGGCGATAACCGCAAGCGTGTCCCCCGTCTTGCTGCCATCCACCACAATCATCTCGCATTGCTCGTTTAAGGAAAGCGTCCGGAGATGACCGAGCAAGGCATTGATCAAGGCCGTCTCGTGCAGAACGGGGATGATGATGGAGATGCGCTTACCCATAGCGACACCGCGATTTGCCTACCAATGATCGTAGCGCACCAACTCCTGCAGGGGCTTACGCTTTTTTGCCGACGGCTGGTCGGCAGGGTAACCGATCGGAGTCAAGGCGACAGGCTCAATGCCCTCCGGCAGCCCCAGAATTTCCCGTAACGCCTGGGGATCGAAGGCCGCAATCCAGCAAGTCCCAAGCCCCAAATTGGCGGCCGCCAGAATCAGGTGATCCATGGCAATTGTCGTATCTACTTCGCCATAATTCTTGTTATCCATGCGCGACCAGCCCTCTGCCGCAACCGCACAGGCCACAATCACCAGGGGCGCCCGGCAAAGCCAGTCCCGCCTGTAAATACGCTTTAATTCCTCCTCACGACCGGCCGTACGCAGGACGATGAATTGAAAGGGCTGGTTGTTGTGCGCTGTGGGCGCCAAACACGCGGCAGCGAGGACTTGCTGCAGCTTCTCTTCCTCCACCGGTTCCGGCTGATAAGCCCGCACACTGTACCTTTTGGCAATCAACTCCTGAAACTCCATGCTGTTCCTCCCGCCCTGTTGGTTACTCTCCAATAATCTTTACCAAGACCCGTTTTTTTCGCCTGCCATCAAATTCCCCATAGAAAATCTGTTCCCAGGGACCAAAATCTAGCTTGCCCACCGAGACGGCAACTACCACCTCGCGGCCCATAATCTGCCGTTTCAAATGGGCGTCGCCATTATCTTCGCCCGTCCGGTTATGACGATAATGTGAAACTGGCTCATGGGGCGCCAGCCGCTCCAACCATTGTTCATAGTCCTGATGCAGCCCCGACTCATCGTCGTTGATGAAAACCGAAGCGGTGATATGCATGGCATTGACCAGAATCATGCCTTCCTGGATGCCGCTCTCCCGGAGACAGTTCTCCACCTGGGAGGTAATGTTAATAAAACCACGGCGGGCGGGGATATTAAACCAAAGCTCTTTGCGGAAGGTTTTCATCATGGCTGCTCCCGAGCGTTAACGACAACAAAATAATCCGCCGGGTCACAGACTAAACGCTTTATAACCGGCAATATTCGCGGTCGGATTGATTGATTTGTGCGGCATCTTAAAAATTCATCTTGCTTTTCCCATTACCCGCTGGAGAAAAACTAACGGCATCCACATTATTATTTCCGGGCAAGCACTAAACCGTTTCTGGCAGAAGGCGTCAACCTTGGGGAAGGAAGTGTTCCTCGTACATGTCCTCCAGGGCCTTTAAATGGCGGCTTTCGTCCGCCAGCAGGCGCTCAAAAAGGAAGGACATCGGCGCCCCGGCGCAACCTTGAACCATCCGCGTATAGAAATCCACGGAGTTTCTTTCCAGATGTATGGCGTAAGTCAGCACTTCCTGCGCGTCCGAGGCGGAGTGCAGTTCCTTTTTAGGGAGGAAATAATCCAGGCGCATGGTGGGCACGGGGCGGCGCATCTCCGCCGGGCTTTCCATGCTGCCTGCCAGGAGCGCCTTTTCCAATTGATGTTTATGCTCCAGTTCGTCGAGAGCCGCTTCCTTGAGGATCATCCTGATCCTGTCGTTTTGCACCGTGCGCGTTGCCCGCAGGTAGGTACGGAAGGTGTCATCCTCCATTTTTATCGCCAGCTCGGCCGCCCCTTCAAAGGTATAGCAGGTTTCGTTTTCGCTTCGTCCGGTTTCCCCGATTTTTTTTGCCTCGGCGGCGGTAAATTTTGCTCTGGTCAACATTGCTCCTCCTGAAGTTAGGTGTTCCGCAGTAATTACGCTACATTGCCAGGTACTAACCTGGATGGTCGACTCAGCCGCCCTTGCCATTTTAATAAAGGAAATGGGCCGATAAAGCAAACACTTTCTCCGCCTTAGGGGAAATGGCTGCAGTTTGAGTTTTGCTGCAGCCGCAATAATCCGGATATTTCCCTTTCCAGAGGCAGTTAATTGTGATAGTGCTCACCGCCGTCGGATCGTATAAAATATGACAGCAAGCAGCGACTTCATACCCGGAAGAAAAGATGTTTCGCCCGCCGAGTGGCAGGACTGGCGGTGGCAATATCGTCAGCGCCTCCATACGCGGGAGCAACTGGCCGCCTTTCTGAAACCTCAGCAGGCCAGTGACGCCGCTTACGACAAGTTGCTCCGGACCTATCCCTTCTGCATCACGCCCTATTATCTATCCCTTGTTGAAGGAGATGATGAAAATGATCCCATCGGCAGGCAATGTTTTCCCGACCTGCGGGAACTGGATGCTTTCCCAGGCGATGTTGCTGACCCGCTGGGAGAGGAACAGCAAATGCCGGTGCCTGGTGTGGTGCACCGTTACCCAGACCGGTGTCTTACGCTGGTAACAAACGGCTGTTTTACCTATTGCCGCCATTGCAATCGCAAGCGCCGGTGGAACAAAGGGATGCGCGTGGCCACACAAAAGGACTTGCAGTTGATGATTGCCTATATTGCCCACGCTCCCGCCATCCGGGAGGTAATTATTTCCGGCGGTGATCCGTTGACCTTGCATGAAGGCCTGCTGGATTGGTTTCTGGGAGAGTTGTGTGCCTTGCCGCACATCGAGGTGCTCCGCCTTGGCAGCCGGATTCCCGTTGTCATGCCGATGCGGGTGACCAAAGGGCTTTGTCGCATGCTCCGCAAGCATCGGCCGCTATGGTTAAATACCCAGTTTAATCATGCCCGCGAAATTAACGCGGACGCCGCCCGGGCCTGCGCCATGTTGCTTGAGGCGGGCATTCCCCTTTCCAATCAGTCCGTCTTGCTTGCGGGAATAAATGACTCCTACGAAGCGATGCGTTCGCTCCTCTGGGGACTGCAAAGGATCGGCGTCAGGCCTTATTATCTCTTCCAAGGCGATGATGTAGAGGGCACGGGCCATTTGCGGGCGGATATCAGCCGGGGGAGGGAAATAATGGCAAAGCTCGGTAAAAGCATCTCCGGCCTTTGCCTGCCGCGCTACATGCTTGATACACCGGGCGAGACGGGGAAAATTCTGCTGGTCTGAAGCGGTTTCCGTCTCCCCGTTTACCATTGATGTCGCCACTTAATGTTTGTAAACAGGGGATCTTCCGTGCTATGGAGAGGCATATAAAATCAGGAGTGAGATAATCTATGTATACTGCCAGTGATTTGAAAAAAGGTCTCAGGATAAAAATCGATAATGAACCGCATATCGTTACAGAATTTAATTTCGTCAAGCCAGGCAAAGGCCAGGCTCTTTACCGCAGTAAGTTGAAAAATATGTTTACGGGCAGCCAGTTTGAAAGAACTTTTCGTTCCGTGGACACCTTTGAATCTGCCGATCTCCAGGAGAAAAAAACCCAGTTCCTTTACAAGGAAGGGGAGAAGTACTGCTTCATGGACAACGAGAATTACGAACAGTTTTATCTGACGGAAGATCAGGTGGGTAATGCCAAGAATTTCCTGATTGATAATATCGAAGCGGAAATCTTGATGTATGAAGACCGCCCTTTGGACATAACTCTTCCCAATTTTGTCGATCTGATTGTGACGCAGGCGGATCCCTGGGCCAAGGGGGACACAGTGTCCGGCAATACCAAACCCGTTATCGTTCAGACAGGTTACCAGATTCAGGTGCCTCCCTTTATCGAGGAGGGAGAAAAGATCCGGGTGGACACGCGTACCGGGGAGTATCTGACCCGTGTCAAGGGATGATATTTTCTCGACAAATCCTCTCCGGCAACTGGCCGGGAAAAGCGCTTCTCTCGGGCGCCGCGCCGCAATGATCCAGGCCATCCGCCGCTACTTCCTTGCTCATGATTATCTGGAGGTGGAAACTCCCTTGCTGATATCCGCCCCGGCGCCGGAGCCCCATATCGATGCCATACCATGCGGGCCGCTCTACCTGCATAGTTCCCCGGAATTGCACATGAAGCGGTTGCTTGCCGCGGGCTATCCGCGCCTTTTTCAAATCTGCCGCTGTTTTCGCGGTGGCGAAAGGGGCGCGCTTCACCTCCCGGAATTCACCATGCTGGAATGGTATCAGGCGGGAAGCGATTATCGAAACTTGATGTCGGAATGCGAGGCATTGCTGCTTGATGTTTTCGACGCCCTGGGGTGCGGCGCCATCCTCACCTTTCAAGGCAACCGGATCAGTCTGCGGCCGCCCTGGGAGACGATCACCGTGGCGGACGCTTTTTCCCGCCATGCTCCCCTCACCATGGCGGAAGCCTTGCGGCAGGAGCGGTTTGACGAAATGATGGCCTGCCATATAGAGCCGGCGCTGGGCATGATAAAACCTGCCTTTATTTACGATTATCCTTTGCATGGCGGCAGCCTGGCCAGGGTGAAGGGGGATGACCCCTCTTTGACGGAGCGCTTTGAGCTATACATCGGCGGTTTGGAATTGGCCAACGCCTTTTCGGAACTTACGGACGCTGCCGAGCAAAGGCGTAGATTTCAGGAGGCCGCAGGAGATCGTGTGGCCAGGGGAAAAGAAGCCTCTCCGTTGGATGAGCGCTTCCTGGAAGCCCTGCCTTTCATGCCGGCAGCGGCCGGCATTGCGCTGGGGATAGACAGGTTGGCCATGGTCGTGACAGACCGTGCCACGATTGCTGAGGTCGTGGCCTTTGCTCCAGAAGATTTATGATTTTGACAGGTTGGTATTACAGGCAAATAATTTTCCGGTAAAAGAGCTGTTGACAGGGCCATCGATTTTCAATAGATGTAGCACTGTTTCTGGTAGATGATTGAATGTTAGGGAGGTCGGAGTGCAAGAGGCATACGATGCAAACGTCAGTTTGGGAGGCCATTTCCACGGCAGTCTGCTGGACATGGTCCTGAATGCAGGCTTCACTGTACAACTTGTTTTAATTGTCCTGCTCTTTTTTTCCGTGCTCTGCTGGGCGATTATCTTCATGAAATACCGGTCGCTAAAAAAATCAAAGAAAGATAATGCTTTATTTTTAGATATTTACATGAAAAGCACGAAGCTTTCCGAAGTTTTTGCCGCCTCCAGGAAATTTGCCGGCTCCAATCTGGCGGAGGTATTCCGGGCGGGTTATGTGGAACAGGTTAATCTCAACAAACTGGCGAAGGAAGCCCCGGCCTCTCCGGAGGGAGCGGCCCCCCTGGAGATGAAAGGGATGGATAACATTGAACGCACCCTCCATCGTGTGAGCAGTGCGGAGATCGCGAAACTGGAAAGCGCCCTCGGCTTTTTGGCGACTACCGGCAGCGTCTCTCCTTTTATCGGCCTTTTTGGCACGGTCTGGGGCATCATGGACACTTTCCGCGGCATCGGCGCCAAAGGGGCTGCTACTTTGGCGGTCGTTGCCCCTGGCATATCAGAGGCCCTGATTGCCACGGCGGCGGGCATGGCCGCCGCCATCCCCGCCGTCATGTTTTATAACTATTTTCAAAACAATATCAAGACAATGGTAATGGAGATGGATGGTTTCGCCTCTGAATTGTTGAACATTATGGAGCGCTACCAAACCAGGCGATGAAAAATATGGATTACAGACGCAGGCGTAATTATTTTGAAAATAAATGCTTCTCGGAAATAAACGTTACGCCTTTGGTGGATGTGGTGCTGGTGCTGCTGATAATATTCATGGTCGCCGCACCCATGCTGCAGATGGGCATCGATGTGAATCTTCCCCGGGTGAAAGCCAGGACGGTTGATGTTACGGAAGAAAAACTGGTGCTCACCATCAAAACCAGGGATGAGATTTTCCTGAACAAGACGAGAATAGAGTTGTCTGAACTGCGGGAAAAGCTTAAAACCATCTTTGCCAGCCGGATTGACCGGGATATTTTTCTGCGGGCGGACAAGAACGTTCCCTATGGTTTTGTGGTGGCGGTCATGTCGGAAGCCAGAGGAGCGGGGGTGGATAAGCTGGGGATGATTACGGAGTCTCCTGAGGAGCCCAAGTGATGTGTCCGGCGGGAAACAACGCCCGGGATGGAGCCTCAGGTTTTTACGGTGTTATCGCTCTGTCATTGCTGGTCCACGGCTTCGTTTTATCTTTTCTCGTCTTTACACCATCGCTTTTGTCTTCTCCCCCCCTAACCTTCGGTCCGGCCTATTCCGTGCAATTGGTAAGCATGCCGGCAGGTTTGTCCGATGATGGAGCAGAGAAGACTGCGATGAAAGATATTTTGGAGGACCTCCCTGCTCAGCAACCGCTTCTGAGTAAGGTAGCGGCAGATAGTCTCCCCGCCATTCCCCGCCATTCCCGCCCAACCGGGAAAAAAACCGATGAAAGTGTCGAAAATGCACTGGAGGCAATGAGAAAGAATCTGACGTCGGCAGTCACGTCTCATGCAGTTGCCCCCGCTACGGCGGCGCCGGGGATCAGGGCGGAACAAACTTCTTCCGCACCCGGCGAAGGGGATGTGCGTGCCGGGATGAGGGATTACTATGCCCTGATTTGGTCGCGCATCAAAGGTTTGTGGACGATTCCGCGGGGGCTGATGCCCCAGGAAAATATTGAGGCGGTAGTAACTGTTCAGATATTGCGGGATGGGACGGTTGCCCATGTGGGTTTGGAAAAAGGTTCCGGCAACCGCTATTTTGATGAGTCGGCGCTCCGTACCGTAAAAAAGGCAAATCCCCTGCCCCCCCTGCCGGAGACCTTTAGAGGCGGAGGGATGGAGGTTGGCATCCGTTTTCGCTCTGCCGAATTCCGATAAAAGGACGATTGACGATTTGAGCAAAACAGGTTTATTGGGAAAACTAGTTGCCCTTTTTATTATCTACGGGTTTTGCCTGGGCTATGCCGCACCTGCCTGGGGAAAGGTTTACCTGAATATTGATTCTCCCGCCTGGCAGCAATTTGCCATTGCCGTGCCAGATTTCCAGAACTTGGCGGGGAAAAATGGCGCTCCGGCTGTCCCTCCTGACGCGGCAGCCCTGTTTGCCGAACAATTGTCTGATCTTCTGCAGATAACTGCTTTCTTCAATGTTATCAATAAAAAAGCTTATCCATCCCCGCAGCCCCCTTCCCTGGAAGGTTCTCAAGAGGGAGGCAATTTTGCGAGTTGGCTGGCGAGCGGGGCGGAATATCTGGTGCAGGGATTTTTCCAGCAGCGGGGTAGCGATCTTACCGTGGAATGCCGTCTTTACGACGTGGTGAAGGCGGAAATAGTGCTGGGGAAGAAGTACGTGGGAAAGACGGCGGAGGGCAAGACCATGCTCCGCAAATTTGCCGGGGAGATAATGCTTGCTTTGACGGGAGATGGGGATATCTTCAATACCCGTATTGCCTTTGTCATGAAAAAGGGCAGAGCCACGGATATTTTTTCAATCAATTATGACGGCACGGATTTATTAAAAGAGAAAGAGAGCCGGACCATTCTGATGTCTCCCCGCTGGTCTGCCGAGGGCAGATATCTTTCCTTTACCTCTTTTGAAGAGGGAAACCCTGATTTTTTTGTCAAGGACATGCTCAATGGCACGATTACTAAGGTTATGGCCTTTCCCGGCATTAATCTTTCCGGCGGCTGGTCGTTTCTTGGTCAAAAAGTGCTTCTAACATTAAGCAAGGAAGGTAACGAGGAAATCTTCGTCTTGGATTTCGGCAGCAAGTTGCTGCAAAGGCTTACGACCAATATCGCCATCGATGTATCTCCTGTCTGGTCGCCGGATGGCGGCAAGATCGCTTTTGTCTCGAGGCGTTCCGGCACTCCGCAGATATACATCATGGATGCCGATGGCGACAACGTCCGCAGGCTTACCTATGAAGGCAATTACAATACCTCGCCCGCCTGGTCTCCCAAGGGCGACCGGCTTGCCTACGAGGGGATGATAAATGGTAATTTCCAGATTTTTACCATCGGTGCGGATGGTGATGGTTTAAAGCAGCTTACTTTCGACAACGGCGGCGGCAAGTCGCCTTCCTGGTCTCCTGACGGGCGATATTTAGCCTTTGGAAAGAATATGGCAGGGAAGAAAAAAATTTACATCATGACTGTCACGGGGCTGAATTTAAGGCTCCTATATGAAGGCGAAGGCGACGGAGTTTCGCCTTCCTGGTCCCCCCGCCTCAAAGTACGCTAGGACAGTGTTTGCGCCTGCAAGAACATCAAGGGATACCTCACGGACGGGGGCGGTGAAATAATTTTCGCTTGAATGTCTCGGAAAATTAAGTTATAGTGCCCCCGCGCTAATAGCGGAAGCAAAGGTAAAGGAGAAGAAAAAATGAAAAGAATTTTAGCGATGTTGATGCTTGCCATGTCATTGATTATTGTGTCTGCCTGTTCCCATAAAAGTATTGTCCGGGAAGACCGGGCGGCGCCAAAGGGAGAAGCGGCATTGGAACAGATGGCGGAAGTAAGGCAGGCCCCGGCGGGTGGGGTGGAACAGACCACAGCAGGAAAAGACGGAGCTGGCGATAAGGCCGCTGCGGGGATGGAGGCGATAGCAAAGACGGCTGCCGAAAAGGCGGCGGTGGCGGAAAAAGCTGATTTGGCAAAGGCGGCGGCCGAAAAGGCGGCGGTGGTGGAAAAAACTGATTTGGCCAAGGCGGCGGTCGAAAAGGCGGCGTACGAGTTGACGGACATTAACTTTGATTTCGACAATTTCGATCTTGGGGATGAAGCGCGGGAAGTTCTTAAAAAACACGCCGCCTGGCTTACGGAAAATAAGGGTGTGAACATTACTGTTGAGGGGCACTGTGATGAGAGAGGCACTGCGGAATACAACCTCGCCTTGGGTGAAAGAAGAGCCAAGGCGGCAGCCATGTTTCTCGTGAACATGGGGATAGATGACAAAAGGATCAAAACCATCAGTTACGGTGAAGAATTACCCCTGGATCCTGGACATGATGAGGCCGCGTGGGCAAGGAACCGCCGGGCGCACTTTGTGGCCTCGGGAAAGCAGTAGCGAATGAGGTTACGCCTTTGAAGAAGGCTATCTTTTTATCTGCGATTGCCATTCTGACGTCTGGCATGAGCGGTTGCGCCACCGTGGACGACTTGAAAAGAGTCCGCAACGAACTCGATTGGAAGTTGACTAGCGTGGTGGATGCCAAGATGGCGGCGGTGGAGTCGAAACTCACTGACCTGAAGGCGGAAGACGTAACCCTCCGCGATGAAGTATCCAGAAACGCCAAGGCTGTGGCGGATTTGCGCAAAAATACCACGGAAGCGGGCGCCGATATCACCGACAGCCGGTCAAATATGCAGCAGTTACGGGGGCAAGTAGATGCCCTGCGCAAGGATCTGGCTGCCATCGCCACGCGCGCCAGCCGCAAGGACGAGGAATATAAGGATATCAGGGATAAACTCAATGAAGCAATCTTCAAGGTAAATTTTATTGAGAATTTTCTGGGTGTGGGCAAGCGGGAAGACCTGCAGGAGGGGGGGGACAAGAACGACAAGGCAACGCGCGAGATTCCCCGTGGCAAGCAGGATAAGGAGTCGGTTTATGCCTCGGCCTATGAGCTCTTTAAGGATGGCAAATACGACCGGGCCAGGGAGCTGTTTCAGAACTTTCTGAAGCAATATCCCGATACGGAATATTCCGACAATGCCCAGTTCTGGATTGCCGAATGCTATTACTTTGAAAAAAAGTATGAAAATGCCATCCTCGAATATGACAAGGTAAGCAAGAATTATCCCGACGGCGATAAGGTTCCCTATGCTCTCCTGAAGCAGGGCATAACTTTTTTAAACCTGGGCGACAAAGTCAGCGCCAGATTGATACTGCAAAGAGTAATCAAAGACTATCCCAACACGAATCAGGCCAGGACGGCGAAAGCCACTCTGCTCAACGTAAAATAAGCAGCAGGCGGCCATGTTACCGTCATTGATTCCCAGGGATGCCGTTGGCTTGTTCCAGTGGCAGCGGGGACACACCTGCGGGGATGGGGAGATCGAAACTTGCTTCCTCACCGTTTTCATTCCAGCTTATATCGTGATAACGTACTGTTATTCTGGCTTTTTTATCCGGATCGGCCAGCGTCACTTTTTCCGGCAGCCAATTATTTCCGGTTTTACGATAGGCGCCGTAGTTGACGTTGATAACTCCGCCGCCGGGGGGGTGGATCTCCATGAACGACAGATGTTCGCCATCTTTTGTAAACCATAGGGTTTGAACCTTCAGGCCTTTGGAAAATATCTCCAGTCCCGAACTGCTCTCCGTCGAGATTTCCCTGATGTCGAACTGCTGGTCAGCAAGGGGGGGGGGAAGGCCCATCAGGATAGCGACAATATCTGCCGGAGCCAGGCCGCCAATCGGTAAAAAAAACGCCAGGTTTTCCCGTACCGGCTGTCCCAGGTAAAAAAATTTTTCCCCCGGTAGAAAGACCTTCAGGCTTTCTTTAGTCAGGGAAAGCAAGAAATTCGGAGGGCCGATCAGGGGGATGCTTTCTATCCTCATCAGGGCGGGACGTTTGAGTAGCAGGGCGGCTTTAAAGTGATACCTTGGCCCGGTGGTTTGCAGGTCAAGATCGGCGATGGTTTGCAGCGTTTCATGGCTATTACTTAACTCGCTCAGCCTTGCCCAGCGAGCGGCGGCCGCGGCAACGAGCCCCGCCGTTACCGGGGGACGGGCAATGGTGGTGGGTGCGCAGGACGCGAAGAGGAATAATAGCAACAGAGGGAACCATTGCCTGTGCCTTAATGTGGCGCTATTGATCATGGTTTTTCGTGGTCAGTCTTTCTAACTTTTGGGTCACAACCTTGTTGTCAGGTTTTATTTTCATGAGCCCTTCATAGATTTCCCGAGCGGCGCTTATTTGGCCGGCTTTTGCATAAGCATCGCCCAGGTGTTCGGCAATGGTGCTGTCCTGGGGTAGCTGGGCTAATGCTTCTTTCAGAAATTTAATGGCCTCCGCCAGTTTATTTTGCCGGAAATATACCCACCCCAAACTATCCAGGATGTAAGCGTTACCTGGTTTGATCGCCAGCGCCTTCTTAATCAGCGTTTCGGCTTCTGCCAGGTTAATTTCTTTATCCGCATAGATATAGCCGATGAAGTTCATGGCATCGGCGTTATTGCTGTCCATTTGCAGCACCGTTCTCATTTCCCGAATGCTCTCGGCGAAGCGGTCCATTTTTTCGTAGAGGACGCCCAAACTGAAGCGCAGCATCACGTCAGGGGCGGCCTTGATGCCTTTTTGCAAGGTTTCCTCGGCCTTTTCAAGCTCCTTGTTTTCTTCATAGAGATAAGCGAGGAGGGAGTACAGTTCCGATGTATCCTTACTATTTTCGATAGCGGTAACAAGACCGGCGATTGCCCTTTCAACCTGACCGGTATTTTTCAGCAGTGTGCCGATACTCAGCTGTGCGCTGGGATAGAGACTGGCTGTGGGGGGGATTTCTTGCAGTTGAACGATGGCCCTAGGGTAATCTTTTGTTCCTTCATAAGCCGAGCCGAGCAGGTATTGTAAGCGGTAATCGCCGGGATAGGCCTGGAGGAGGTCCCGAAGGAGGAGCACGGCCCTGTCGTAGAGGTTGTTTTCCAGGTAGAACAGTCCCACGCTATAGCCAACCTCGCGGTTACCCTTTCCCCAATCCAGAGTTGCCTGTAGTTCCTGCTCCACCTCCAGCGGGTGTCTTATTTTTAGCAGTAAAGCCGCCAATTTGAGCCTGATATTGACACTGTGGGGATTGATCTTGATAAAGGCGCGATAGGCTGCTACCGCCAGGCCAGGCTTGTCCTGTTTTTCGTAGAGCTGTGCCAGGTCAAGCAGCGCCGGTTCAAAGGGCGGCTTTAGCGACAGCGTCTTTTTATATGCTGTTTCGGCCTCTGCGTATTGTTGCATTTCGTTCAGGGTTTTGGCCAGGTAGTAGTTGCCCATGAGATGGTCGGGATCGATGCCAAGGAGCTTACGAAAAACGGCAAGGGCCTTTTCATAAGCCCGGTCCTCTCCCTGCAGGATACCCATAAAAAGGAGGGCGTCGATCCGCTGTGGTTCCAGCTCGTTTACCTTACTATACTCTTTCAGAGCTTTCCGGTAGTTTTTGGAGCTCATGTAAAGGTTGGCCAGCAGAAAATGAGTGTCGCCATCGCCGTCGTTTTCGGCCAGCGCTGTTTCGCAAAGCGAAACAGCCTTGGAAATGTTGCCTTTTTCGCCATAAAGGGCGGCCAGTTCCGTGGCTAAAAACAGGGACTTGCTGTCCAGAGCAAGGGCTTTTTCCAGCTCTTCTATGGCCTCATCCAGCCGTTCGTTGAGGGCAAAAAATACGCTCAGGGAATAATGGTAGGGCGCCGTGTTGCTGGTTGCAATGTTTGCAGTTGCAGGTGAATCGGCCAGCGCCGCATGCCCGGTTCTTTCCGCAGCAGGCATGCAGCCCGCAAAACAGGAGAAAATGATAAAGATAAAAAAACATCTTTTTGGAAAAGGGGTTTTCATCATAAAGTTAATTAAATTCCGCAGAGCGCGTTTTTTCCTCCGGGGATGCCACAATATCTGAAGGAGGAACAATTATGAGACCCTGTGCCTGAAGCAGCGGCACCGCTTTTTGCAGTGCCCTTACCGTGCCCGGGCGAGGGTGCCCGATGATTACCATCGACAACCTGTCACTTTTCGCCACAGAGTTCAGCAAGTTATGGAAGACGACCTCCTGATCAGAATCATTATCTAGAAACAAACTGCGTGCCGCAAAGGGGATAGCTGTTCTTGCGGCCACGGCCTTTCCCCGGGAAGCGGCAGTCGTCCGGCTGTCAATAAAGAACAAGCCTCTTTTTTGCAATTCTTTAAGAACAAGATAAAGCTTTTCTTCATCTTCCATGAAGGCCGAACCCATGTGATTATTAACCCCCACGGCCTGGGGGACGGCGGCCAGGTCTTCCGCCAGGCGTTCCCTGATTTCCGATTCCGTCATGTCATGGAAAAGTGCCCCCGGCCCGGGGGATTTTTTTGCATCGTGAGGTTCCATGGGAAGATGCAGCAATATCTCGTGCCCCCCCCTGCGGTGGATCATTGCCGCGGCCGCCCCGGCATGGGGAGAGTGGGGCAAAATGGCAAAGGCCAGGGGAGCCTCAATTTTGAGCAGTTCTGCCAGGGAAGACAGGCTATAGCCAATATCATCAATGATGATGGCGATGGTTTTTTTCGCGGGCGGATGCTTCCGGGAGGGAGGGAAAGACAACACCGGCGACGGAGATTTATCCTCCGGACCATGCGTCCGACTTACCTCCGGGGGGGGGGCGAAAAAAAGATGATACGCCGCCGCCAGGGTTACGATCAGCGCCGCAAGGCCAATGAGGCCTCTTAAAATTTTCATGCCCTCCCTTGTTTCATCAACACCATGAAATGTCTGCCTGCATTATCCAGCTTTAAGGGTCTTTTTAAATATTACCCAGCTCTTCAAAATATCCACAGCACTTTTTAACTGGTTGTCACGCGTCAACTCGTCAGGTTCCTCCGGGAGGGCTTCCGGAGTTTGAGCGCTGTCTTCTTGCAAGGATTTGCCATGCCCCTTGAGGTCTCGCTCACGCAGCGCGCCTTGCGCTGGCGTATCCGGGGTCTGATCTTCGTTTTCCTTTTGAGACTTGATATGTCCCTTAAGGTCGCGTTCCCGCATCCTTCCTTCTGTCGGTGTCTTGGTCTCCGCCGGGGCAACATACTTTACGATAATATCGGGGGCAATGCCTTCTGCCTGTATGGAGCGACCGTTGGGCGTGTAATATTTGGCTGTCGTTAATTTCAGGGCAGAGCCGTCTTCCAGGGGAATGACGGTTTGTACGGACCCCTTGCCGAAGGTTTGGGTTCCGATAATGAGCGCCCGGCCGTTGTCCTGCAGGGCGCCGGCCACTATCTCGGCGGCGCTGGCCGTCCCCTCGTTAACTAGGACAACCATGGGGCAGATCGGTTCGTCGCCATTATCCCTGGCAACGGCGTTGCTCTCCGTGTTTTTGGTTCTGCCGCGCGTGGAGACGATGGTGCCGGACTTCATAAACAGGTCTGAGACCTCGACAGCCTGATTAAGCAAGCCGCCGGGGTTATTCCGCATGTCAAGGACGATTCCCTGTACGGGAGGCGTTTGGGCTGCCAACTCGCCCAGCGCCTTCTTCAGATCGTCTGTAGTTCGTTCCTGAAACGCCGCCAACCGGACGTAGCCGATATTTTTTTCCAAGAGTTTCATCTTGACGCTCTTGACTTTGATGATCGCACGGACGAGCGCATAATCCTTTGGTTTGTCCTGACCCTCCCGCATTATCGTGAGTGTTACCTTGGTGCCATCCTTACCGCGGAGTTTCTTTACCGCATCCGATATGGTAAGGTCCCGGGTGTATTGACCATCGATCATGATGATCTGATCACCGGCCTTGATGCCTGCATTAAAGGCAGGCGTGTCTTCGATGGGAGAAACAACGGTAAGCACATCCTTCTGCATGGTAATTTCAATGCCAATGCCGCCGAAGCTTCCCTTCGTTTCTACCTCCAGTTCCTTGAACATTTCCACCGTCATGAAGGCACTGTGGGGATCGAGTGACTTTACCATGCCGTTGATGGCCTCTTTGACCAAGGTGTTCACGTCCACTTTTTCCACGTAATTTTTTTCCAAGATATCCAGAACCTCGGTAAAGGTTCGGAGGGCTTTGTAGTTGCTTTTATCCAGGGCGGCGACCTGACTATCGCCATAAGGGCCCAAAAAAACCAGGAATGCGATAGCCGCATAGCAAGCTAACCATATCTTGCGGGAACAAATCTTCATTCAAACCTCCTGCAGGAGAACCTAATAAAACTGCCTAACGGTATGGATAACATTTTTGTTAGGCAAATTTCCATAACTATTTACTGACCGCCACCGGGAAATGGAAGTTGCTTTTTGGCGTTTTTAGAGATAGACGGGGAAACAGACTATGGCTTCAGCAAGTGAACAGGGAAGGTTTCTTTATGTTATGACAGAAGACCGTAAACTCATGACGTTCGAGTTTCTTGGTCTATGCTTTATCTCCGGCGTGACCTACTGCAACATCACCGTCTTTTACAACCTCTTTGATTACCTTCAGACTCTGGGCATTCCCGCTGATCTGTGCGGGGTGTTAATCGGCGCTTATTCGCTTACGGCTGTTGCCCTCTATCTGCTGGTCAGCCCTTTTATCAACGCGGGCAATGCTCCCCGCACGATGTGGCTGGGGATGATTGTGCTGGCTGTCTGCGGTCAGAGTTATTTCTTCGTCCATTCCTTCTGGGGATTGCTGGGGCTGAGGATGCTGAACGGCCTCGGCCAATTTCTCATGGCAGCCGCGGGGATGGCGCTTTTTATTGCTGTTGTGCCACTGTCGCGCAGTGGCCAGGCGTTTGGGCTCTACTCCATCGCCGGTCTTTTGCCCTATGGGACAGTCCCGGCGGTGATGGATGCTCTTGCCGCCTACATTCCCACCCCACCGCACGGTTACGCCGCAGTCACTTTCCTGCTGCTGCCGGCAGCCTGGATTGTCCAGCAGGTCAAAAAACGTTGTAAAAATCAGGATATCCCTGCGGAAAAGCAGCGCCTGCCCAACTGGAGGGATATATGTTCCAATTTAATGCAATGGCCTGTCATCCTGCTGCTTTCTCTGAATGTCAGCTACTTTATCAGCTGGAGCAGTCTTTTTTTTCTTTTCAAGAAATTCGCCGACCAGAAGGGTCTTGTCAACGTAGGCTACTTTTTTACGACCCAGATGGGGATGATGATCGTTTTCCGACTCCTGGGGGGACGCATATTCGATGCTCTCGACAAAAGAAAACTGGTCATGGCCTCTGCGGCCCTTGTCGCTTTGGGATACGGAGCTTTGGACCACCTGCCGGGGCTTTGGGCTTTCCCCCTGGCGGCGCTCCTTTTCGGAGTAGGAATGGGCAGCAGCTCGCCTGCTCTCTATGGCCTGATGTTTGAGCTTTCTCCCCCCAGGTTTCGCTCCGTAAACGCCAACTTGATGCTTTGCGCCGTACAGTTGGGATTTGTATTAGGTCCGATTTTAGGGGTAGGGGTGGTAGCCCGTTTCGGCTATCATGGCTTCTTTGTGGTTTGCGCGGCGCTGGCCGCATTGACCGGCGCCTTCAGCGCCTTCCTGCCCGTCAAGAAAAACCCTGTTTATCCTCGGCAGGGAAAGGGGCATCGTTAATTTTTCAAAATCTTTTCCCCTAATTCTTTTCTTTGTTATTGACAATAAAACGGCTCATGCGTAAGTTCTTGACCAGACGCTGCGGCAAGTAGGACAATTAAATCTCAAAACCGACAGGAGGCAAAAATGACAGACGATAAGGCAGGTTTGAAAAGCTCCGCCGAATGGGCCAAAGAAGGATGGGAAAAACGGAACACCTACGATGAACCCCGTCTTTCGGAATTGAAGGGATACTACGAGGAGCTGGGTTTCGAAGTGATGTCGCTGCCCTCTAATCCCGAGGAAGAAGCGGGTTGCACCGCCTGCATGGCATCAACGCCGGAACAGTACCGAACCTTGTACACCCGGAAAAAGGCCTAGGGTCATCTATCCGTCTGGCCGTCTAAAAGAACACCAGTCCCACGATGATAAAGACCGGAATGAGGATAGGCAGCGAATATTTGAATATATAGCCGAAGAAACTGGGCATCTTGACGCCGCATTCCTTGGCGATGGAATAAACCATGAAATTCGGTGCGTTGCCGATATAGGTATTGGCGCCCATAAAAACGGCGCCGCAGGAAACAGCCTTAAGAAAACTGATAAAAGCGGGGTTAGCCGTAGCGGTGCCAACCGCCAGGGCAGAGGGAACCATGGCCTCCGACAAACCCAACCGGCCCAGGGCCATCTGGAAAAAGGTCAGGTACGTCGGCGCGTTATCGAGAAAAGATGATAGGAATCCCGTCACCCAGTAATAGTGCAGGGGTTCTTTAATGAGGACGACAAGCCCGGCGAGTGGTCCTGACAGCCCGGTTTTCAAGATGGCCAGCACGGGGATAATCGTCACAAAAATACCGGCGAAGAGCTTGGCCACCTCCATTATGGGCCCCCAGTTGAAGTCATTCGCCTGACGCAATTTTTGGGGGGTCACGATCAGGGAAAGGATACCCAGGATGATAATCATCGCATCCCTGGCCAGATTCTGCCATTCTAATCCCACTCCCCGTACCGTGCAGGTTCCTGCCTCCCAGCAGCCGCTGGTCACCACCATGCCCACCACCCCTGCCAAAAGCACCAGATTGTAGCCGCCCTCCAGCTTGAAGAAGGCTTTTTTCTCCTTCTCCAGCTCCGGGGTTATTTCCGGTGACCCTTCCCGCAGGAAGTAGAAACTGTCCAACGCGAAAAATATCGTCAAGAGAATGGCCGTTGTCAACAACAGGTGCGGCAGAACCGCCCTTGTGACCCAGAAAAAGGGCACCTGGTGCAGAAATCCCAGGAATAAAGGCGGATCGCCCAGAGGCGTCAGAGAACCGCCGATATTTGCCACGAGGAAGATAAAGAAACATACGGTGTGCGCCTTATTTTGCCGTGTCTTGTTGGCCTTCAGCAGGGGGCGAATCATAATCATGGACGCACCCGTCGTGCCCACCCAGGAAGCCAGCATCGTGCCGATGAAAAGCAGCAAGGTGTTAACCAGCGGGGTGCCTCTGAACGATCCGGTAATAACGATGCCGCCGGCGATCGTAAACAAGCTCCATAAGAGGATGATAAAGGGAACATAGTCCACGAAAAAGATGTACAATATCTCGTGCATGGCCGTTTCCGGAAAGTAATAGAGGAAAGGCAGGGCAAAGGACAATGCCCAGCAAAAGGTGGCCTTGCCGTAATGCAGATGCCAGAAATGGGGCGTCAGGATGGGACAAAGGGCGATGGAGAGCAGCATCCCGGTAAAAGGAAGAACCGACCACAAGGGCAGTAACTGGCCGATTTCCCGGCCACCTTCTGAAGCTGCGGCCGTTGCCGGGAAGCTCAGAGTCAGCAAAACCAGGGCGCCCAGGGGCATTGTTAAGTTTATCAACCTGTTAACGATAGCCATATGCGACGACTCCAGCTTTTTTTGCCTGCCAAACCTGTCTCGGAAGCATCCTTTAGTTCAATTTGTTATCTTTTGCAAATCAAATTCTCACTGTAACAAAATAATGTCTTGCGGCAGGTGGCTAAAGAATATATAAATCGACCGGCCTAAAAAGCCGTCGCAATATTCTGGCAATTTGCGACAGGCAGGCTGTCGGAACAGTAAAGGAGGAAAATATATGACCAATGTCCTGGTTAATAGCTTAAAGACCATAGAAAAATACCGGGTGACGAACCCGCATTATACCGACTTGTTCGACATCTTAAGCGAAATTCTTGTTCTGAGAGAGGAATATCGGCAGAAGACGGGGCAAATTATTTTTCCCCTCGAGGAACGGATGATTACGGCGAAACTGGCCGGTGGCTTGCCGCTCCTGGATTTTGCCACCATCAACTTCGATTTCCAGCCAGCCCGGGATTACTTTTTACGCCTGCTGGAAATAGCGGAAAAGCACATGCCCGGCGACACTAAGGAATTTATCCGGCAGCTTGAGGAGGGTGAACTTGATTTTGCTGAGGTAATTCGCCACTCTTTTGAACCAATGTCGGAAGAGGAATTCGCCGGGGACGATGACGATGGCAGCTTCGACCTTATTGAGCTCTTTGTGGAGGAAAGCCTGCGGCCGGCGCTTGAAAACTTTGCCGGGCAATATAGCGACATTATCAAACGATTAGGATGGTCCGAGGGATATTGCCCTATCTGCGGCAAGGAGCCGAAAATCGGCGAACTGAAAGGCGCCGAAGAGCGACGCTTTCTCTTCTGCAATCAATGCGGTATCGAGTGGGATTACAGTCGGGTTAAGTGCCCCTTCTGCGGCAATGAGGAGCAGCAGACGATGGCTTATTTCACCGTAGAGGGAGAGGAGCGCTACCGGGTGGATGTTTGCAATGTGTGCAAACGCTACGTAAAAATGGTGGATTCCACTGCCTCCACGGAAGTTGTGAATCTCGACGTTGAGGACATCGCCACCCTCCATTTGGATATGCTGGCGGCGGACGAAGGTTACGATTAGCCAGCCTGACAGAGTCAGGGCGCCACAGAGAACTATGAAAGACCAGAATATCCACGATATTATCTCTATTTTGACGGAGGAAGCCAAAAAATGGGAGATACCGATCGTGACGCAACTGGCCAATCAGAAGTATCAGCCCTTTAATATTTTGATTTCCACGCTGCTCAGTCTGCGCACCAAGGATGAAACCACTGCCGGGGCAACAAAGCGGCTCTTCCGGCTGGCCGGGACCCCGGCGGAGATGCTGGGATTGTTGCCGGAAACGATTGCCCAGGCTATCTATCCCGTAGGTTTTTACCGTAACAAGGCCCGGACCATCCTCGCTGTCTGCAGGGAACTCTTGGAGCGTTATGGTTCCCAGGTTCCGGACACCATGGAACAGTTGCTGGCTTTGCCGGGCGTGGGCCGTAAAACGGCCAATCTTGTGCTAACCCTTGGTTTTGCGAAGGAAGGTATCTGTGTGGACACACATGTTCATCGCATTTCCAATCGCCTGGGATACGTCCGGACGAAAACTCCCGAGCAAACGGAATTTGCCCTCCGGGAAAAACTACCGCAAAAGTATTGGATTGGTTATAATACCCTGATGGTTGCCTTTGGCCGTCTTATCTGTCGCCCTCTTTCACCCTTTTGCTCCATCTGCCCGATTTTGTCTTTTTGCGACCGTGCCGACGTGAATAGAAACCGCTAAGAAAGTGTACCGAAAAATCATTTATTACGGCGGCAACTTAGCGATTGCTAATTTGGCCTTTAATGATATAATGCCCCCGATTCACCGGTTTCCAAAGGGCGAAAGCGCCAGCCGTTCCGCTACATGCGCCGGGAAGAGGGGGTCTGCGATGTCAAACGATCAATCCGCTCTGGTAAAGGAATTCCAGGCGCAATTTGCCAAAAAAGTAAAAGAAAACGAAAAAGAAACACTGGGATACTGGAAAGAGCAGCTGGACAAGCTATTGACCTTGAAACCGGAAGGGATCGCCGCCCTCCAGCAGCAAATTAAGCGGGTTTCCGACATGATGGGCAACAGGATCAATACGTTAAAAAAACCATGAAAGATATCGCCAATTTTCTCTTTGAAGTCGGGATGCTGAAAAAGACGCCCCGCACCGGTTATCAGTTTCTCGGCTCCGGGCGCGAATCGGTGGCGGAACATATCTCGACTGCCATTTTTATCAGTTTTGCCCTGTGCAAGTTGGAAGGACAGGTTGATGAACTCCGGGTTCTGAAGATGTGCCTCTTCCACGATCTGCCGGAAACACGCACCGGCGATATGAACTATGTCAATAAAAAGTATGTCACCGTGGATGAGAAAAAGGCCGTAAAGGACCTGGCCGACACTCTGTTTTTTGGTACGGAAATAGAAACGCTGATTGACGAATTTAACGAAAAGAAAACCCTGGAGGCGCTCCTGGCCCACGATGCCGATCAGCTGTCCCTCATTTTGCAGCTTAAGGAGCACGATGATCTGGGCAACAAATACAGTCAGGAATGGATTGCCTATGCCTTAAAAAGGTTGGGCACGGACACGGCAAAAAAACTTGCGGAGGCCATCCTGGCGACCGATTCTTCGGAGTGGTGGTTCAAGGATAAAAGCGACTGGTGGGTGAATGGCAGGGTTGAAAAATAATATGGCAACAAAAAAGCAAAGACGTTCTAATGAAAAAAAATCCAAGAAGAAAAAAAAGGGAACCCGGCTGCTGATGCTGACGCTGATAGCCTTAACCATTTTCAGCTCCTTGGTTTTCTTATTTATTACGCTTTTTGATTCTCTTTATCCGCCTGTCACGGGTAAGGGTGAAAATGGGGGGGCGAAACGTGAAAAATGGGTCGTGACACTTTATTTTTCCGATGCCAACGAACGCTTTCTGACGCCGGAAAAAAGGCGTATCCCGAAGGGAACCGGTAGTGTCGGTGAAGCCAGGGAGTTGGTAAAGGCCTTGATCGAGGGATCCAAGAGCAAGCTTGTAAATACCTTCCCCGCCGGTACGGAACTGCAAAACGTGAGGATAAGCGAAGGTGGACGGGCGTACGTGAGTTTCGGTAAAAAACTGGTCATGGAGCATCCACGGGGTAGTGCCAGTGAAATGGCCACCATCTACTCCTTGACGAATACACTAACGGCTAATATTCCTGAAATCAAAGAAGTAACCCTGCTGGTGGACAACAAAAAGCTGTCCTCTCTCGGGGGGCACATCGACACCAGGCGCCCCTTCAAGGCCGACCAAGAACTGCTGGCGCCCAGCGTCAGGCAATAGCCGGGATATCTCTTCGACAGCATCTTTTCCCCAGGGGCAGTTTCATGGCGCAAAAAACAAAGCTTTCCCATATCAGAAACATTGGTGTTGTTGCCCATATTGATGCCGGCAAGACGACCGTGACGGAGAGGATTCTCTTTTATACGGGCAAATCGTATAAGATCGGGGAGGTCCATGATGGGACGGCGGTGATGGACTGGATGCCTCAGGAGCAGGAGCGGGGCATAACCATTACTTCCGCCGTGACTACCTGTAGTTGGGGGAATCACGAGATTCATATCATTGATACGCCGGGACATGTGGACTTCACCATTGAGGTAGAACGCTGTCTCCGCGTTCTTGACGGTGCGGTGGTGGTTTTTGACGCCGTTGCCGGTGTGGAGCCGCAGTCGGAAACCGTTTGGCACCAAGCGGATAAATACCGGGTGCCGAAGATTGCTTTCATCAATAAGATGGATCGTGTGGGCGCCAATTATTGGAACACCATCAAGATGATGAAAGAGAGGTTTGCCTCCCTGCCGCTGGCGATCCAGATACCCCTCGGCGGAGAGGATGGTTTTGTCGGGGTGATCGACCTGATTACCCGGAAACTGATTGTCTGGGAAGAGGGCACCCAGGGTGTGTCTTATCACCTTACCGATATCCCACCGGAAGCGCTGGCGTCGAGTCAGGAATACCGGGAAAAGCTCGTGGAAGCGCTGGCTGAGGTGGATGACGAGTTGGCGGAAAAATACCTGAACGGGCTGGAGATTTCGGAAAATGAAATAAAGATTTCCCTGCGGCAGGCCACCCTGGACCTGAAAGTAGTCCCGATCATGTGCGGCGCGGCCTTGAAAAATAAAGGCATCCAACCAGTTCTCGACGGGGTGGTGGATTATCTCCCCTCACCGTTGGACGTGCCGCCGGTCACGGGTAGCAACCCCCTGACCGGGAAGATGGAGACCCGTCCCAGCAGTGAAAAGGAACCCCTGGCGGCCCTGGCCTTCAAGATCATGCAGGATGAAGGCCGAAAGCTCACCTACCTGCGAATCTATTCGGGGCGCCTGACGTCGGGTGCCGACATTTACAATGTTACCAAAGGAAAGAAGGAAAAGATTGCCCGTCTGCTCAAGATGCACGCCAACAAGCGTGAAAGGATCGAACAAGCCGGGGCGGGCGAGATTGTCGCCATCGTCGGTCTAAAGGATACGACGACGGGCGATACCATCTGCGACGAAGCCCAACCGATTCTTCTGGAGCCCATCGAATTCTATGAACCGGTCATCAGTCAGGCGATTGAAGCCAAAACATCGGCCGATCAGGAAAAATTATTACCGGCGCTGACTAAGCTCATGGAGGAAGACCCCACCCTCAAGGTAAAATATGATGACGAAACGGCCCAGACGGTCATTTCCGGCATGGGCGAACTCCATCTGGATATCATTGTGGACCGCCTGAACAGGGAATTCAATACCCACATCAATGTGGGGCAACCTCGTGTGGTTTACCGGGAAACAATTCGGAAAGCGGTGGAGGTGGAAAACATCTTTGAGAGGGAACTGGGGGAGAAAAGGCATTTCGGCCACGTGAAAATCAAAGTTGAACCGGCATTGCGCGGTGCAGGCAACGAGATTAGCTGGCAGACGGACGTGGAACCGCCGCCCTTCCCGCCGGAATATCAACCGGCTATTGCCGAGGGTATCCAGGAGGCTTTGCAAAGCGGTGTTGTGGGGGGCTATCCTGTCGTTGATCTGAAGGTAATTATTAAGGGTGGCTCTTTCCGGGAGGGCGAGGCCTCGTTACTAGCCTATAAGGTCGCCGCCGCAACTGCCCTGAAAGATGCCTGCTTGCAGGCGTCGCCAGTCTTACTGGAGCCAATCATGCTGGTAGACATCATTACCCCTTCGGAATTTATGGGCGAGGTGATCGGTGACATTAATTCCCGTCGGGGAGAAATCCAGGATGTAAAACCCCGTGGCCTGATCAGTGAGATAAAGGCCCGGGTGCCACTAAAGGCGATGTTTGGTTATTCCACCGACCTGCGTTCCGCCACCCAGGGACGGGCGGTCTTCAACATGTTTTTTTTCGCCTATGATCACCGATGAGTATCGAATCCAAAAAACCAGAGAGGCGATTTGTTCCCATAACAAGGGGGTGCCGCTCCACCGCGTAATCAGGCAATGACCGGAATATTAAAATACTTATCGAGACTGCGCCGGGACCACTTTTCACAGGTGTTGACCGCAACATTGGGTCTTATTATCCTGAGTGCAGCGGGCGCGTTCTTCTTTGAAAGGTCCCATCCGGACTCCAATATTGATTCTTTTTGGGATAGCCTCTGGTGGGCAATCGTGACCATGACGACGGTCGGCTATGGTGACAAATACCCCGTTTCCCTGGGTGGGAGGGGCGTCGGAATAATCTTGATCTGTTCCGGCGTCGGCCTGATGTCCCTGGTGACGGCCACCATCGCTTCCCTCATTGTGGAAAAGAAGCTGAAGGAGGGTAAGGGTTTGGAAACCATAACAGACAGGGAGCACATCGTAATTTGTGGCTGGAATCAGCACACCGAAGAGGTTTTGCAGGGCCTGACAGCCTATGATGCCGTCCGGGAAAAAACCATCGTTTTGATCAATGAACTGCCCATCAGCATGGTGGACAACCTTAAACTCAAATACGCAAAATGCAGGCTGAAGTTTATCAGGGGCAATTATGTGCATGAAGAAGTCCTGGTCAGAGCCAATATTGCCAAGGCGAAATTTGCCTTGATCGTGGCCGATAATTCGGGACAGCGTACCGTGGATCGTCTGGATGAGCGTACCACCCTGGCGGCCCTGGCGATCAAATCCTTGGCGCCGACCATTAAGATTGTTGCCGAACTGCTGGATGGCGAAAACAAACCGCACCTCAGACGGGCCAACGTGGATCAGATTATTGTCCGGGGCGAGCATATTGGTTCCCTGTTGGCCAGTGCTATCAACTCGCCTGGCCTTCCCCGCTTGTTTTCGAGTATCATGTCCCTGGATGACGGCAACAAGCTATGGCGTGTGGATATTCCCCGTCAGTTTATCGGCGATACTTTCGCAGCACTTGCCCGTTATTACCGGGAAAAGCACCAGGCCATTCTTGTTGGGTTGCTGCAGGAAAAGAAGGCCATCAAGCTGGATGATCTTTTGGCCGACGATTCCTCGGCGATTGATGTCTTTATCCGGGAAAAACTGAAGGAGTCAAAAAAGGAATTCTTTCGTGAAAAAGAGGAGACCAGGGCGATGATTAATCCGGAAGACAGTTACGTCATCAGCGGCGATGATTTTGCCGTCCTGCTCTCCCGGAGTCTGCCCTCGCATGAAGAGGCAGGGCGAAAAAGGATATTGGGTGGAGTAAAATAATGGAACGGGACGTCAATTCCTTACGGGAAACGGAGATTTTTAAGAACCTTTCTCCAGCGCAAATCGACAATGTTCTGAATATCTGCCACGTTGTACACTTTTCCGCGCAGGAGGTAATCATGCAAGAGGGAGAAGTGGGTGATTGTATGTACATTATCAAGCAGGGGACCGTAGAAGTAATAAAAAAGCTTGTCATGGATCGCCTGGGTGACGAAGCTTCCGATAGAAATAAAATCTTTACTCGGCTGCATGCTGTTCAGCACCACGTTTTCGGTGAGATAGCTCTGCTGGAAGAATCAAAACGCACCGCCACCGTGCGAGCTGTAACCGACTGTACTCTCTACGAGATCAGGAAAACGGTTTTTTTAAACCTGATGGAAGCGGATTATGCCTTTGGTTACCGCATCATCCTTAACCTGGCACGTATTGTGGCGACGAGGTTGCGAAAAGCCGATGAAGATACGATCAAGCTGACGACGGTACTTAGCATGATATTAAAGGAAACGGGATAAGTTGTGGTTTCGCGTCTAGAAAAGCCTGATATTACCAGGCGGGAAAACTTGCCGCTGCTCGACAGGGATAAACTTCTGCAGAGCATTTTCCATATCAGTGAGCTGTTGACCTCTCCTTCAAAACTCGAAGAGGTGCTTTCGAAAACCCTTGATGAATTGGTTGAGGCGAGTGGTTTCGAACGGGGCATGATAAGCCTCTTCGATAAGTCAAAACGCTATCTGCACACGAAAGTGGTAAAAAATTTTAGTGCGGAAGAGCGGCAGAAGGCCTTTGCCAAGCCGCTGGACGTTCAGGGTCTTGACTGCCTGGTTGCCAAGGTCACGAAAACGGGCCGTTTTATTGCTATCGAAGATACGGCCACGGACCCCCGCATTACGGAAGCAGACCGAAAGTTCGCCAATATTTATAAATGGGGTTCAATTTTTTGCGCCCCCTTGAAAATTGGTGACGAGGTAATTGGCTCCATTGCTGCTTGGCGTCAGCACGCGACAAAATTTTTCCCCGAAGAAATTAACCTGCTTTTTACCTTTGCCAGCCAAATAAGTATTGTTATTTATAACGCCCGCTTGTTCGAAGAGGATGGGGAAAAAATACGCCAGTTGATGATCCTGCATGAAGCCGTTTCGGCAATGAATTTCAGTGGCGTCCAAAGTGAGCGTCTGGCTGGCATCCTCATAACAAGTGCCGTTGCCATTACGCAGGTTAAGAAAGCCCTGCTTTATTTGCCCGGCAGAGATGACGAACCATGTCTTGTCAATGACCACGATAGGCTTTTGTCCGGTGCTTTGGATGATTACCAGGAAAAGATTGAAAAAAGCATCATCCGGAAAGCCATGGATACCAACATGGTGCTCAAGAAGCAGTCAACATCGCCCCTGCCTGCATCTTGTCCCATCTTTGAAGGATACACTTCGGAAATCGCCATCCCCATCCGCATCAAGAAAAAGATACTGGGCGTCCTTTATCTGGCCAAGGAAGCAGAGGGCTACCCCGATGATCAGGTCAACATCCTCGACATTTTGGTTAATAATTCCGCAGTTTCCTACGATAATGCCATGATGCACGCCATGCTCTCGCAGGAAGCCCAATCCTTGAAGACGGAGGTGGATAAACTTAAGGAGCGGGAGGATTTTCTCCTGGGGTTTCATAACATACTGGGCAGATCAGCAAATATGCTGGATATTTTCCGCAAGGTGGAAGAGGTTGCCGGGCACAATACCAACGTGCTGATCTGCGGCGCCAGCGGCACGGGCAAGGAATTATTGTCGCGGGCAATTCACAAGCAGAGTGACAGGCGCTCCCAACCCTTTGTCGATGTCAATTGTGCCGCCATCCCCGGAGCGCTGCTGGAAAGTGAACTGTTCGGTTACGAGGCGGGCGCTTTTACCGATGCCAGAAAGAAAAAAATCGGCCTTATAGAATACGCCAACGGCGGCACGATGCTGCTTGATGAAATAGGAGAAATGCCCACGATTCTCCAGGCAAAATTTCTACGTGTTCTGGAAGACGGATATGTGCGTCGCTTGGGCGGCACGGAGAATATCCCCCTGGACGTACGCTTTATTTTCTCCACGAATCGCGACCTCAACCTCATGGTTACGGAAGGCGCCTTTCGGGACGATCTTTTCTACCGTATCAGCGTCGTACCCATTACGATCCCGCCCTTAAGAGAAAGAAGCCAGGATATCATAATTTTAGCAGAATATTTTGTTGAAGAGTTTAATAAAAAATTCGGTAAAAAGGTCATCGGATTCAGCAAAGAAGCCGAAGAAATCCTTCTCAAGCATCCCTGGCCGGGTAACGTCCGGGAGTTGAAGAACATTGTTGAACGTGTGATGATCGTGCAGAGTATGGGCGAGATCATCACCCCCGAGTACCTGCCGGCAGAAATCAAAGCCGTTGCACCACAGGGTAGAGATCAGCTATTCCAATATACTTTTTCACCGGCGTTACCGCCGGAAGGTATTGATTTTGAAGGAGTAACGGGAAAGATAGCCAGGGATGTAAAAGACAAAATAATCACCAAAGCCTTGGAGCAAAGCAAGGGTAACAAAAGTAAGGCCGCAAAAATATTAGGGATATCCCGTTTTAAGCTGTTGCGGGAACTAAAAAGAAACGTCTGAGTCCCTTTAACTTAACTCGGCCTAAACATGTGCTAATTAAGCACAATGTGTGCTAAATGAGCACATGTCTGCAGCCAGCTTAAAACCGCCCTACTAGGCAATTTACGCATGATATATGTGCGTTATGCGCACATTATGGCTGCTGTTAATGCTAACGCCACCCTACCCGAACGTCGCCCATGTAATTTTTATATTGCTGCAAACTATTGTTATCAAACAAATTAAAATGTTATTTATCCCGCCAAAGAACATGGCTTGTTTGCATGGCACACATGTTGCTTAAGTCTATGGCGAAGATGAAGGGGATAAAACCAGCAGTCGGGAGCGATGTTTGGTTAATATAAAGTTAGGAAGTGTTGTTTGGTTTTTACGACGACGGGTGGTTCCCTCCCCCCTCCTCATCCACCCGTCGCCCCCTTTAATCTGAAGAGTGGTTGTATCGCCATTCTTCGGTGTACATAGGGGGGCAGGCAAGGTTGAAAGGCCTTGCCTGCCCCCTTTTTTTATTGGCCTGCGCCACCCGGCATGCGTACCTTCACTTTCTTCCAAAGTAAACAATCAACTTTCTTTTTTTTTATAATTATGACAAAATCCTGAAATATGAGGTATTTATGGAAAAACCACGTGTCCTTTTTATAGGGACTCCACAATTTGCCTTACCGGCGCTGGCTCTTTTACTGAAGCGGCATTATCCGATAGTGGGGGCTATCACCCAGCCGGATCGTCCCCAGGGGCGAAGGCTTATTATGTCGCCACCGCCGGTCAAGGTTTTTGCGCAGGAGCATAATATTCCCATCCTACAGCCGGAGCGGCTGGGTGATGGAGCGTTTCTGCAAGTATTCCGGCAATTGGCGCCCGATCTGGTAGTGCTTGCAGCTTATGGCAAGTTGCTTCCGCGGGAGTTCATTGACCGGCCGCCGCTGGCCTGCCTCAACATCCACCCCTCCCTTCTGCCTAAATACCGGGGGGCCGCACCGATAAATTGGGCCATCATCAATGGTGAAGAAGTAACGGGCGTTACTATCATGAGCGTGTCGGCAGAGCTGGATGCAGGGGATATAATTTTGCAGGAGGAAATCGCTATCGGGGCAGACGAGACATACGGGTGCCTGCACGACCGGCTTGCCCACCGGGGGGCGGAAATGCTGATTCAGGCAATAGAAATGAAGATGAACAAAACGGCCCGGTCTTTGCCACAGGAGGAAACTGCTGCCACTTACGCCCCCCGCCTGCAGAAGGAAGACGGCCTGATACGTTGGGCACAGCGGGGGACGACAATCGTTAATCTCATTCGGGGGCTCTCCCCTTCGCCAGGGGCATATACCTTCATGGAGAGGAAAATGCTAAAAGTTCTTGCCGCCAGGGCGGAGGTGCAAAATACGGGTGGGTTGCCCGTTGGGACGGTCATCGCGGCAGAAAAGTTTATCAAGGTTGCGGTTGCCGATGGCTGGGTCCTGCTCCTCGATGTTCAGATGGAAAATAAAAAAAGAATGCCCGTGGCAGATTTTCTCCAGGGCTACCGGGTAAATTCCGGCGCCGTTCTGGGAGATAGAAAATAAATGAAGCGTCCTCCCCTGAAAACGTTGCCCGCAGAGTTAAACATTAACACGGCCAGGGGCATGGCTCTGGAGATTCTGAACCGTGTGGTTCTGACGGATGCTTACGCGGAGCCGCTTTTAGATGCTTACCTTTCTCGGGGACAGTTGCCTAACATCCATGAACAGAAACTCGCCACTCACCTGGTCTATGGTGTGTTAAGGACACAGGGACACCTCGACTGGATTATCAGAACCATTTACCGGGGCGACTTCAACTCTCTCGATATCCCGATAATCAACATTATCCGAACTGGACTTTACCAGTTGCTTTATACTAACCGGATCCCGCCCTCCGCCGCAGTCAATGAGGCTGTTAATCTTGCAAAAGTCTGTAAGCCTGCCGGGGCCGCGCTGGTCAATGCCATCCTGAGAAATTATCTCCGCCGCAGGGAGGGGTTGGTTTATCCTTCCCTTAAGGAGGATCCGGAAGAGTATCTTGTCGTCATGCATTCACACCCCCGTTGGCTGGTACGCCGGTGGCTGGAGGTCTTCGGACGGGAAAAAACATTGGCCCTCTGTGTTGCAAACAATGAAATCCCACCCGCTACCCTGCGCGTCAACAGCCTGAAAGTAACCAGGGAGGCAGCGGCCCTTGAACTTAAACAAGAAGGTCTGGAGGTCGGACAAACAACCTTTTCTGCCGATGGCCTGGTGATCGCCAGGGGGGCAGCATCGTTGCGCGCCACGAAGAGTTTTCAGCAAGGACATGTCCTGCGCCAGGATGAGGCATCGCAACTGATCAGCCAGCTTCTGGAACCCCGTCCCGGTGAGCTTAATCTTGATCTTTGTGCGGGGCAGGGGCTCAAGGCAACCCATCTTGCCGAAAGAATGGGTAACAAGGGAAAAGTGTTTGCCCTGGACAATAACGTCGGGAAACTGGCTGCTCTCCGGGGATTGGCCGCCAGGCAAGGAATCGGGATTATCGAAACCTGGGAGGGGGATGCGACAACCGATCTGGGGTCGGCATGGCATAATAAGTTTGACCGGATACTTGTCGATGCGCCCTGTTCCGGCCTGGGGACAGTGCGCAGGAATCCGGAAATAAAATGGCGTTGCCAGATGCGCCACCTGCAAGCCGCTTCCATATTGCAAAAAAAAATATTGCACAATGCGGCGACCTACCTGAGACGGGGTGGGACGATGATTTACAGCGTCTGTACGATCATGCCGGAGGAAAACGAAGAGGTCCTCGAAGATTTCCTGTCCCGCCACAGTGACTTTTGCCTGGCGCCGGTGCAGGATGGCAGGTGGCCTGGAATGGACGCTCCCGGGGGATTTATGCGTACCGGCATGAAAGGCCAGGAGATGGACGGATTTTTCGCTGCGGTGATGATAAAAAAATAAAGGATGTCGTTGAGGAAAAGGCGCAGGGGAGATTCCGGCAGCCGGAATAATCGTCACCTGGAGAACAGTGATTAGAGGCGCCTTTCACCTTCAGCCAGTTCCTGCAGGCCCGCTTCGTCCAAGATACGGATCAGGCGCTGTCCGCTGGTTTCGATCAATCCTTCTTTGACCATGCGGGAGAGGATGCGCGAGAGGGTTTCCGGAATGGTGCCCATGAGGCTCGCCAACTGGTTTTTAGAAATATCAAGGGTGAGTAATCTTTCTCCACCCTGTTGCCCGCTGAGAAGCAGAAAATGGGTGGCCAGCCGACCGGGGACCTCTTTCAGAGAGAGGGCTTCGATCATGACGACAAACTTGCGCAACCGTCGGGCCAGGATTGCCATCATATTCAGGGCCAGCGAGGGGTTCCGGGCAATCAGATCGACAAATGCTGTCCGGGGGAAAAACAGGGTGTAGCTATCCTCCAAGGCTTCCGCATAAGCGGGGAAACGCTCACCGGCAAAGACCGCCACTTCACCGAAGGGCTCGGAAGGCGGCATGATATGGAGAATCTGTTCTTTGCCGTCGGGGGAAAGTTTGAATATCTTTACCCGGCCGGAAGCCAGCACGTAAAAACCCGTACCGAGATCGCCCTCGGCAAATATGGTTTGGCCGCGCTGGACGCTCTGCGCCAGGGTAATCATGGCCAGTTCTTCCAACTGCGGCCGGGGAAGGCCTTGAAACAGGGGAATGGAGGCAATCTGCTCAATAATATCCATAGGCAAGAATCCCTTTCCGGCGTGGGGACTACCATTTATCTTTGACTTATGTCAAGGCGCAAGTAGCAGCCAAGTGGTAGGGGGCTAAACATGACAGGACATAAAGAAGTCAATAATAAATCGGCTGAATTTGCAGGTTTCCAGGTGGGTATCTGCTTTGGCCACCGGGGTTGTGCCAACCGAGCGGTTTGCGATACGGGACTGGCGGAAGATATGCGGGTGCGCCTGCGCGCCAGAAACTTTAAGTCCTTCCTGGAAAAAATTGTCCCCGGAGACTTGAAAAGGCATCATGAGTTTCGCCTTTCCATCTCCGATTGCCCAAATGCTTGCTCTTGCCCCCAGATTGTGGATGTTGGCCTGATTGGCGCCTGTCGTCCTGTCGTTACTGAGGAGACATGCAGTTGCTGCGGCGCCTGTGTCGCAGCATGCCGGGAAGGCGCCATCAGACTGTCCGGTGGTGTGC
>JBAQLR010000076.1:0-3327 GCA_049302035.1 Syntrophales bacterium
TCTGCCATGTCCTGCCTGCCCTATCCTTTCTGAGCAGGCGCTGTAACATAAATTATCCAATGTCGCCATAAATTCCTTACCAGTTTGAAAAATAATTCTGCGGGCTACCCCCCTGTGATCGCTTACCTCGATTAGCTGTTTTTTTGCGCCTCTAAGAAAAAGATTCAGAGTATAAAGAAAACATATAATCCCCAGAAACGAGAATAAGATTATCTTCGTCATTATTCGTCTCTCTCCTGTGTAGACGCTTCATATTCTGGCTCAGTCCATATCAGTGGAATTACGACGTCTCCCACTTTTTCCGCAGGTTGAAGGTAAAAATGCGAGAAGAATTGGTAACTCGAGTGAATAAGGCTAAATACAAACCTGCTTGTAAAAACATAGAGAAACCGGATCAAGAAAAACGCGATTGCTACAGAAAGGAGTAATATTTTGATAGAAAATGTCCACGAGGCCTGAAAGGCGGCGAATATAATTGCCAATACGAGAAAAATCGTAACACCTACCAAGCTTTGCCTGCCAATACTTGCCCGGGATTTGTAGAAAAACCCAGCGCCCAAGATTAATGGACCGATTGCTGCCGCCCACCAACCGAATGCACGGATAGAGAAAACAGCACAAAAGAGGAGAAGCAGTATATCAATCCGAGATAGCAATCGAAGCAAACCAATTTGACCTCGCACCGAGTAATTCAAGAGGGCTTCTAACTTCTTTGGGTCTGCCTTATCAAGAAATTGGCGCCATGCCGAAGTATCGATCATTATCGTTAGCTTTCCGTCTAATTGAGACTGAATGATTTTGTCGTAATCCTCACGCGAAATTTTCATTTTTTCTCTTTAGCCCCTAACGACAAGGTCAGCGGCGGCATAGCCGTCCGCTGCAGTGATTGGTTAGCGAAATTACTCACATAGCATCAATTTTCAGGAGCGCAATGCTATAAGTATTTTCAATATCTGTAACCGCAGAAGATAGGACACTTTGATTTAATGGCAATCCTCTGGCAGCATATTGGTTAGTGATAGTTGTGGTTACATCAGTGATATCGGCGTCTTTGTAGTCGGCAAAAAGCGCTTTGACTGAAGGCTTATCAAGGGAGTAGTTGCCCTTGGTACTGTCAATATATTCAAGGCAAACGCTTACAAATCTATGGACGTGAGATAGCTTAAGGTCTTTGTTTCTTACTATTGCGGATCCAGACCCGGCCAGACCTTTCGAAGCAAGTTCTCTGCCGAGAAAAACAACGTCGGTTTTATAACATTCTGTTTTAATTTTTGATTTCGTATCCATGTAAGATTCTATTAAACTTGCGGATGTATATTTTTGAACATGTTTTTGGTAGGCACGATATGGAAGGAGTACAAAAAATGCGAGAGTTGATAGTTTTAATTCCCACACTAGCCATTTATGCTTTAGGTATGAAAGCAGGAGTTTTTCCAAGGTATCAAAATTTGGTAATACAATTTGCAATAATGTTCCTACAAGTAGCAGCAATAAGGGAATTGTTATATTTTTTGTGCGAGATGTGGCGGCTGTCATACAGGGCGTCCGATTTTTATTTTATTTTTGACTAACGATAGGGTCAGCGGGCCGCGTCCCGCGGCTCCGCTGTAGTGACTGGTTGTGTGGTCTTTTTCATTTATTTGCAAAGGAGATAATGTCTTGAATACGTTTAATAACAATAGGTCTCACTTTTCTCCTTTTATCAAGGGAGCCGCAATTTTGATATTGCTCATAGAATGGTATGCGTGTATTTTTGTTGACTTTAATCGTGGCGAGGCGATGCCATTTTCTTTTGAGTCTAATCTTTTCAATAAATCCAACATGAGCCATGAGATTATTAACGGCAATCTCATGTTTAGAGTAGGAGGCGTCGGTCAAAATATTTATGCAGTCTTCGTTTGTTTGGAGGATTCTATTCAATTCGGGGTGAAACGCTTCAAACAGTTGTTGCCGATATATCCTGGTTCTATTTTTATTGTACATGCCGAGGCCGAACAAACCGCCCAGCAAAGCAGCAACGATAGCCAGGAACCCACCGGGATTATTGCTTATACAATCGCTCAGATATTTTATATATTCGGTCATATTATTTATGGTTTGATTCTCTTGTCCCCGATATGGGTTTCAATCTATTTTATGTTTACACAACGCTAAACTGAGTGGCGGCCAGCTTTTTGGCCGTCCACTCTGGTGTTTTGTTAGCGTTTTTATATAATATTGTTGCCGCATACTGAACTCATAAGGATAGTATTTTTAACGCATATTGGTGCTTCAATATGAGGTTCGCTTAATAAGCATTTTGGGCATAAATGGATGTTATCTGATTTGCGAATATAGTAACCATAGGTGTTGTAGATATATTTACTCATGTTTAATTTTGGTTTTAATTTTGAGTGGAGGATAAAGATATAAAATGAACCACATAGAATGGTTACGAATAGGATGGCTATTATCTTCACCCATATTATACTTTCTATTCCGTTCAATTTATCGAGGGGGAGGAGCTTCTGAAGAACAAGTCCAATCATACTCGATAGGAATAGCCATAGGGGTATTAATATTTTTAATATATTCTTCTGGAGATCAGGTAATTTCATATTTTTTCCTTCGCTAACGCTCCGCATAACCGGCTGGCAATGGAGCGTAGCGGAATTGCCAGTCCGAGTTGATGCGATTGTTAGGGGCCGCTTCATTTGAAATCTCGAAAATGAGACCATATTTCAGCATCACTGGTGCCTCGCCTCTTCATTTGAATAAGTGAATCTAAATCGCTTGAGCTGCTGACAATCTCCCAAGCCAGGTCATGCAGAGCAGAAGTCCACAGAGAGTCAAAAAGTTTTTCATATTCATCAGATGATACATTGTGCCTTTGGAGAACAGAAGAAATGGCTGCCTTGCTTGCTAATGTAGATAATCGTTGACGTCTTTTATCAGCTTCACGCCCAATTTTTTCAAAAGCTTTTCTAAATCCATCGTCTCCATTTGCCATTTGTTGAAGCGACCCGTCAATTGATTCTGGCTGATCATCAACACCAGTACGATATCCCAAGAGCTTGTAGGCTGCCACCTGTGCTAGTGGGCGAAAAAGACCGATAAGAACAAATGGAGAGACTAAACCAACTAATCCCCAACGCCGGCCAACTAGGAAAAATGATGCTATGACAGTTACAACTATGAGTAGCCCCAGAACACTCTCGATTAGTAAGCGATCACAGGGTATTCAAATTCAGCCTTGCGTGAACCAGGAGAGATCGGGTTCCTGCCCCTTGAAATACCTTTGAACAGTATCGACAAGGATGGGATAGGTTTTCAGAGACCGGAGGCGGC
>JBAQLR010000077.1:0-11638 GCA_049302035.1 Syntrophales bacterium
GCTGCCGCGAGGCCAAGCAAAGCGGCGACTTGGGCGTGGTGCCCCTTACGGAACTTAATCCGCATGAAGAAGGGCAAATCGCCTATATCCAGACGGAGGACAGCAAAAAAATGCAAAAATTGGTGGCGATGGGCGTGCTGCCCGGCAATCGCATCCGTCTGCTGCAGGCCTTCCCCTCCTATATCTTCCGGGTCGGCTACGCGGAGTTTGCCGTTGATGCCGAGATGGCGCGGGAGATATTTGTCAGCCGTTAAAGATCAAATACCGCGCTCATGATTGTGTGGTCGGAAGGCTTGTTTTCCAGGCGCGGTTGCAGGTCGATGGTGCAGTGGACCGATTTTGCCGCCAGCGGCGCCGTGGCCAGGATGTGATCAATGCGCCAGCCCAAGCCCCGGGCGACAGAGCTCGGAACCCGGTAGTCGTAAAAAGTATAAAGGCCCGCTTCCCCCGGATGATGTTTCCTGAAGATATCGACCAGCCCCCAGGTTTTGACCGCGGCAAAAGCTTCCCACACTTCCGGATTAAAGCAGACATGCCCCCAAAGCCTTTTCGGGGCATGGACGTCGATGCTTTCCGGGGCCACGTTCAAGTCGCCGCACCAGACCAGGGGGTGCTCCGGCGCCGCGGTTCTTTCCAGAAAATCACGGAAGCGCCGGAACCATGCCAGCTTATAGGCAAAATGCTCGCTTTCCTTATCCCGCCCCTGGGGAACGTAGGCATTCAGAACAACCAGACCGGAAAAAACGCAGCGCAGCAGCCGGTCATCATCCGCCGGGCCGCCGTCCGCCAGACCAAAGGAAAACTCGTCCGGCGCGGCGAGAGAAGCCACGGCCACACCGTTGTATTGCTTGGACCCTTTATAGACCACATGGTAGCCGACGGCGTGGAATGCCGCCGCCGGAAATTTGCCGTCCGCTACTTTTGTTTCCTGCAAGCAGAGGACATCGGGGCGGTGTTGCTCAAGCCAGGGAATGACGATGTGCAGGCGGGAACGCAACGAATTGACATTGTAGGTGGCAATAGTGAAATTTCCCATGAAAGTCTCCTTGAGGGACGTTATTTATAAAGACCTTGACAAAGGTGCACGGGGGGCCTTATTTACACGCCTTCCTACTGTGCCCGGGGAGGCCCTGGGCAGTTAAGATAAAAGTCCGTTGGGCCATGGTAATTTGATGTTAAATGGAAAGCAAGCACAGAAAAACACCTCTATAAAAAGCGCTGCCCAAAAGCTGTCTCTCGACCATCCCTTCCGGCAGCTCTGCGACCTTGTGCAGCGGGGAGACAGGAAAATCGCGGTGCGCGGTCTGGAAGCGGCAGCCCCGGCCTTCCTGTTGGCGGCGCTTTTTCGCCAGCTGGAAAAACCGCTGGTCATCATCAGCGCCACGGAAAAAAAGGCGACAAATCTATATCATGATCTATCCTTCTTCCTGGGAAAAGAGCGATTGTTTTTCTATCCCCCCTGGGACGTCCAGGGGACGGACATGTTTGCCATGCAACAGGAAGTGTCGCTCCGGCGGATAGGGATTTTGTGTCGTCTCTTCCGGCGGCAGGCAGCGGTTTATGTGCTGCCGCTCGAGGCGTTGCTGCAAAAGGTTCTCCCGATCGGGGACTTGATGGATTACGTGGAGACTGTCGCGTTGGGCGATATGCGGGACCGGGAAGAGCTGGCGGCAAAATTGCTGACCGGCGGGTATAGCCGGGTATCCCTCGTGGAGGGAGTCGGCGAGTTTGCCGTCCGGGGAAATATTCTGGACATTTTTCCTCCGGCGGCGGCAAATCCGCTGCGCCTGGAGTTCATGGGCGATGAACTGGAATCCATTCGTACTTTTCATCCCGATTCGCAACGCTCTGCCGGAGAATTATGCGACTTTACCCTCTTTCCGGCGGGGGACGTCATCCTTTCCCCGCCGCGTCAGCAGTTAGCGGCGACCAATATCCGCAGGCGGGCCAACGAACTTGGACTTTCGATGCTGCTCAAAAACCGCTTGGCGGACGCCGTGGCTAATGGCTTGCCATCTTCCTTAAACCCGTTGTTTCACCCCCTGTTCTATGCGTCCCTGGGGCAGGCAGCCGCCGGGCAGGCAGATGCGCCGGGCGCTTTCTTTGATTACCTGTCTCCCGACACCCGCTTGGTGTTGGATGATTTTCTCCTCTGGCCGCAAACGCAGCAGGAGATTGAGAATCATTTGGACCATCTGCTTCTGAAAGCGGAGCAGGAGGAGACCTTCTACCTCGAAAAAGGTACATCTTATCTCACCGGCGAGGCGTTGCGGGTCCGGGGGGGAGATTTTGGGCAAATCTTCCTGGACGGTGCACATGCCGTTAATCGGGAAGGGGAGGAAATTGCGTCTTTTTCCGAGGTGAAATTCCGCACGGAGAAGAACATGTTTCCACGGGAGGTCTGGAAACAGCATGCCGCGGCCGAGGCTGGTCCCTTAAGTTTCCTGGTGGAGAAACTGAGAAAAAACCTGGAGGAAGGGGCATTTACCGTTTTTCTGTGTTCAGGTGCGGAAGAGGTGCAGCGCATGAGCCACCTGTTGGCCCAGCACGATCTTATCGTCCAGCGTCTTGCCGACGGTTTGTCATTTTGGGAGGATTTACAGCAGCATCAGGCGAGGGGAGGAATCTCTCTTACCGATGGGAAACTTTCCGGCGGTTTTCATTTTCCGGCCTGGAACCTGGTGGTGATGACGGAAGAAGAGCTCTTCGGCAGAAAGATTGCCCGCCGCAAAAGCAGGCCCCTCCGGGAGGGGTACTTTCTGCAATCCTTTGGCGACCTGAAGGATGGCGATCCCGTCGTGCATGCCGACCACGGCATTGGCCGTTACCGGGGGCTGCATAAACTCGTGATTAACAGCCTGGAGAATGATTTTCTGCTTCTGGAATATCACGGTGGCGATAAACTTTATCTCCCCGTCTATCGCCTCGACATCCTCCAGCGGTATATGGGTCCTGAAGGTTTCCTGCCGCCCTTGGATAAGCTGGGCGGCCAAGCCTGGGACGCCGTCAAGGAAAAGGTTAAGAAATCCGTGCGGGAAATGGCGGAGGAACTGGCCGCCATTTATGGGGCGCGGCAGTCCCTGGCGGGCCATTCCTTCTCGCTGCCCGGTGGTTTATACGATGAATTTTGCGCCGGTTTTGAATTTGAGGAGACGCCCGATCAGGCCAAAGCGATTGAAGATATGGCCGCCGATTTGGCCGATGCCAAACCCATGGATCGGTTGATCTGCGGCGATGCCGGTTTTGGCAAAACCGAGGTGGCGCTCCGGGCCGCCTTTCTGGTGGCCATGGAGGGAAAGCAGGTTGCCGTCCTCGTGCCCACGACCGTCCTGGCGGAACAGCACTATCAGACCTTTTCCCGGCGATTGAAGGACTGGCCGATCCGTGTGGAGGTGATGAACCGCTTCAAGACCAAAGCGGAACAAAATAATATCGTGACGGCGCTTCAGCAGGGGACGGTGGACGTGGTGATCGGCACCCATCGTCTTTTGCAGCAGGACGTCACTTTTAAGGAGTTGGGCCTGGTGGTCATCGATGAAGAGCAGCAGTTCGGGGTGGCGCATAAAGAAAAGCTGAAAAAGCTCCGAACCCAGGTCGATGTGCTGACCATGACGGCCACGCCGATTCCCCGTACCCTGCATTTATCCCTGGTGGGCCTCCGGGATCTCACCGTCATCAACACCCCCCCGGAAGACCGTCTGCCCATTAAATCCTATCTCCTGGAATTCGATGAAGCGATAATCAAGGAGGCGATTCGGGATGAACTGGCGCGCGGCGGGCAGGTCTTTTTTCTTCATGACCGGGTGCGTTCCATCTATACCATGGCCCGTTTTGTAGAAAAGCTTGTGCCCGAAGCCAAAATAGGTGTTGTCCACGGCCGGATGAAACCCCGGGAAATTGAGGAGGTCATGACCGGCTTTGTCCGGGGTGACAGCGACGTGCTGGTGTGCACGACAATCATCGGCGCCGGTCTGGATATCCCCGCAGCTAATACCATCATCATCAATCGTGCCGATCGCTTTGGCTTGGCACAGCTTTATCAGATCAAGGGGCGGGTGGGCCGGGGGAAGGAAGAGGGGAGGGCCTATTTCCTGCTCCCCCAGGGCATGATGCTCTCCCGCGAAGCGGGCAAGCGCCTGCAGGCGATCATGGATTTTTCCGAATCCGGTTCCGGTTTCCGCATTTCTTATCAGGATCTGGAGTTCCGGGGCGGCGGCAATATCCTGGGCGCTTCCCAGTCGGGTCATATTTCGGCGGTGGGATATGAACTCTATACCGAGCTGATGGAACAAACCCTGCGGGAAATCAAGGGGCAGGAAATACCCGTCGCGGAGCAAAAACCGGAGATACACCTGGGAGTGGCGGCGTTCATCCCGGAAGAATATATGCCCGATGTCCGCCAGCGGTTGATTGCCTACAAGCGGCTTTCCACCGCAGAGACAGATGGAGAGCTTGCGGCGATCGGAGAAGAGTTTCGCGATTGTTACGGCTTTATTCCGCCGCAGTTGGCCGGCTTATTGGAGATGCTGGGCATCAAACATCGCTTGCAAAGTTTGCGGGGGAAAAAGATGAGCTACGACAAGAAGAATATGGTTCTTTCTTTTCATAAGGACAGCTTGCTGGACCCGGCCCGGATTCTTCAGTTGGCCAGGGAAAAGTGGCCGGGCCTCAGATTGACGCCCGATCTGCAACTTTACATTCCTTTGCCGGACCTTCCGGAAGGGGATATTCTGAAAGAGGCCAGGGGACTGCTGCAGCTTCTGCAAGCGAAGCAAAATCCGGTTGCCGACTGTCCTCAGGAATAGGGGGCAAAGGGATGCCCGGCCAATTTACCGCCTTACTCAGGAAAAGATTATTTTGCTCCTATGAACGCTTGGCTTTCTGTTCATACATCGATGAATCGGCGCGACTCATCAGCTCGTCAAGGGAGCAGGGTTTTTCTGGGTCGCAGAAAACCATGCCGACGCTCACGGAAATATTATAATTACGGCCTGCGCGGGTATTGTGGACAGCAAACTGGTTCTGCAAACGCTTGTTGATGGTGTCCGAATATTCCCGGGAGGTTTCAGGGGCCAGAATTGCAAACTCATCGCCCCCGACGCGGCCAATGATATCCATTTTTCGAAAAACCTCCTGGAAAACTTCGGCAACCTCAACAAGCGCTTTATCACCTGCCGCATGGCCGAAGTGATCGTTGATCTGTTTCAAATCATCAAGATCGGCAAATACGAGTGTTAGACTTTTCTTCTTCCTTGTGGTTTGCCTAAATTGCTGTTCTGCAAGGGCGATAAAACCCCTGCGGTTGTACAAACCGGTCAGGGTGTCTGTTATTGAGAGAGCTTTGAGCTCCCTTTCCATAAACTTGCGTGGGGAGATATCCAAGATAGTGCCTACTGCCGCAGGCTTTTTGTTGTAGAGAATCGGCGCTCCGTAAATCTCGATGTCTATAATTTTGCCACTTTTTGTTACCCCCCGGACCTCGTAAATAATTGAGGGGCTTTCCGCTGTCACACCCCTCCGCATATGTTCTGTGACTATCTTCCGATCATCGGGAAATACAACTTTCTGATAGGGCATGTCATCCAGGCATTCGGCAACGGTGTAACCGAACATGTCCGCGAACTTCGGGTTTACGTATTTTAAAACCCTTCCCTGTATGATGGCAATGCCGACAATCAACTGCTCCGCCAGGCCTCTGAACTTTTCCGCAGATTCCCGGAGCGCTTCTGTCTGCCGGTCGCGTTCCCTGTGGGCGAGATCTATTTCGGCGCCGATGGAATGCGCCAATTTGGATATTAATATGCCCATGAGCGCCGCGGAGAAGATGGCGATTAGCGATGATATCAGGGCAGGATTGCGCGTCAGGGTCAACGCTGTCTTATAGGCCCATCCATAAATTAGGACGAAAGCGATTATCGCCGGAAGAAATGCCCGGAGCAGGCGATTGCGAACTGATGGGCCGGAAAAAACTATCATCAGCGGAACGTGCGGCCCGGAAGCCGTCAGCAGCCCCAGACCGAGAAACGCAAAAGCCACCGCCGTCGGAAAAGCCACCGGTATTATGCCGCCGCCATATAAAAATGGCGTTCCGTACGAGTAACCGAGAATCACGATAAAGGCAGCCGCGGTCAAGGCCAATGCCAGAAAAGCCGCCGCTTTTTTATAATATTGTCCGCCTTTGGGGGAAAACATCAGGCACAAAACTCCCCCGGAAGCCGCAATAAAGCCTGTTGCCGTAAGGGGCGACATATGTCCTGCAGGAAAGTCAGCAGAGATTGTCGGCAGGTAAAATCCCAGGTGCTCCGCATTGAAAGTTATGCCTTGGAAAAAGGCAAGGAGAATGATTGCACAGATCAGTATGACGAAGGAGGCGCATAACCTTGCGAGCATCCTTGCCGTCGGGCTCTCGTGATGGAGCACATATCCGAGGAAGGAAGCGCCCAGGATAAAAAAACATCCTGCCGCGCTGGGAGCAATGGGGACGTAATGGGGGCTTAAGCTGGTAATGAATGTTGAACCTAACGCCCATCCGATAAAAGACGAGGCGCTGATGACGACAACGGTGAGCAAGCTCCCTTGCGACAAGGGCCTCAAAACAGAATCCCAAGGTGTTTCAGTTTTCAAAACGTCCTTCATCTATAAATATTCCTTCACCAAGATTCCCGGGATCTCCCCGGACGGCAAGGGCCGACTGAATAAGTAGCCCTGGATTTCATCGCATCCATTTTCCTGCAGGAAGGATACCTGCCCCTCCGTCTCCACGCCTTCGGCAATGACCTTCAAATTCAGGACGTGCGCCATAGTGATCGTTGCCTCGACGATGGCCCGATCGCTGGGGTCTGAGGTCAGATTATCGATGAAGGATTTATCTATCTTCAAAAAGTTCAGAGGCAGCCGTTTGAGGTAACTCAGGGATGAGTATCCCGTGCCGAAATCATCAACCGCAATCCCCACTCCCATCGCGTTTATTTCAGTCAGGGTCTGAATGGCCTTCTCCGAGTTCCGCATAAGGGTGCTTTCCGTTATTTCCAACTCCAGGCGCTGTGGAGGAATCGCGACTTCGAGCAATATCTCCCTTATCACCTCTGCAAAGTTCTTTTGATCAAACTGGCGGGCAGACACGTTCAGGGCAACCTGCGTCTGTTTGTAACCGGCCTTCTGCCATGTTTTGATTTGCCCACAGACGGTGCGTATTACAAACTCTCCAATGGGGATGATGAGGCCATTTGCTTCGGCCAGGGGGATAAAGTCCATGGGCGGAATCAAGCCCTTCTGGGGATGTATCCAGCGCAGCAGCGCTTCCATCCCCGTGACCATTCTCGTTGTCGCATCCACCCTCGGCTGGTAGTAGAGCACCAGTTCGTTCCGTGCCAGGGCCTTATGCAGGTCGTTTTCCAGCGCCAGGAGTTCAAGAACTGAGGAATTCATCGATGCCGAGTAAAATTGATAGTTGTTTTTCCCTTCGTTTTTTGCGCACCCCATGGCAGCGTCGGCATTTTTAAGGAGGTCATCGACTTCCGTTCCGTCATCGGGATAGAGGGCAATGCCGATGCTGGCGCTCATAAATACCTCGCGATTGCCCAGATCGTATGGTTCGGATATTTCCTTGAGCAAGCGATGTACCGTTTTGGCGGCATCCTGCGCCTGTGCAATATCTGGCGCCAATAAAATAAACTCGTCTCCACCCACGCGAGAGATAACTTCCGTTGCTTCACCTTCATATGAGGTGGCAATGTAGTCGCTTTTTCGCAAAGAGGCGGTAAGCCTGTCGGCAACGGCCTTCAACAGAATATCCCCGACGCTATGTCCGAACGTTTCGTTAATCCGCTTAAAGTTATCTAACCCGAGGTAAATAAGGGCAAATATTTCGTGATGGCGTTTGGCATGTTCAATTGCCCTCTTCATAAGCTCTTTAAGAAATGTGTGGTTTGGCAAGCCGGTCAGACTGTCATAATAAGCCAGCAGGTGTATCTTGTCTGCCGCCTTCCTGCTTTCCGTGAGGTCCTCAATGATGCCGAGATGGTAAATCGTGTGCTCCTCTTTACTACGGATGGTGGAGGCTGTAACCTTAGCCCACACAATCTTGCCATCCTTTCTGACGTACCGTTTTTCCCATTGCGTCTGTGGGGCTTTGTCTGCTGATAAGTGCGCTGCGAAATTCAAGCTCTTCTCTTTATCTTCTTCATATGTTATATCTACCAATCGTTTGCCGACGAGTTCTTGTAAGCTGTAGCCCAACAGTCGGCAGAACGCTTTATTAACCGTGACAATTTCACGGTTCAGATTTGCCAAAATCATCCCGACAGGTCCTTTATCAAAGATGTTCCTGAATCTCTCTTCACTTAGCCACAATTCTTCCTCGGCCCGCTTGCGGGCGGTAATATCCCGGAAGCTCCAGATGCGCCCATCGATCCTGCCATCGGAGATGAGCGGGATTGAAAAACGCTCGAAGATGCGGCCGTCCTTGAAGAATAACGTGTCAAAACTGGAGAGGTCAGATATGCAGAGCTCGCGTACTTTCGCAATAAATGCCCCGGGATCGTCCGATTGATCAACCGCGCGGCGCAGGAGTTCGTTGTCATCTCCCCTGGCAACGAGCTCCTGCGGAATGCGCCAGAGTTCAGTAAAACTGCGGTTGGTGAGCAGGATCTTTCCCTTGCCGTCCACGACCAGTATCCCGTCTGCCGTTGACTGTACTATACCGCCCAGCAGGGATTCGCTCTTTCTGAGGGCCTCCTGTGCTTCCTTGTGCTCTGACGCCAATTGCTCCAATACCCGGATTTTCTGTTTTAAGACGGAGATCTCTTTGATCAGTTCCTGGCTTGTTCCGGAGGTATCCTCCATGTGTTGCCCTTTTGTAACGATAAAAAGCGTCTTCGGAAAAGAATCTCATACCGCTTGTCCAAGGTGGCTCCGCCCTCAACTCCTTCATGGCGACCGGTGACCGGCATGGCGGGTTGCGACTGCCGGGGATTATTACCTGAGAACTGGGCGGGAGCATATCTCAGATGTTTTCAAAAGAAAACATCTTTTTCACCCTTTTTAGTTACCCGTCGGGCAATATTTACTATGACGCAATTTGCATCCACTTATCGGGGTTGAAGAATAAATCAGATTGGGTTAGGATGGCGAAAATATAATAAAACTGTGGGGGACATAGTGCAGAAATTTACAGGTGGCTTTTTGTTGGCAATCATGTTTTTTCTTGTGCCGCTGGGACATGCGGCGGTGGTGGATAGAATCGTGGCTGTGGTAAATGATGAGATTATTTTGCTCTCGGAACTGGATGCCGGTTTCGAGCCCTACCGCAGCAAGGTCGAAGCGGCTTACCAGGGCAAGGATCGGGCGGTCGCCCTTGCCGAGGCCAGGCGGGCTTTCCTGGGCAGGCTGATTGACGGCCGCCTGATTGAGCAGGAAGCGAGACAAAAGGACATCTCCATTAAAGACGAAGAGTTGACGGCGGTGATCAAGGATATTATCGACAAAAGACATATCTCCCTGGCGGATTTCACCGAAGAATTGGCCAAGGGGGGCACATCCCTGGAATTTTATAAGAATGACATCCGGGAGCAGATGGTCAAGATGCGTCTGGTGCAACGGGAGCTAAAATCAAAAGTGATTGTTACTGACGGGGAAATTGGTGAATATTATCAAAAAAATCGGGATGATTACGAGGGTAAGGAAGCAGTGCGGGTGGAGCAGATATTCTTTGCCTTTCCTAAGGATGCAGATGGGGAGGCGAAAAAGAAGGTAAAGAAAGCCGCAGCAGAGATGGACAGGCGTCTGAAACAGGGGGAATCATTCGAGGCGCTGACGGCAAGTCTTGCTCCCGAAACTGCCGCAAAGAGCGGTGACCTGGGATTTATCGTGAAGGGAACGGTTTTCCCGGCCCTGGAGACGGTTGCCTTCAGTCTGAATAAAGGAGAGGTAAGCGGCATAATTGAGTCGCCGTCGGGTCTTCATATCATCAAGGTATCAGATAAGAAAGGGGACGGTCTCAAGCCGATCGAAGACGTGCGTGACGAGATCCGGGCCAAAATTGAAGATCAGAAGATAGGAGAGAAATTTGCGGATTGGTTGGACGGGCTGCGGAAGAAGTCTCATATAGAAGATAAACTATGATGGAGTGGCAAATTTTCCGCGCGATTATACCGGGGCCTGATGGATTACATTAAGATCAGAGGTGCGGCACAGCACAACCTGAAGAACATCAACCTTGATATTCCGCGGCTTAAATTGGTTGTAATCACGGGGGTCAGCGGTTCCGGCAAGTCTTCCCTGGCTTTCGATACAATCTACGCCGAGGGGCAGCGGCGCTATGTGGAATCCCTTTCCACCTATGCGCGGCAATTTATCGGCCAGATGGACAAGCCGGAGGTCGAGTCGATCGAGGGGCTGTCGCCTGCCATTGCCATTGAACAGCGTTCCGCCAGTCACAACCCCCGTTCCACGGTGGGTACGGTAACGGAAATCTACGACTACTTACGCCTGCTTTTTGCCCGCCTCGGTATTCCGCACTGCTACAAATGCGGCCGGGAAATAAAATCCCAAACCATCGACATGATGGTGGAAAGTGTTCTGGCCTATCCTGCCCAGACTAAAATCACCATCCTGGCGCCCATCGTCAGGGGTAAAAAGGGCGAGTTTCAAAAAGAACTGAACAAATTGCAGAAAGAAGGCTATGTCCGCGTCCGTATTGACGGTCAAGCCAGGGAACTGGCCGACGAGCCGGCGCTGGAAAAAAACAAACGCCATGACATTGACGTGCTTGTGGATCGGCTTATCCTGAAGGAGGGAATCCGCAAACGCCTCCGGGATTCGCTGGAGCTGGCGTCAGCCCTGGCCGGTGGCCTGGTGAAGGTGGATGCGGGTGGGCAGGAGGCGCTGTTCAGCGAAAAATATGCCTGTCCGGAATGCGGGATCGGCGTACCGGAACTGGCGCCCCGCATGTTTTCCTTTAACAGCCCCTATGGGGCCTGTGGGGAGTGCGCCGGTTTGGGCAGCAAAATGTATTTTGATGAGGAATTGGTTGTGCCGGATCGCGAACGCTCGCTTCGGGAGGGGGCCGTTGCTCCCTGGGCGGGGCGTCATTCGCTGTACTATCATCACCTGCTGGAAACTTTGGCAAAACACTATCAGTTTGACATCAATACCAGTTTCAGTTCCCTGCCCGCCAGTGTACAGGAAGTCATCCTCCACGGTTCCGGGAAGGAAGAAATCCGTTTCCACCTCGATAAAGGCGGCCAACGCTTTTTTCATACCAAGCCCTTTGAGGGAGTTGTCCATCACCTGGATCGTCGCTACCGGGAGACGGATTCCGTGGCCGTGCGTAAAGATTTGGAAAGATACATCAGCCTGACCGAATGCCCGGTATGCCACGGGACGAGATTAAAAAAGGAAAGCATGGCGGTAACGATTGCCGGGCAGAACATCCATCAACTTTGTTGCCTGTCGATTGCGGAAGGGATGAATTTCTTTAATAGCTTGAGTCTCACTGCCCAGGAGCAGCAGATTGCGGAAAGGATATTGAAGGAGATCAGAGAAAGGCTCCGCTTTCTCCTCGATGTGGGGTTGGCCTACCTCAGCCTGGCGCGCTCGGCAGCCACCCTTTCCGGCGGCGAGGCGCAACGCATCCGTC
>JBAQLR010000078.1:0-17489 GCA_049302035.1 Syntrophales bacterium
GCCCCTGGCCTTGACTTCTGCGGCGACGCGAACGGCGGCGATACTGACGGAACTGCTGGCTCAGGTAAAGGTAATTCTGAGTGACGAAGCCAAAGCCAACATGATTCTGCTTCGGGGCTATGCGAAATACCAGCAGTTCCCCAGCATGGTGGACAGGTTCGCCCTTAAGCCGCTGGCCATTGCCAATTATCCCATGTACCGGGGCATTGCCCGCCTCGTGGGGATGCAGGTTAACCCTTTAACCTACACCATCGCTGAAGAGATTGCCGCGCTGGAAGAGAATTATGCCAAGTATGATTTCTTTTTCTTGCACGTCAAGCCCACGGATTCCAACGGCGAAGATGGCAATTTCGCCGGCAAGGTAAAAGTGATCGAGGAAGTTGACGCCCTCCTGCCGCGCGTCACTGCCTTGAATCCCGATGTCCTGGTAATTACAGGCGATCACTCCACGCCGGCCACCCTTAAATCCCATAGCTGGCATCCCGTCCCGGCTGTTCTTGCCGCTCCTACCTGTCGCCCGGACAGGGTGGAACAATTCGGGGAACGGGCCTGTATGCAAGGCGGCCTGGGAAGAATGCCGATGTCCCATCTCATGGCCTTGGCCCTGGCCCATGCCCAAAGACTGGAAAAGTTCGGGGCCTGAGCACACTTTCGTTATCCGGGGGTACGCTCCTTGTTTCGTACAGTAGCCGCTGCCCCTTGCACGGTGACCAACGCAAACCCCAGTTCCTGGGCGTTCCTCTTTAAATGTCACCGATCACGAACCAAATAACAAGTTACTCCCTAAAAAACGCCCCCAGGGTGTGAACCGCTAACTTACTCCTCGTCATCGGAGGACCGCCCTCTTGCTCTTCTGTTCACCCGTGCAGGAGCACGCCCTGCGGCTCTATCGGCCGCACGTTGGATGATGGGATCTGAACCGGCTGGTATGTAAACGGGAGGTTGTGTATTTGCCCTTGCTGGCCCCTGGGTTGCGGCACGAGCGGCAGATGGTGCTTGCGTGCTTTCCGTGTCAAAAATGGTAACCACCTTTATATCTTCATCGTAGGTCAAAAGCAGGTTCTCAATCCCGGCATTGTTCAAAACAGACCTTAACCCTTCTTCCAGTGAAACCTTGTCCAGTGTTTGCGTAACCGGCTTCTCCAGCCACTTGTCAGGGGCTTTGATTTTCCATTTGGTTGTTTTGGTAATTTTGCCCAGAACCAGGCGCAGGGGTTCATCTTTTACATCCAGGGTAATCGTGGCATAAGCGGCTGCCTTATCCGTCCCCCCCCAACAGGTATTGGCCGTAAAATCAGCCGCCAGCAGCCCTGCACAAAGCACTGCCAAGCATATTATTTTTGTCGCGAGGGGCGGCTGTTTTGCCATAATTGTCATTTCAAGCAGGCAATCATCGTTTCCGCGCAAGGCGCGTAGAAACGATGATTGCAAAAAAACGAGCTTACCTTACGGGCCGGTGAGCCAAATCAGGCGACTGCAACAAGCCTGTCCGATGGCAGCTGAGGCAAAGTTCGGCGCCGTTGGCGTCGGTAGCGTTGCCGGGCACATGCACCAGGATGCCGAACTGCGGGATAGCGGACCACTGTGAAATATTATCGTGGCAGGACAAACAGGCAGCTTTCATCGGTGTTGTCCGCACGTTATCGTCCACAGCGGCATTATTCGGATCTGCTCCCACGGCTGTCGTACTCCCCAGCACATTCGCCGGTAAGGGTAAGGCGAACCTGGGGGGATCGCCGTCAACATGGCAGGCGAGACAATCCCGCCGGTCGCGGGGATACTTAACCTTGCTGAAATCCTTACTGCCGATAGTGAAGCTGCCACCGGACAGTGCAAGATTTTCGCCAGTGTGTAATTTGTGGATGAAATCCTTCAGGTTGATGGTCTGTTCGGCAGCGCCGCTTCCGGTTGTCGCATTGGGATTGTGACAGATGACGCACTGCTGGGTATTATTAGCCCGGCTGGCATCGTGTAATGAAGCTCCCAATCGGCCGTGACAGTTATTGCACCTCTCCGCGGCTACAGATATGCGCCGCTGTCTGGCCGGATCGCTTACCTGCGACCCCGTTGCCAGGTCGAAGAAATACTGGATCGACTTCCCCCCTACGCCGACAGTTCTCGCGGCATATTTCTGCGTTGCCGGAATTGTATAGGTGCTTCTTCCCTCCATACCGACGACACCGGTGCCGGTGGCTGTTGTCGGAATTGCAGTGGCAAACGTGATCGTGAAACTGCCATCCCCGTTGGCGGTTGCAGTTTCAAGCGGCTGTGACAGAGGCTGACCGGCGCTGCCCATCCCGTCGTTGACGTAATCGGCCTGTCTAAGATACCCCAACCGTAGCGCGAAACTGCTCCCCACCGCCGCCGGGGACAAGGCATTGTTCAGATTGTCCGTTATTCTGAAGGTCACTACGGGCTTCCTGCCCGGCAGCGCGTCGGTTACCGAGAGAATCACGAAATTCAATCCCGTATAAACAGAGGACTGTTCCAGTACCGTGTGATGCCCGGTGATGGACATCCGGTAGGAATTGTTCCCCGTAACTTCCGCGGGATGGCAGACGCGGCAGAATGTTTCATCAAAAACGAAGAAACCGACATCACCGGTATGGCGTACGGGATTGACGGCGCGCCTTTGGGCCTTGTAGGAAATGGTCCCCGCGCCCGGATCGACTGTCGCTAACGCATCGGCAACATCGATCTGCGCAGCAGCATTAAAAGTGGTTGTATCATGGCAGGTTGTGCAATTACTGACTGTCGGTGCTTTTTTCCATCTATCGGCATCTTTGCCGTAAACATGGCCGTTGCTGTCCGTACCGTGCCGATGGCATTTGGCGCATTCGATCGGCGTTCCACTTGCCTTGCTGTCGCCGGACATCAGGGGGTAAGCCACTGCGGCGTAACTCGCGTTTCCAATACCGTAGCCCGTTCCGCCCGCGGCGATCGCCGCCACGTTGCCCGGCAGTTTCTTACCCATGTGGATTTTGTGGATCATGACCTTGAAGTCGAAAGAAACGCCGGTGGCATCGTACTTCGCGCTGCCGTTGGCATCGTATCCCACCAGTAGATCGGGATTGTGGCAGAGAATGCAAAGAGCCGTGTCGCGCCTGCCACCGCCATGCACTCCCAATTTCCCGTGACAATCATTGCAGGCCGAAACGGCAACAATCTCCCGTGTAGTTGTAACTGCCTGACCGTCAGGACGGAAGTCGAAACGGACATTTCTTGCCTGCTGAAAGCTGGCGCCCGTTTTTGAGGCTACAGTACGGGATACCTGCAGGGCCGCCGTATGGGTGCGTGTGTCTGTCGCGCTATAGGTAATGCCCTTCAGGGTCTTGGTCGCATCATTAATGTCCGTGGCAAAGGTATAGGCATAGACACCGTTGCCCAAGGCGGCAAAGGTGCCCGTGGCGTCGTAACTTGGAAACCCGGCGGCATCCCCGACATAATTCTCGTAGTTGCCGTCATCTTTAATCCGGGCCAAGAAAAAGCGCACGGATAACCCCGTCGTTTTCGGATCCAGGGGCGCACCATTTTCATCCAGCAGCTTAAATGTAACAACGGGGCGGCTGTTGATCGCGACCCCTTGAATATCGGCCTGCAGGTTGCCATCTGGCAATATGGCGCCGGGGGCAGTGGACAGGGGGGGCGGTTGCTGTCCCTCTTTATTACCGTCGCCGCCACTGCATCCGCCTAATAGCGAAACTACAACGAACATGGATAGCGTAAAACAAAACAGATTACATCTACGCATGGGAATCTCTCCTCTTTGTGTATCAATTAGAAAGTATCGTGGCATTGGACACAGCTTCGTCCGCCGCTTTTGCTCTTCAGATTGTCCTTGATGGTTCCCCAGTCGCGCGGGTGGGGGTTGACTTGCAACCCCAATCTATTGCCACTCCCGTCTTTCTTGGCGCTGTGGCACTTCATACAGACATCGCCCTCTGCGTGGCAGGTCTGACAGGAGCGTAAATTACGGCGCGCCTCGCTGGCATGGTCGCTTGCCCAGATATTATGACTGGGCAACAGACCATTGGGATGGCAAGTCCGGCAGGCGGCAGGCGAAAAATTGGCGTGATTGGGTCCCACGCTGGAAAGCGGAATATCCCGGGCCTGACGACGGTGGGAATTAAACTGCAAATCGGAGCCCTGAAATCGGCTGTGGCAGGAGGTGCAATATTTCTCATCGTGGCAACGGTTGCAACTCTGGGGACTGGTCTTGGCCCGCAAGGGGTGAATTTCCAGGAAATCATTGCGGTGGCTGCGCGGCATGTAGTCCCGCCGGTAATTGCGCGTGGACAACTGGGCATCGATCCCGCCGCCGGTATGGCAATCAAGGCAGAAGGCCTGGGCGTGGCATTCATTACAGTTGCTGGCCCCCCGTTCCGCCAGCAGGCGATGACTCCGCAGCCAGGTGGCATCATGATTAGGCGCGATTCCCTGGCCATTATGGCAGTCATTGCATTCGGAAATCTTCATGGCGCCATAATCTTTGTGGGTCTCCTTATCGGCAATTGCCTGTGTAATGGAGATCACGGACAGGGCCGCGAGCAAGGACAGCAACAGGAAGATAACTGATATTTTCTTCACAGGTAAACCCCCCTTCTAATCCCGATAAACGGGATAAGTGCGTTAAGGAAATTATTTTCTGACATAAATACGCAGAATATAATTTCTAACTTACTAAAAATCGTAATCAAAGACAAATCGTCCTTGCCAGTTATTTTCATCACTCTTATTGACACTATCTTCAACCCGCAAGGACGCCGACATGCTGTTGTTTAACTTGTATTTGGCGCCCAACCAGCCATTTTTCGCCGTTTCCTCACCGGTCATGTTGTCCCGCTGATAAACGTCATAGGCAAGCCCTGCGGCCAAACGCAAATCCTTGGTCGCGTCGTAGGCCACATCAACAGCGCCGCCGTTCAGATCGCCCCCGTAGCCGCTCCGGCGATCATAATTAAGGTCAATGGTCAGGGTGGCGAGGGGGCGCAATGTGCAGCCCAGGATATACACATCGCCCCGGCTGCCATCATCGCCGAAGTCCTGCCTTGTGTAGCCGGCATTGACGGCCAGGTTTTCGTTCAAGGTATAATCGGCCCGGGCGACGATCTCCTTGTAACGGTTAACGGCAAAAACCGAATAAATGGAAGTCGTGTCAAAGGTGGGGTAGTTTTGGTAATATTCACCGGTGAGGGAAAGGTTGGCCAGGGGAAAGACCTTGATCCCGCCCAGAAGATCGTTAAAAACCTCGCTTACCATATCGTAACGGGCATTACCGTAGAGTTTTACCGTGTTGAAGAGATACTGCTTAAACGATGCCCCCAGCATATCCCTGGCGACATCGTACTGGTCCCATTTGCGAAACCAACTGATGTCCAGGTCCGTGGTCTGGAATCCTTGCAGGTACATCGCCACACCGGCAGCATAGTCCCCGGTGTGACCCATTTCCCCATTCAGGCCGAAGATGACGTTCCGTCCTCCGAGGAAGGTAAAACCGACCGGGCCGACATTTTTAACGTCAAAGCTGGCGCCATCGATGATGGAGCTGTCCGCAGAGAGATTGGCAAACTGTCTCCCCACTTTGATATCGACTTTGCCGCCGATATCGCGATAGTCGCCGTAGAGGTAGTAGAGACGGCCGTTTGTTCGGTCATCATTGTAAATGTCATCCCCGTTTTGCAGAGTCGCGCCAGCCCGGCCATAGCCGTATAGGGAAAACTTGCCGGCCGCGTCGATACCCGTTGCGGCCACGCGCAGATATTGCGTCAACTCTGTTTGCCGACCGTTGTAGAAATCGTCAAACCACAGGAACTGTGTTGAGCTCCTGCCTCTGATCTCCACCGCCCAACTGTTACCGACGCCGAAGAGTGAAACTAAAAACAGGAGCAACAGGCATTTGCACAATTTTATTCCCATAGATTGCACCTCCCTTCTCATTTTTCCTTACAAAAGAACCCCTTACCTCCGAAAAACTGAACAAGCCTGAGCGAGGGCCCTACTCCATCGCGAATTTTTTCAACTGATAACGGAAAGAATCATAGCTTATATGCAAAAGTTTAGCAGCCTTAGTTTTATTATGATCGCTCATCTCCAGGGCTTGCATGATCATATCTTTTTCAAAATCATCGAGCGATATTCCTGTTTCCGGCAGGATGTAGCCCTCTTTCTGGGCATTCTTGACGGACAGCGCCGGCCGCCCTATTTCTGCGGGCAAATGCTCCGGCATGACCAGGGAGGTGTTTTGGAGCACCACGATACTGCGCACCACATTCCTCAGCTCCCGCACATTACCCGGCCAAGGGTAGGATAGTATCAACTTCTCGGCTTCCTCGGAAAAGCCCTCAATTGTTTTATTGTACTCCTGAGAAAAAGAGGCCAGAAAAATATTGGCCAATAACATGATATCTTCTTTACGTTCCCGCAATGGCGGCACGGCAATGGCAAAGGCGTTCAGGCGGTAGTAAAGGTCATTGCGGAATTCCCCTTTTTCCACAGCCCCGGCAAGATCCCGATTGGTCGTGGCAATTACGGTTACCGCCACCGGAATTTCTTCCTGGCCCCCAATACGCCTGATGGTCCTTTCTTCCAGCGCCCGGAGCAACTTGCTTTGCAGGCTGAGCTTCATGTCACCCAATTCGTCAAGCAGCAGGGTGCCACCGTTAGCCATCTCGAAGAGCCCTTTCTTACTTTTCCGGGCATCGGTAAAGGCCCCCTTTTCATAGCCGAAAAGCTCACTTTCCAAAAGGGTCTCCGGCAGGGCGCTGCAATTAACGGCAACGAAGGGAACGCAGGAGCCAGCCGCCGGCCCATGCATCAGCAGGTGGATGTTGCGGGCGATAAGTTCCTTGCCGACACCGCTCTCACCGGTAATGAGAACGCTTGCCACGTGGGCGTCGGCGATTTTTTCCACCTTCTCCTGGAGTATTTTCCTCGCTTCCGAAGTGCCTAAAAATTCACGCTCGAACCTGCCGGAGTTGACTTTGCGCAGATACTCCAACTCCTTTTTCATCTTGACATTAGCGATGGCGTTAGCGACGACAATAATAACCTCTTCCATGTTAAAGGGCTTGGTCAGATAATCAAGAGCGCCTATTTTCATCGCTTTCACGGCTGTTTCCGCAGAATCATCGGCCGTCAACATGATAACTTCCATATCGGAAAAGTTTTGCTTAAGTTCCTGCAGAATCTCCATGCCGCTTTGGCCTGGGAGGTTGATGTCCAAGAGAACCACGTCGGGACGCCAGGCGCCGATATTTTGCACGACATCGACGCCGCCGCTTTCCGGGCGCACATCATAGCCTTCCCTGGATAAGAAGCGGGAGAGCATGCCGAGGATTAACTCATCATCATCTACAAGGTAAATGCGCCCCCGGCTTTTCATGTTGTCCCCCCTCGCTCTTCGGCCTTAACGGGTAAGGCAATCGTAAAAACGGCGCCCCCGGCAAGGCTGTTCGCCACCGTAATGCTGCCGCCATTGTCCTCCACCAGTCTTTTGGTAACCGCCAATCCCAAACCCGTCCCCTTCGCCTTGGTAGTAAAGAAAGGATCAAACAACTTTGCCACCAATTCATCGGGGATGCCTTTACCCGTGTCTTGCAGTTCAACAATAATCATCTGCCTTGCCTGATCATAGGTGGTTTTCACCGTTACTGTGCCTCCGTCCGGCATGGCATCGGCTGCGTTAAGAAAGATGTTGAGAAATACCTGCCGGAGCTGTTGCGGGTCGCATATTGTTTCCGGCAGCAGGGGGTCAAGTTCCCTGATAATCCGCCGACAGGAACCGGTTGCGGAAAAGGAAGGATGACTATTGAGAAACTCGACTGTTTTCTCCAGAATCAGATTCACGTTAATCAAGATCGGCTGGGCAGCCACCGGCCGGGCAAAATTAAGCAGATTTTTCATCAGCAATTCGATGTTTCTGATCTCTTCAATAACCCGTGCCAGCACCTGCTTATCCCGCTCTTCGATGTCAAGTTCCGCCAGCAGCACTTCCATTGATACCTTGATGGCAGCCAGTGGGTTCCGAATCTCATGGGCCAGGCCGGCCGCCATTTCCCCGCTCACCTTAAGCTGCTCGGTTCTCTGTGTGTTCTGCATCTCTTTTTTCAGGGCGGCTGCCATTTCATTAAAGGAATCGGCAACCTCGCCAAATTCTCCTTGCAGGTCAGGTATCCGATATTCCAGGTCGCCAGCCTTCAAACGGCGTGTCGCATACAAGAGACTCCGGACGGGCTTGGCTATCCCGCCAATGAGGATGAAAGCAAAGCCAATGGCAAAGAATGGCCCTACCACCACCATAAAAAATAGCAGATTCTTCCGCAACTTGATCTTTTTCAGGATATCCTGTTGTCTGATGTCCAACTTGGAAGTCGCGGCGCTTAAACGCCACTCTATTTTTTGGGCCAATTCGTCTCCCAGGCGCAAGACCCGGGCCGCCTCCCTTGCCGGAACTGCTGCCCCCGGGTCGGCAGCAAAGATTTCCCTCGTTAAGCGCACGTAATCTTCAATCTGCCTTTTCAACTCGAGGGGGGCTGTAGTTGTTATGGGGGGATGATGGCAGATCAGGCAGCGCTGCACGGCGGTTGCGATCTCGCGGGCATATATCACGGCCGCCGTATTTCCGCCGTACCGGGTGCCCTTCAGTTTTATCTCATTCTGGATTTTATCAAGGTTGGCAAGCAGATCTTTTCTAAACACGACACTATGGTCCAGATCGGCAAAACGGCGCAAATCCGCGACTGTCGTCTCCACGGTTGACACGATATAACCGCCACCCAGAAAAAACATCGTGGCCACCAAGCCGAGGCCGAAGGCTATTTTTTTCTTCATTGCTTTACCGGTCTGATAACCACACTGATTCTACAGCTATTGCCCGCCTCCATAACTATGGAGACCGGAGAGCACCAGGTTCACACCCAAATAACAAAAAATCGTGGCGCTGAAACCTACAATGGACAGGACCGCGGCCCTGGTTCCCCTCCACCCTCGTGTAATCCGGGCATGCAGATAAGCCGCATAAATGAACCAGACAATCAGAGACCACGTTTCCTTGGGATCCCAACTCCAATAGGTTCCCCAGGCGACGTTCGCCCAAAAAGCCCCCGTGACGATGCCAATGGTCAAAAGGGGAAAACCGATGGCTATCGTCTTGTAACTAATTTCATCCAGCACATCGGCAGCTGGCACATAACCCAGAAACATACCCGAACTGCCGTGCGCCAAAGTTTCCGAACGGGACTTGAACAAATAGAGGATACTGATGCCGAAGGAAACGGCAAAAGCCGCGTAGCCGACAAAACAGGTCACAACATGGGAAATAAGCCAATTACTTTTCAAGGCTGGCACCAGGGGCTGAATGTCATTGGGATTAAGGGAAGCATAAGCCATGATGATAAAGGGGAAAGGAGCAACAAAGGCGCCCACGGTCTTGATCTGAAACTTTCTTTCCAGAATCAGATAGGTGATGGCGATCGTCAAGGCGAAAAAAACCAGCGACTCATAAAGATTCGTTAAAGGCGCCCGCCCGATCCCCAACTGATAAGATTCATACCACCTAAGACCGATCGCCGCTGTTTCCACGCCTACCCCTGCCCACAGGCAAGCTGTCGCAACCTTGCCCAGCCCTTCGGAACGAAAGGCTAAATAAGAAACGTACAGGACCATCGCAAAAAAATACACAAAGATGGATATCCCGAAAAGTAATGAACTTGTCATGCAACCTCCTTCAATCTCTGAATGATACCTTCCACTTCCCGTACAAAAATGGATATATTTTTGTTTGTCATTCCGCCGATTATCAATTCCGTGCGGCCCTTCTTATCCGTTTTCAGGCATAGCCAGAGCTTCTTATGGGAAACAAAAAAAGCCACCAGGATACCGCCAATCAAAAGCAAACATCCCAGCCACACGGCCCCTTCCCCCGGATCCCTATTCACCTGGAGCCCGGTATATTTTTTTAGCCGCAGATCCCTGACCAGCAGCTGGTAAGGGCCGCGACGCAGCTTGTCATAATCAGGCTGTTCCATTGCTAGCCAAACACCAATGGGCGCCGCATTTTCCCGATAGATATTGACACCTACCGCCGCCCCGCCTTCCGAACCGTCCGGTAGATGAAAATGCTCCTGATAATCAGCTACTTCCAACATATCATTCGTCCCAGGGACGGGAACGCTTTGCCCTATGGGCGCCTCTACTATCCCCCGTAGCGCACCGTCCTGATTTCGCACTTCGATTTGCGCCTTCTCCGGACGTGATCCGTAACTGGACTGATAGAATGTAACACCCTGATAGCTCAAGGGGTCATTCACCCTGATGGTTTTAAGCAGGATTTCTTTTCCGTTCTTAATGACAGCAAGATCGCTAAGGTACTCCTTGGGCATCCCATTGGGATAAAATTCCGCCCTAAAAGCATTGCACTTCAGCTCAAAATCGAGATTTTTGATTTTCCCGGCCCTCGTCTCAAACCGGGAAACTGCCTCCCCTTCATAAATGTTTACATACCCCTTATAACCGAAAAGAGAACCTATGATGGCCCCGATAAAAATTAGCAACACGCTTAAATGGGTGAAAAAGAAGGCTAAGCGGGAATATTTGCCCTGTTCAAAAAAATAATGCCATTCGCCTTTCTCTAATTGGGTTACCGTTGGTTTACCGGAAAAACTCCTCTCGATTATTGCCAACGCTTTTTTTTCCACCTCCGCCAGGGGCAACCCATATTTAACTTTGTCCTTAATATTTAAGGTTTTTTCCAGATTCTCATCGAGGATGAGGCTTTTTTTCCTCAGGCCGCGCATAATGGGCGCGCAGCGGTTCATGGTACAGGCCGTAATGTTCAGGGCCAGCATCGCCAGGCAGGAAATAAACCACCAACTGTGATACATGTCAAAAATGCCGAGTTTACCAAACAGGTCCACCGTACTCGGCTGAAGATAACGGTAGTACTCCTGAAGGGGCTTGTTTTGCTCGATGATGGTCCCAACGATGGAAAGCACCGAAAGAACCAGGAGAAGAACAATAACCAGCTTCAGGGAGGTGAAAAAGTCCCATATCATGACCGTAAAGTCAGTTTTTTTTGCCTTTACTTCTTGGTTCAAAGACACAAATATCCTCCCGTTACAAAAATAAAAGCCCTCCAGCGGCGCACCGGGGAGGGCTTTACGAGCTTCACATAAGTAGGTGGGCAGGGAGCATGCTATTTCTTATGGCACTTGGCGCACTCGGAAACGGCAAAAGCCTTCTTGCCATCGTGGCAGGTGCCGCAGGCCTTGCCGGCCTTCATGTCGGCCATCGTCAGCTTGTCACCTTTCTTCATTTTGAAAACAGCAGGATGGCAATCCTTGCACTTGAGGCCGGCACCGGCGTGTGCCTTGCCATCAAAAATGACTTTACCAGTAGTTTTTTCTTCGAATTCGACTTTTTTACCGGTACCAACCGCCATGGCACCGCCCACGAGGCCGAAAACAAAAGCAACCCCCACCGCAACTGCAAAAAACTTCTTCATAGAGAACCTCCTTAATGTCAATTTGTAGCTACATATTAAATTGCCTGCCGCGTGTCAAGAGAAATCTAACCATGAAAGGATTGCCATATCGGTAAAGGCGCGTTATATATGCCCACGCAAGACACCTTGCTCGCCGGAGGCAGTTACTTGACTATCAGAAAGATAAGGGCCATTGCCCGCAAGGAGTTTTGCCATCTGTTGCGGGATTTCCGCAGCCTTTACCTGGCCTTTGCCATCCCCCTGCTGCTCATCCTGCTTTTTGGCTACGCTCTTAGTCTCGACGTGGAGCATGTCAGAACCATCGTTGTCGATCAGGATGGCACTGATTTGAGCCGCCATTTCCTGCTTAAACTGGAGGCATCACCTTACTTTCGCGTACTGGCGCACCTCCCTGCTGCATCGGAAGCGACCCGTTATCTCGATGAAGGCGAAGCGGCCCTGGCCGTGCTTATCCCCCCGGGCTGGACGGACAAAATCCGCTCCGCACAACCGTCGCCCTTGCAGGTACTGTTAGACGGCAGTGATCCCAATTTTGCCAGCATCTCCCGCAGCTACATCACCGCCTTTATCGAGCAATTCAACGGACAACTTCAAAAGGACTTTTTCAACAGACAGGGGCGGCCAGGCATCCAACCGCCCGTGGAGGGGCGGATTCGTGTCTGGTTCAATGAAGATCTGGAAAGCCGCAATTTCATCGTGCCCGGCATCATTGCCATTATCATCATGATTGTGGGCGCCATGCTGACTTCGCTTGTCATTGCCAGGGAATATGAAAACGGCACCATGGAGACGATCAAATCGCTACCCATCACCGCTGGGGAGTTCCTGCTGGGCAAGTCCATACCCTATTTTTTCATTGCCCTGGCCGATGTGCTGGTTGCGATGTTAATGGGGCAGATACTCTTCGGGGTCGTTATGAAGTCCAGCTTCTGGTTAATGATGTTTGCTTCTTCTCTCTACATTGCCGTGGCCCTGACCCTGGGGTTGCTGATCTCCACGGTAACCAAGTCGCAGCTGGTGGCCAACCAGACGGCCGTGCTGGTGACTTACCTCCCTTCGCTGCTGCTTTCCAACTTTATTTTTCCCGTCGCCAATATGCCAAAAGCACTGCAGTTCGTGACCAAGATCGTTCCCGCCGCCTATTACATGGAAATCCTGAGCGGCATATATCTGAAAAATCTGGGCATGGCATATCTCTGGCCAAGTTTTCTGGTACTGGGAACCATTGCCCTGCTCCTGGCCGCTCTCAACTGCGTAGTTCTGAAGCGGGAAGGGATGTGATGGGCAAACAATTCTTGCCAGGAAAGCGTATTGGTGCTAAGGGCCTGTGCGCCGAGTTGCTCCTAAGCTTGGACGCTAACATCGCCTAGCTATGGAGAGGCGCCTTGAGGTGAGCTTTTGTTCAACCAGATACTTTCCCATATGGCCCGCAGGGAATTCTCCCGTGTGATGAAATTCGAGGCAGGAAACAAACCGGAGCTCCTGCCAGGCGATGCCATGCCGCGTCTCCTCTATCTGCATATCCCTTTTTGCGAAAGGCTTTGCCCCTATTGCTCTTTCCATCGCGTGGTCGGCCAGGATGCTCTGTGTCACAACTATTTTGCCGCTTTGCGGAAAGAAATCGTGATGTATCGGGAAAAGGGCTACACCTTCCACGGCCTCTACGTGGGTGGCGGCACGCCGACGATCATGATCGAAGAGTTGGAAGAGACCATCGCCTGCGCCCGGCAGTGCTTCCCCCTGCGGGAAATTTCCGTGGAAACCAACCCGAATCATCTGACGGACAAAAATATCGCCGCGCTGCAAAGGACGGGTGTCAACCGACTCTCCGTGGGCATCCAAAGCTTTAACGACGGCTTGCTGAAGTCGATGGACCGTTATGACAAGTACGGCAGCGGGGAGGCCATCGCGGCCAGACTGAAGGAAACCCGCGGCAAGTTCGATACCCTGAATGCCGACATGATCTTTAATTTCCCCACCCAGGACGTTAAGGCCTTGCGGAGTGACCTGGAGATACTGATGGAGCTGGAGATGGACCAGATTACCTACTATCCCCTTATGGTTTCCGACTCCACACAGCAGTTAGTCAGGAACACCCTGGGGCGGGTTGATTACGGCAAAGAAGCGAAACTCTACCGGGAGATCGTCAAAGGGCTGACGCCGGTCTATAATTTTTCCTCCGCCTGGTGTTTCTCCCGCCGGGAAACTGCGGCCATCATCGATGAATATATTGTCGATTATGACGAATACGCTGGTTTGGGAAGCGGCGCCATCGGTTATCTGCACGGCGCCTGTTACGCCAACACTTTCGATATAGATGGATATATCGCCATGATTAACAAGGGGGAGGCGCCACTCTGGGCATCACGCCAATTCACCCCGAAAGATAAGATGCGTTACGACTTTCTGATGAAGCTCTTTGCCACCAAATTGAACCTGACGGACCTGCAAAAAAAGTACAGCACCTCGATATACCGGCACCTCTGGTTCGATATCCTGGGTTTCTTTCTCCTGGGGGGGCTCCGCTACCGGAGACCCCACCTCCATCTGACACGCCGCGGCCATTACCTCTGGGTTATCATGATGAGGGAGTTTTTTATTGCCGTCAACAATTTCCGGGATTTTTGCCGGAATGGTTTGTGATATACGAGCGCATCAAATATTACCGGCGAGCCAGTCGCCGATTTCGCTGGTGCTCATGCCCATCTTGCCGGCGTCGAGGCTCTTCAGTTTGCCGCTTTCCAAAAGTTTTATCACTGCCGCTTCCATCCGCTTGCCGGCTTTCTCTTCCCCCAGGGTCTCCAGCATCATGCCGCCGGCGCAAACCGCCGCCAGGGGATTGATGACGTTTTGCCCTGTGTACTTGGGGGCGGAGCCGCCGATGGGTTCAAACATGGAGACGCCTTCAGGGTTAATGTTGCCGCCCGCCGCGATGCCCATGCCGCCCTGGATCATGGCGCCCAGATCCGTGATGATATCGCCAAACATATTGTCCGTCACAATCACGTCAAACCATTCGGGGTTTTTCACCATCCACATGCAGGTGGCATCCACATGGGCATAGTCGGTTTTTATCCCGGGAAAATCCTTGGCCACTTCGTAAAAGGCCCGTTCCCAGAGATCAAAGGCAAAGGTTAATACATTGGTCTTGCCGCAGAGGGTAAGCTTCCCGGCCTTGCCCCGCTTTTGAGCGTAGTTGAAGGCATAGCGCAGGCACCGCTCCACACCTTTTCTCGTATTAATCGATTCCTGGATCGCCACTTCGTCGGATGTCCCCTTCTTCAGGACGCCGCCGGCGCCGGCATAAAGGCCTTCCGTGTTTTCCCGCACCACGACAAAATCGATGTCCTGGGGGCCTTTGCCTTTCAACGGGCAGGGGACATTGGGATAGAGCTTCACGGGCCGCAGATTGATATATTGATCCAGCTCAAAACGCAACCGGAGGAGCAAGCCCTTCTCCAGGATGCCGGGCTTGACGTCCGGATGACCGATGGCGCCCAGGTAGATAGCGTCGAAGGCGCGTAATTCGGCCAAAACCGCATCGGGCAGGATTTCACCGGTTTTCTTATAGCGCTCCCCTCCCAGGTCGTAATGCACCAACTCAAAGGAAATGGATTCGGCAGCAGCTACGGATTGGAATACCTTCAGACCTTCCCGGATCACCTCCGGCCCGGTTCCGTCGCCAGGCATGACGGCAATCCGGTATTTTTTTTGAGAACTCATGTAAATAACTCCTAATCGTTACGCCCGAAAATACTCACCATAGCGTTGGCGCCGGGAACGCCACCCATGTTGTGGCTCAAACCGATGCGGGCGTTTTTGACCTGCCGCGGTCCGGCCCTCTCCAACAGTTGACTGTAAATCTCGTAAATCATCCGTATGCCGCTGGCGCCAAGCGGGTGTCCGAAGCACTTCAGGCCTCCGTCCGAATTAACGGGCAGCGTTCCCTCCAGAGTGAAGGTCCCAGCTTCCACGTCTTCCCTGCCCTTGCCACGGGGGCTTAAACCAAGATCTTCATAAAGCAGTAGTTCATGGATGGTGAAGCAGTCGTGCACCTCCGCCACACTTATCTCTGCCCGGGGGTTCTTGATGCCGGCCTCTTGATATGCTGCCTGCGCGGCCCGGACATTTTCCTCCATATGCACGTAGTCAAAGTCATCGCGCAAAAAGGGCTGGTCGCTGCCACTAATCAGGCCAAACCCTTTGATGAGGACGTAATCCTTCTTAAGGCTCCTGGCTATCTCCGGCGTTGTCAGAATAGCGGCGGCGGCCCCGTCGCTGATACCGCAGGCATCATAAAGGCTGAGCGGGTAGGCGATCATCGGGGACTTAAGCACCATTTCCACTGTAATTTCGTTCCGGAGATGTGCCTTCGGACTCATGGTGCCGTTGTGATGATTTTTCACCGCGATCTGGGCCAGAATCCGCTTCCCTTCCTCGATGCTCAAGCCGTACTCGTGGAAATAACGGGTTGCCATTTTGGCAAAAAACTGGGCCGGCGCCGTTCTCACATCCACCCGGCTGTAATCCGGCGGCATGCGCGCCCAGTTAAAGCCGGAATTGTGGTCCTTAAGCTTTTCCATCCCGCAGGCAAGCACGATATCGTAGGCGCCCGCCGCCACGGCGTAAGCGGCGCCGCGAATGGCTTCGCTGCCACTGCAGCAGACATTTTCCACGCGTGTCACGGGCACATAATCTAATTTCATCGGACGCGCCAGTGTCGTACCGGAATTACCCGTCGTCACCGTACCCAACCAGCCGGCCCTGATCTCCTTAGGGTCAATGCCCGCATCTTGAATCGCCTCTGCACATGATTCCAGCACCAGGTCATCGGGACTCTTATCCCAAAGCTCCCCAAACTTGGTGCACCCCATACCGATGATTGCGACCTTGTCTTTGATTCCTGCCATGTTTATCCCCACTAAACACAATAAACGGCTAAATTTCTAACTTATCTTGCAAAACGTAGCGGCATCGCCTTCCAATAGTAGTGGTAAATGCCCTCATCAAAAAATATCCGGCGGAAGGTCATCACCACATCCATGCCCACCTTGACTTCTTTCACGTCCTTATCCGTCATGTAAAGCTCCGCCCGGCCGCCGCCTTCGAAATCAACGATCGGCAAGACCGAAGGCTGATCGACCATGCTCATGTAGTCAATAGAGTAGGTAAAGACCGTAGCTTTCTTGTCGGCTAGGCGCACCTCATCAAACTGATCCTGAGCGCGACACTTGGCGCAAAGGCGCTGTGCAGGGAATTGCACCGTCCCGCAGACTTTGCACTTACCTCCATACAGCCGCAGTATCCGGTTGCGTTCGCGGTACATGGCAGGCACGGCGGTGTTCTCCTGGTAATTTGCATAGTAAACCTTTTCATGTTCCGGGTTGAGCAGTCCACGCCACAGCAGATAGGTCGGATAGTCGGGGATCATTCTCTTGGCTTCCAGGTGCGCTTTTACCCCCGGCCGGTTGCGGATTTTCTCGATCTGCTCCGTTACCTGCAGCACCACAGCATCGGCCCCGTCCCCATAGCTGAGGAGCAGGAGGCGATCACCCGGTTTTGCCTCATCGAGAGCCGCCGCCAGCAAAATAAGCGGATGCGCCGTCCCCGTGTTCCCCAGCACGCTGTGCAGCGAATCGTGAAGCTGGGTAGCGGGGTCAAAGCCCATCTTTTTCGCCAGACCGGCCGGACTTTTGGGATCGGGCGCATAGAAGACCAGCCTGGTAAAATCGGCGGGCTTTAAATTGCACTTCTTCAGCACGCCCGCTATGGCCTGCGCGCCCATTTTCATGTAGCCTTCCGTGACGCCGAACCGCGGCTCCCAGTAACGGACGAAATTATCATGCTGGGTGCGCCAGACGTCGAGAATCTCGCCGGAAACGGAATAGGCGCCCTCAATAGCAACCGCCACATCACCGTCTCCCACCACAAAGGCCGCCGCCCCATCGCCAAAGGTCCGCTCGTGCTGCTCCATGGGTGCTCCCAGACG
>JBAQLR010000079.1:0-3037 GCA_049302035.1 Syntrophales bacterium
CACCAGGGCAGCCTCGCCGCCAAAGGGCGCACCATCGCCGTGTTGGGCTGCGGCCTGGATATCGTATATCCGCCGGAAAACAAGGCGCTTTTTGATAAAATACCCTTGCAGGGCGCGATTATCACCGAGTTTTCCTTCGGAACACCGCCCCAGGGAACCAATTTCCCCGCCCGGAACAGAATCATCAGCGGTCTGGCGCTGGGAGTGGTGGTTGTGGAAGCAAATTATCGCAGCGGGTCCCTGATCACGGCCCGGGTCGCTCTGGAACAGGGACGGGAAGTCTTTGCCGTCCCCGGCAGCATTGATGCGGAAGGCTCCAAAGGTACGAACAAATTGATCAAGGAGGGGGCCAAACTGGTAGAATGCGCCGATGACATTCTGGAAGAAATACTGCCCCAGATCAGGGGAAAGTTAGCAGCGCCCTCCCCTGCCCAAGCAGATGAACCCGTGGTCAGTGCAGATGGCCTTTGTGAAGAAAAGCCATCTGCGCCCCGTCGGGAAGCGCCGACGCATGAGGAAACTAAATTGCTGAAACACCTGTCGGCGGTTCCAGTTAATGTTGACCAGCTTACCGCCCTGACTGGGGAAAAAACCGGCGAAATCTTGAACGCCCTATTATTGCTGGAGTTGAAGGGATTCATCCGTCAGTTGCCGGGAAAACAATTTGTACGCAAGGAGTGAGAAAACTACCGATGTCCAAAAAGCTTGTCATAACCGAAAAACCATCCGTCGCCCGCGACATCGCCAAAGCCCTGGGAGGCTTCAAGGCACGCGGCAAGGTCTTCGACCGGGATGATATGATCATCTGCTCCGCCGCGGGCCACCTTGTGGAGCTTTGCATGCCCGAGGATCTGGACAAGAAAAAATATGGGTTCTGGAGGCTGGAAGCCCTCCCCATCCTGCCTGAAACCTTCCAGCTGAAACCGTCCAGAAGCGACGGTACCAAGGGCCGCTTCAGCAAGAAGAAAGCCCCGGACGAGACGGCCGGTGAGGGGGGCTCCGAACTGCTCGACATTATCAAGCGGGAGGCAAAGCGCAAGGAGATCGGCGGCATTGTAAATGCCTGCGACGCAGGGCGCGAAGGCGAACTTATCTTCACCTACATTATGAAGTACCTGGGGATCGGTAAAAGCGCCGAGCGCCTGTGGCTGCAATCCATGACGCCCGCCTCGATCCGGGAAGGTTTTTCGCACCTGCTGCCGGGAGACAGGAAGGCCGGGCTCGCCGATGCCGCCATGTGCCGGTCGGAAGCAGACTGGCTGGTCGGCATCAACGCCACGCGCGCTTTCACCGTTCGCCTGTTCGGGAGAAAAGTCAAGGAAATCGCAAATCTGGGCCGTGTTCAGACTCCCACTCTGGCCCTGCTGGTGGAGCGGGAAAAGGCGATACAGGCCTTCGTGTCCCGTGATTACTGGATTATCAGGGGTATATTTGAGGTAGCGGAAGATACCTACGAGGGTGTCTGGATTCGTGAACACTTCAAGAAGCAGCCGGGCGATCCGGACGACCGGGCCGACAGAATCTGGTCCAAAACGATGGCAGACGAGATTGCGGCGCGCTGTACGGGAAAGTCGGCCGTGGCAACCGACAAGGCAAAGGAAACCCGGGAAGCACCCCCTACCCTCTTTGACCTCACCACCTTGCAGCGCGAGGCAAACCGGCGCTTTGGACTTTCGGCGCGGTCCACCCTTACGGCGACCCAGTCCCTCTATGAGAAACACAAGGTTCTCACCTATCCGCGCACCGACAGCAAATGCCTGCCTGAAGACTACCCTGCCGAAGTTAGCCGGATACTCAGTTCCCTGGATGGGGTGTACGCCCCGCTCGCTCAACGTATCGCCGATCCTTCCCGGGCGCAGATGGCAAAGCGGATCTTCGACAACAGCAGGATCTCCGACCACTTTGCGATCATCCCCACCGGCGAAACACCCCAAGGGCTCACCAACCTGGAGCAGAAGGTTTATGATTTGGTCGTACGCCGCTTCCTGGCCGCCTTCATGGACTCGGCCGTTTGGAAAATCGTGGAAAGGACCACTCGTGTCGGCGAAGACACTTTCCGCACTACCGCAAAAGTGCTGGCAAGGGTTGGCTGGCGTGAGGCGTTCGGAAAGGATGAGGAGGCGGAGCCCGATGTCGGTATCGCCAGCCATCTGCCCGCCCTTGGGGATAACCACGGCATCTTGACCCGCAAAGTGGAGCTGGACGAATGCCGGACCAATCCGCCGCCGCGCTACAACGATGCCACGCTTCTGGCCGCAATGGAGACGGCAGGCAAGCTGCTCGACGACGAAACGCTGGCCGAAGCCATGAAAGAGCGGGGCCTGGGCACGCCGGCCACACGGGCGGAAACGATCGAGAAACTGATCAGCGCTCATTATGTGACGCGCGAGCGCCGGGATCTTGTGCCCACGTCAAAGGCCATGAGCCTGATCAGCCTGCTTTCGGCCATTCCGGTGCAGGAACTCGTCTCTCCCACCCTGACCGGCGAGTGGGAGAACAAGCTGCTTCTGATGGAAAAAAACAAGCTCTCCCGCCCTGACTTCATGCGGGACATCATGCAGTTTACAGCCCAGATCGTGGAAAAGGCCAGGGGATTTGACATGGACACCGGATTCGAGGACAGCAAACCCTTCGGCAAGTGTCCGAAGTGCGGCGTGCCGTTGCGGGAGAAGCTTAAGGCCTACGAATGTACCGGCTGCGATTTCAAACTCTACAAAACCGTAAGCCAGCGCCTGATTACCAAAGATGAGGCGATTGAACTGATGGAGAAGCGGGAAATCGGACCGCTGGACGGCTTCTTTTCGTTCAAAATCCGTAAACCATTTTCCGCCAGACTTCGCCTCAGTGACGAATGGAAATTGGAATTTGCCTTTGATGACCGGGCGGCAAATGGTGAAGAAAACGGTTCGGATATCCCCTGCCCCCTCTGCGGCAAGCCGATGGCCACCCGCCAGGGCCGCTTCGGAAAATTTCTCGGCTGCACCGGTTACCCGGAATGCAAGCAGACGATCAACGTCGGCCCGGATGGGGCGCCGGT
>JBAQLR010000080.1:0-34541 GCA_049302035.1 Syntrophales bacterium
GCGAAGCAGACCCCGGCTTTGCCGGTAAGCCGCCCGTACGTGGCAGCCATGAATGCTGCTGCCTGTTCGTGTCGGGTGATAATCAGCTTGACCCGGGAGGAGTGGAGCGACTCCAGAAAGTCCAGATTTTCTTCTCCCGGCAGGCCGAAAACGTATTCCACTCCTTCTTCTTCCAGTTGTGACACAAAAAGATCAGATGCCTTCATCGGGGAAATTATCTCGCAGTTAAGGTAAGTTTTGTTAGTCCGCTTCCAGAGCAAAAGCATCGCGGATCAGCTTTATTTCTTGTCGGTCGGGCAAGATTTTTACCGCCACCACATCGAAGCGGGCATTTGGCGAGCCAGGGTATTTATTGGTCAGGTAATACATCGCCATGAGAGCTATCTTCTTTTGTTTCGTCTTTCCCACGGCCAGTTCCGGATCGCCAAAAGCCTCCGTCTGCCGACTCTTCACCTCGACAAAGACTATCACGTCTTTATCCCTGGCCACAATATCTATCTCGCCTAAAGGACAGCGATAATTGCGTTCCATGATTTGATAACCGAGCTTCCGCAAATAGTCAACGGCAATATCTTCCCCCCTTTTCCCGGTTCTGATCCGCGATAAATCCTTCATCCTTAGGTCCTTCCTCCCAAGCAACAGAGGGGTGAAAACGCGGAGCTAATCATGGGAAAAAATGTCGTAACTCTCCGCTATGCCAGCGTGTTTATCGATGTGGAATGATTTGCGGTGCAGCTTGCAATGGCCGAACTTCCTGATTGCCGCCTGGTGTTCCTTCGTGCCGTAGCCCTTGTTTTTGATGAAATTATACTGGGAGAACTGCCGGTGATAAATCTCCATGATCCTGTCGCGGGAGACTTTGGCGATAATGGATGCGGCTGCCACGGAAATACTGCGGGAATCGCCTTTAATCAAGGTTTGTTGGGGTATTCCCAGGGATAGAGAATTGACGCCGTCGATAAGCAGAAAGTCGGGAGTCGGCGAAAGCTCCGTGCAGGCTTCCTGCATTGCCTTCAAGGTGGCACGCAGAATGTTGATCTCATCAATCACGACGGCCTCGACGACACCAATGCCGTAAGCTATGGCGTCGGCTTTGATGACGTCATACAACTTTTCCCTTTTTGCCGGCGAAAGCTTTTTGGAGTCGTTGATTTCCCTGTTACGGTAAGCCGGTGGCAGGATAACCGCCGCCGCCACCACCGGACCGGCCAATGGCCCTCGCCCGGCCTCGTCGATACCGGCAATGAAGCGGTAGCCGCGCTGATAGGCTTTCCGTTCGAAGGTATGCATGAGAGGAAGCCCCGTGGCCTAATAAAAAAATCTTGCCGCCCGGCGCGAGAAAAATGCCTAAACGGGTTTTCTCAGTTCTTTAATCCTGGCTTTCTTGCCGCGCAGACTACGAAGATAGTAAAGGCGGGAACGTCTCACTTTACCACGGCTCATCACTTCAATTTTATCAATGATCGGTGAATGTAGAGGGAAAGTTCTTTCCACGCCGACACCGTAAGATATTTTCCGGACGGTAAAGCTGGAACGGCAATCACCATTCCTCTTGCGGATTACCACGCCTTCATAGGCCTGTATGCGTTGTTTCTGTCCCTCGATGATGCGGACATACACCTTCACGGTATCGCCGGACTTGAAATCCGGCAGGTCCCCTCTCATCTGTTCTTTCTCCAGCATTTCGATGATGTTCATCTGACAACTTCCTTTCCCAATCTCAGTATGTTTGTGACCATTGTCTTCCGCAACCCCGATAACCTAAAGGTTACAGGTAAACGGCATAAGTGCGTTAACGAAATTATTTTTTATTTACTAACGAGGCCTGCCGTCATCTAAATCAATTCAGCCTTCCTGCAGAAACCGAATATCCTCTGCGGAAAGCGCCACTCCATCAAGTAATTCCGGGCGACGTTCCCAGGTGCGCCGCAGAGCCGCTCGCCGCCTCCAGAGCATGATTTCCGCATGGTTGCCGGAAAGCAGCACCTCAGGAACTTCCCATCCTCGGTATGAGCTGGGCCGTGTATAGTGAGGATACTCCAGCATCCCCATGGAAAAAGAATCACCCGCCGCCGATTCACTGTTTCCCAGTACGCCGGGAATCAGGCGGGAAACGGCATCCACAAGTACCAGGGCCGATAACTCGCCACCGGTGATGACATAATCACCGATAGACACCTCCTTCTCCACGAGATGTGCCCGGACTCTTTCGTCTATCCCTTCATAATGGCCACACACCAGCACCAATTGGGGATAGCTAGACAATTTCTCCGCCATCCGCTGGTTAAAAACTTCCCCTTGGGGGGTAAGCAGGATGGTCAGGGAATCGCCTCGAACCGCAGCTAAGTCCGACAAAGCGCGGTCGATCGGTTCCACCTTCATCACCATACCGCCTCCACCACCGTAGGGAGCGTCATCGGTCACATGGTGTTTATCTTCGGCATATTGGCGTATATCCCAAAGCCGCACATCAATCAGCCCCTTTTCCTGGGCCTTTTTCAAGAGGCTTGTTTGCAAGGGCGAAACAAACATTTCCGGGAAGATTGAAAGGATGTCAAACCTTATCATTACACAATTACAATCCCTCCAGTAAGCGCACCGTCATTATCCCTTTTTCCAGGTCAACGTGCCTCACCACATCCGCAATGGACGGCAAGAGAATCTCCTTTGCCCCCTGGCCGCAAACAAAAACATCGTTGCTGCCGGTAGGAAAGATTCTTTCTATCTTGCCGAGTGGCTCACCCTCTTCGGTAAGCACCGCCAAACCCAGCAATTGTTGCCAGTAATACTCATTTTCCGGTAAAGAACCCATATGGTCGGCAGGAACGAAGACTTTGCGGCCCCGCAGGGGTTCCGCCTGTTCGATACTATCGATGCCTTCAACTTCCAGAAAGAAGCACTTACCCTTCACCTGAAAATATCTTACCACAAACTTGGTCTGGCCACTGTCGCCCTGGCTTACATAAACATCACGCAGGGAAAGGGGCTGCCCCTCCTCACCTGGCTGCAGATAGGAAAGAACCTTAACGCGCCCCTTCAGGCCCTGGGCTTTGACGATCTTGCCTATTTCCAGAAATTTCACGGCTTATTCGATGATTTCCAAAACGGCTCGCTTATGGAGCTTGGTTGAAGCCGCCGAAAGAATCGTGCGCATCGCCTTGGCAGTTCGCCCCTGTTTGCCGATTACCTTGCCCAAGTCCTCTTTTGCCACTCTCAGTTCAAGCACGGAAGTCTGCTCGCCAATGACCTCAGTAACCTCAACTACATCAGGATTGTCCACCAAAGCCTGAGCCATGTACTTGACCAACTCTTTCATTGCGAAACCTCCCACCGGTTAGATGAACCACTCGCTAACGTAAACTTCTTTTATGCCACGGCCGGGACAACTTTTTTTGCCAGCAACTGCGATACCGTCAAGGTTGGTTTGGCCCCTTTGGAAATCCAATCGGCAATGCGGCCCTCCTGCAGGGTTATCTCTGGCGGATTTTTAAGTGGATCGTAATGGCCCACGATTTCTAAAAATCTGCCGTCTCTGGGGGACTCCGAATTGGCCACCACGATCCTGTAGAACGGCTTGCCCTTCGCCCCCTTGCGTGTCAATCTTATTTTAACTGCCATTACGTTTCCGATCACCTCCTGATTGTGTTATATTCTGAACCCTTAGTGCGCTATATTAGCCATTCTAATGTATGAGACCTGGGAGGATAACATATGTAATCTTTTTTTAAAAGGGGAAATTGCCCCTCCTCAGGGCCTTCAGTCCACCTTGGGAAGACATCTTTTTCATCATCTTTCTCATTTCCGCATAATTTTTCAGGAGGCGGTTCACATCCTGTACAGATGTCCCGCTGCCTCTGGCAATCCGCTTGCGCCTCTGGCCGTCAATGATCAGATGGTTCCGACGTTCCTTGCTGGTCATGGAATCAATGATCGCCGTAATCTTGATCAACTCCCCGTCGTCCGGCTTTATGTGTTGAACTGCCTTGACCTTGTTCAAGCCGGGTATCATGCCGATGATGTCCTGGAACGAGCCAAGTTTGCGGATCTGAGCAAGTTGAGCTTTGAAGTCATCGAGGGAAAACTCATTTTTCCTGATTTTTCTTTCCAGTTCCTGGGTCGCCTTGGCATCTACCGTTGCCTGTACCTTCTCCACGAGGGTAACGATATCACCCATACCCAAGATGCGGGAGGCCATGCGCTCGGGATGGAAAATTTCCAGGGCTTCGACCTTCTCACCAATCCCCACAAACTTGATAGGCTTACCGATAACCGCCCTCAGCGACAGGGCGGCGCCACCGCGGGCGTCCCCGTCCATCTTGGTCATAATCACGCCATCGATACCCAGCAGCTCATTGAATTTACCGGCCACGTTGACGGCGTCCTGCCCCGTCATGGCATCGGCAACGAAAAGGATTTCCGATGGCTTAATGGCCGTCTGTATTAACTTCAATTCCTGCATCATGCCCTCGTCGATGTGCAAACGTCCGGCCGTATCGACTACAACTATTTCGTAACCGTTGCTTTTTGCATTTTCTATGGCTTTTACACAGATATGCAAGGGATCTTTCAGGCCATGATCATCGAAGAAGCCGACGCCGATTTTTTTCGCCAGAACCCGCAATTGGTCGATGGCCGCCGGGCGATATATATCTGCGGAAACGAGGCAAACCTTCTTGCCGTCTTGAGCAAGCAAGCGGGCGAGCTTTGCGGCGGTGGTCGTCTTGCCGCTTCCCTGGAGTCCCACCAGCATGATCGGCGCCGGAACACGGCCACCGAATTTTATCTGGCTGCTTGTTCCCCCCATTAATTCCGTGAGGCGGTCATGGACGATCTTTACCACCTGCTGGCCGGGGCTGATGCTTTCCGTCACCTCCCGGCCAATGGCCCGCACTCGGACATCTTCCACGAAGTCCTTGACTACTCTAAAGTTAACATCAGCTTCCAGAAGGGCCAGGCGGATTTCCTTCAGAGCCGCCTTAATATTCTCCTCGTCAAGTCGCCCATAACCTTTTATCTTCCTGAAGATATTTTCTAATTTCGCGGTCAGATCTTCTAACATGAATTACCTTAATTTTCCTCGCGGGAATGACAGTTTTTCTAATTTTTAACGGGCATATCTTTATTTACTGGCAGGGTGCACGACGTAAGTTACGCCTTTAATTTTTTCCGCTAATAGGTCGGCCGCTTTCAAAGCCTCGCCCTTTGTGGCAAATCCCCCAATCACCACCCGAAACCACTTGCCTTTATTGGGCAAATCGACCATAGCCACCTGCGGCTGATAGCCCAGTGCTGTGAATTTATTGCCGAATTGCTTAGCCTTATGCCGACTTTGAAATGATCCAACTTGCACCAAATATTCGCCTGCCGCTTTGAGGGCTGGCTTTACCGCCGCTTCAGCAGACGGCGCCGACGGTGCGGGTTTTACCGTTTTCAACCCGGTGGCAGGCGCCATGCTTGCCTGAGCCTTGAGAGACGGCAGCGCCGGTAAAGTTGCTGCGGGTTGTAAGGTTGGCGTTGCCTTCTGGGCAACAGGAGGCTGTGTTTCCCTCGCAATGTCCGCCTGGTACACCGGCAGAGACGCGGGAAAGGTTGTCTCCGTCCTGGAATTTTCCGGCGGCGGTAAAAGCTGCTTTGCCGCCAAATCCGACGGGAGTGTTTCTGCTGCGTTATTTTCTTCACTTACCGCAGGGGGTTTTGACTCGTCCCTCCCCACAGGTATCGTTGCGGCGGTATAAGGCTTCTGGTGATGCAACTGACTTTTTATTATGTCTGGGATGCTCTGCGCAATCCTTTCCGGGTAAGCGTCAATATGAATTCCCACCATGACGCCTGAAACAAAAGCCACAAACAGCAGCAGCGACATGCCGACGACAAAAAGCAGAAGACCCTGTTTGCCCAGTTTAAACTCGAATTTTTTTTCATTTCGGGAAGTCATAGGCCTCCTGTGCCAAATAAAGTTTGCGGTGTAAATTAAAAACTCACATCTTTTCCGGGGCGGCAACGCCGAGGAGGTTAAGGGCGTTTCTCAGCACGGTGCCCACCGATTTTACCAGGAGCAGGCGCGCCTTCGTCAATTCGCTGTCCTCCGAGATCACCCGGTGTTTATTATAATAGTTGTGGAAGATGCCTGCCAGATCGCTAAGATAAAAGGTGAGCCGGTGCGGTTCCAGGGTTTGCGCGGCGCCTTCGACAATTTCTGGAAAGCGCACGCTGGCCTTTATCAGGGACACTTCCTCGGGAAGGTTAAGCAGTTGTACATTAACGTCGCTGAAGGAGGGGACAGTAAAGCCCCGCTCCCCGGCCAGGGCAAAGATGCTGTTGATCCGGGCATGGGCGTATTGCACATAATAAACGGGATTCTCATTGGAGTGCCGCTTTGCCAGTTCAAGATCAAAATCAAGGTGGCTGTCCGAACGGCGCATGAGGAAGTTGTATCTGGCCGCATCTCGGCCGACCTCATCGACGACTTCTTTCATGGTCACGAACTCCCCAGACCGTGTTGACATGGCCACGGGTGTGCCATCCCGCAGCAGATTAACCAACTGCACCAGGACGACTTCCAGGCGCTCTTTGGCGTAACCCTGGGCCTGCACGGATGCCGACAAGCGAGGAATGTAGCCGTGGTGATCGGCGCCCCAGATGTCAATCACCCTATCGAAGCCGCGCTGAAATTTGTTGTGATGATAAGCAATGTCGGCGGCGAAGTAAGTCGGTTCCCCGTTTTTTCGGACTACCACGCGATCCTTTTCGTCACCGAAGGTAGTGGTTTTAAACCAGAGAGCTCCGTCGTCCCGGTAAATAAATCCTTTTTCTTCAAGTTCAGCCAGCAGCTTAAAGACGGCGTCATTTTGGTAAAGCTCGTTTTCACTGAAATAAATATCGAAAACTACGCCAAAATCCTTGAGATCGGCCTTGATCCCGTCCAGGATGGTTGCCGCTGCATAGGCAGTAAAGTAGGGAACGTCCTTCTCCTCATTGTTTACTGCGGCACACGGATGCTTTATCAACATCTCCTGGGCGATGGTCTTGATGTATGCTCCCTGGTAACTGTTGGCAGGAAAGTTCACGGGGGTTCCCAATAATTCCTGACAACGCAGGAGCACGGATCTACCAAGATTATGCATCTGATTACCGGCATCGTTGATGTAATATTCCCGGCAAACGGTATAGCCGGAGGCCGTCAAGATATTGGCTATGACATCACCGACGACCGCGCCGCGGGCATGGCCGATGTGCAAAGGTCCGGTGGGATTGGCGCTGACGAATTCAACTTGCACCTTGCGACTGCGGCCCAGGTCGTTTTCCCCGTAACGTTTTCCCCGGTCATCAACTTCCTTAAGAAAACCTTGCCAGACGCTATCCTTAATAAAAAAATTAATAAAACCAGGGCCGGCGATCTCAACTTTTTCAAATATCTGCTCATTATTGCCAAGGCCCGCAACAAGAATCTCGGCAATCCGGCGGGGATTCATTTTTAAAAGGGAGGCCCCGATCAGCGCGATATTGGAGGCGTAATCGCCATGCCCCGCGTCTTTGGGCAGACCTACCTCGATAACGACGGGTAACGGCGCTTTCAGGATTAATCCCTGGGCAACACTGTCCTGCCACACCCTGTTTAATAATGACGCCAAAACCTTTTTCATACACCTGCCGACCTTCCACAAAAAAAGTTGGCCTGAGCCAACTTGTCGTTTTATTCGCCGTAAAGCCATCAAAGACAGATTGTCGATAAATCCCTGCAGGCCCACATATCCTTATAAATCAATGAAGTCAAGCTCTTTTGCCACAGGCATGCCCCGATTGATTGTGGCACGCCCCACGTTATTCAAGCCGGCCTTCCTGTTTCAGCCGCGTGAGGATATTCTGGATGGCGGGCATAGCCTCAAATGTCGCTTTTTCCCCCTCCATAATGGCCTCGTGTCTCTTTTCAAAATCTGCGGAACCGATGCGGCCGACTTGCGGTTTTATGACAACGTCCGCCCTGATCAGTTGCACGGCCGCCATCTTTGCGTACATGATATTGACGGATTGTAAAATGGTGTCAATAATCCCTTCAGGCGGCTTATCATCCAGATCCGCAGAAATATCCACTGCGATGACAATATCTGCGCCAAATTTTCTCGCAGTATCAACTGCCACGGGACTCACGACACCGCCGTCAACGTACATCTTATCGCCAATCTTTTCAGGTATGAATACACCGGGGATAGAGCAGCTTGCCCGTACTGCCATGCCGGCGTTGCCTTGCCCGAAAACTACTTCCTGCCCGCTGGGCAGAGCGGTGGCAATGGCGTAAAAGGGTGTCCGGAATTTTTCGAGGGGGGTTTTTCGGACGGCAGTGTTTAAATAATCCTCCAGCTTATCGCCCTTTATGAAGCCGTTGTCGGGAATGGTGTAGTCTATCAAATCACTCTTATCGAGGGCCAAGGCCATTTTTTGAAGTTGAAAGCCACTAAATCCGTAGGCCGACAAGCTGCCGACAAAACTACCGGCGCTGGTTCCGATAATCATGTGAATGGGGATTTTGTTTGCTTCCAGAACCTTCAGGACGCCGATATGCGCAAAGCCTCGCGAAGCGCCAGCGCCTAAGACCAGGGCTATTTTGGCCTGCCTGGGGGGAGGCGGCAAAGTTGGGACAAGTGGCGGCGTAGGAGGCATTGGCATGCAGGCAAGCGTCAACATTGCCAAAATAATCGTAATAACCAGTAAGGCGCACCGTTTTATCTGAAAAGCATGACCTCTCTTCGTAACCGAGAGCATAAAAACCTCGCCGCTTATAATATCAGGAATTCGACCGACGATATGAAAAAGGCAATGGCGTGTCAAGGGAAATGATTTCCTGCGCCGGGAGCAAAAAACAACTGTTGCAATTTTTATGGTTTTTTATTAAGGTACTCACCGGATCAAGGTTGGCATAATTACAAAGGAGGATATGACTATGAAAATGGCAATGAGGGTATGGATAGTATTTGTTTTGCTGGCGTTTATTGCCACTTCAGCTAGTGGCGAGATTAGGGGGGGGGCAATATCGATTTCGCCTTTTGTCGGTGGTTATACTTTTGAAGGTAATGAGAACCTGCAAACCAAGGCCCTTGCAGGGATGAGGCTTGGTTACAATCTGACTGACAGATGGGGCGTAGAAGGTGTTCTTACCTATATGAAAACCGATAATTATAGCATATTGACGCCAGCCGATCTTAACGTTTGGGGTTATAGATTGGATGCCCTCTATCATCTGTGTGGGAAAGGCCGGTTTGCTTGCTCATTGGCGGCTGGATTGGGAATAAGAAGCACGGATTATAAGGACAATTCCCTTGAAAGGAGGCACGTCCTTGCTGATTATGGTTTGGTGCTGCAGTATTTCTTGACCGATAACCTGGCCGCTCGCGGCGATATTCGCCATATGGTTTTGTTCAATGATAATCTAAATAACGTGGAATATACCCTTGGCCTTACCTACTATTTCGGTGGCTACAAGACGGGTCGGCTGCCGGCTGTAGCTGCAGCCTCAGCCGCTGTTGCCATTAAGGATTCGGACAATGACGGGGTACCAGATGAAGATGACGACTGTCCTGGCACGCCTCGTGGCGTCAAGGTGGGTAGCAGAGGTTGTCCAGTAGATTCCGACAGGGACGGCGTGCCAGATTATCTTGACAAGTGTCCTGATACGTTGCGGGGCGTCAAGGTGGACAATGATGGTTGTCCGGTAGATTCCGACAGGGATGGCGTGCCAGATTATCTCGATAAGTGCCCTGGTACGCCGCTGGGCGTCAAGGTGGACGAATCCGGGTGCACGGCTCCGGCTCCGGCAGATTCCGACGAAGATGGCGTTCCGGATTATCTTGATAAGTGCCCTGGCACGCCGCTGGGCGTCAAGGTGGATGAATCCGGGTGTGCGGTTCTTGTCCCTGTCCCAGCTCCGGTAGACTCTGACAAGGACGGTGTTATCGATTCCCTGGACAAGTGCCCTGGTACGCCGCTGGGCGTCAAGGTAGATAAAAACGGTTGTCCGCTGGATTCCGACAAAGATGGCGTTCCTGATTATCTGGACAAGTGCCCTGGTACGAAGTTAGGCGCTGAGGTGGATAGTGAGGGCTGCCGCATGGAGGAGCTGAAGAGGGCAGCGGCAGCAGCGGTAGTTGCCAAGGAAATGTTTGAAAAAGGCCGGGCGGCGATCAAGGTCGAGTTTGATTTTGATAAGGCCAATATTAAGCCCCGATATCATGAGGAGATCAATAAATTTGCCGATGTTATGCAAAACTATCCGGATCTCAAGGTGGTGATTGAAGGAAATACGGACACAACCGGTAAAAAAGCCCATAATCAGGTACTTTCGGAGAAGCGGGCCGAAAGCGTCAAAAAGTATCTGGTAAAGAAATTCGGCATAGAAGAATCACGCCTGACCACTAAGGGTTTTGGCGACTCCAAACCTATTGCCAGCAATAAAACCAGGAACGGTAGAAAACAAAACCGCCGTGTGGAAGCTGTTATTGACTATGTAATTAAAAGATAGATAGCGGCGCCTCCCCTGGCGGAGTCAGGGGAGGCGCTCTCTAATTATTACCCCCTGTTTTGGTAACGGTTTAACCTCTAGCCCCTCCGGGTGTTGCCCGTCTTTTTCCCTCATTGCTGCTGGTTGAAAAAGTGTCGGTATCCTTATGAGACTTTCCGTAGTGGTTCCCTGCTACAATGAGGCCGGCACGATCGAAAAAATTGTCGCCGCCGTTTTGCAGGCCCCTTATCCCGATAAGGAAATTATCATTGTAGATGATTTTTCCCATGATGGGACCAGAGAAATTTTGCAAGACAAGATAGCCGCACGGGTCAGCCGCATCATCTACCAAACCCGCAATCAGGGAAAGGGCGCCGCCCTGCGGGCAGGCATCAGGGAGGCGACGGGCGACATCGTGATTATTCAGGATGCCGACCTGGAATATGACCCGGAAGAATATCCTAAAATCCTGCAACCGATTATCGACGACCGGGCGGATGTTGTTTTCGGTTCCCGCTTTGTGGGCAGTGGACCGCATCGAGTGGCCTATTTCTGGCACCGCGTCGGCAACGGCATCCTGACCCTCTTCTCCAATATGCTGAGCAACCTTAATCTCACGGATATCGAAACATGTTATAAAGCCTTTCGCCGGGAGGTTATTCAATCGATCACCATCGAAGAAAACAGATTCGGTTTCGAGCCGGAGATCACGGCCAAGGTTGCCCGGAAGGGGGTGCGCATCTACGAGGTTGGTATCTCCTACTATGGCCGCACCTATCGGGAAGGCAAAAAGATAAATTGGCGGGACGGCTTTCGGGCTCTTTACTGCATTGTGAAATACAATCTCAAGGAAATCAGCAAGAGCTTACGACTCCGTTTAAGGAAAAATTTGCAATGCTTTCGGTACTAAAGCCCCGCCTCTATGTATCGGTATTTTTCCTTTGCTATCTTGCCATGGGCATTGTCCTTTATAAAGACTATGGCATTTCCTGGGATGAGCCCACCCATCGCCAGATTGCCCTGGTTAACGCCAAATATCTGACCTCGCTTTTTCTGCCCGGCTTTCATCCAGCCGAGTTTGCCGCGCTGCCTTCCCTGGCTGATTATTCGTCCAAACAATACGGGATCGTCTTTGATTTGCCTGTGTATCTTGCCGAGAAACTGCTCGGCTGTAACGGCAACTTGCCGGAAGCATATTATCTGCGCCACCTATGCACTTTTCTCCTTTTTTATGTTAGTGCTGTCTTTTTCTACCTGATCGTCAGAAACCGCTTTGACAGTCGGCTGTTGGGACTTGCGGGTTGCCTTTTGCTGATCCTTAGCCCCCGTCTTTTCGCGGAATCATTTTATGGCAAGGATGTGGTATTTCTGTCGTTCTTCATCATTTCCATCTATTTTTTTATTCGTTATTTAGATCGCCAAACTATCATGAACGCCTTTTTGTTCGGCCTGGCCTCTGCCCTGGCGCTGGATCAACGCATAGCGGGCGTGTTTATCCCCTGCCTTGCTGTCGGGATGACGGGCCTCGATATCATAAAAATGGAACGCCCCTGGCGCAGCCTGCCTGGCAAACTGCATCCTCTATTTATCTACTTGCTTTCCCTGGTATTTTTTACCCTTCTTTTTTGGCCGTACCTATGGGAGAACCCGTTTAATAATTTTATTAGTGCTTTCGGGAGAATGAACAAATTTCCCTTTTCCCCGCCTGTCCTGTACCTGGGAGCCTTCATCAAAGCGACGGAACTTCCCTGGCATTATGTGCCCCTCTGGATACTGATAACAACACCGCTGTCATATATCTTTTTCTTTCTGATCGGCTGTTTCTGGATAGGCAAGGGGATCATAAAAAACGGTTTCAAATTTTATGAAACCGCGCGAGAGCGGCAAGATTTTCTTTTTTTTCTCCTCTTTCTGGCACCGCTTACGGCGGTAATTTTCCTGAAATCCGTTCTCTATGACGGCTGGCGACATATGTATTTTATCTATGCGCCGTTTCTTTTGATCGCCATGACGGGTGTGGCAAAAGTGTTGCGGAGCATGCAGGAAGTAAAATCCGGGCGGGAACGCTGTGCGGCTGTTTTTATCGCGCTCATGGTAGTCTGGGGCTTTATCGCGACGACATATCAGATTATCCGCGCTCATCCCTTTCAGAATGTTTATTTCAATTGCCTGGCGGGGAATAATGTGGCAGAGAACTTCGAACTGGATTACTGGGGGCTGTCTTTCCGCCGGGGACTGGAATATGTCGTCAAAAACGATAGTCGACCCGTAATAAAGCTTGCGGCGAATACGGCGCCGCCCTTGATAAACAATGCCGTCTTTGTGGGAGAAAAAGATTTGGAGAGACTGCATCTGGCTGACCTTGCCGAGGCCGACTATTTTCTGACCAGTTACCGCTGGCACCCGCAGCCCTATGGATTTGCCAATGAGGTTTACAACGTAACCGTAGATAATATGAAGATCATGTCCGTTTTTAAACTCCGTTGAGGGAGCGCGATTTCTCGATGACCGAAGAGGCTTTAAGAAGACAAATTGCCGACCTGGTGGCGGAATTTCATCGTTGCCGAAGCGCCTCATCGTCCTTTGTGCCCGGCCAGAGCTTCGTACCTTATGCAGGGAGGGTTTTTGATGAAAAGGAAATGCAGGCGGCGGTCGAAGCCTGCCTGGATTTCTGGTTGACCGAGGGACGTTTTGCCGGGGAGTTCCAAAAAATGCTGGCCGCCAAGGTCGGCACGGAGTATGCCCTTTTGGTCAATTCCGGCTCCTCGGCCAACCTGCTGGCCGTCACGGCTCTGACTTCCCACCTGCTGGGCGACCGCCGTCTGCAGCCGGGCGACGAAATCATTACCGTAGCCGCCGCTTTCCCGACGACGGTGAATCCCATTATCATGAATGGTCTCGTGCCCGTTTTCGTCGATGTGGATATTCCCAGTTATAATGTCAAGGTCGAGGCGATCAAGGAGGCCTTAAGTCCACGCACACGCGCTGTCATCCTGGCGCACACCCTGGGCAACCCCTTCAACCTGGGTGAAATCTTAAAGATTGTTCGGGAACGGGGGCTTTTCCTGATTGAAGATTGCTGCGACGCCCTCGGTTCCACATATAGCTTGCGCAACCCGGCGCCGGATGTCTCCCGGCAGTTGGCGCCCGGCAAGCGCATCCTCGGTTCCTTCGGGCACCTGTCAACCTTCAGTTTCTACCCGGCTCATCACATCACCTTGGGCGAAGGCGGCGCAGTGCTGACTTCGGATGCAACCTTGGCGCAAGCCCTGCGTTCACTCAGGGATTGGGGGCGAGACTGTTTTTGCGGGCCGGGGGAAAGCAATGCCTGCGGGCAGCGCTTTTCCGGCCAACAGGGAAAGCTTCCCCCCGGTTATGACCATAAATACGTTTATTCACATATCGGTTATAACATGAAGGCAACCGAGATGCAGGCGGCCATCGGCGTTGAGCAGCTCAAAAAACTGGATATCTTCTGTGCCGCCCGCCGCAAGAATTTCGCCTTGTGGATGGCGGGCCTGCAAAAGTACGAAAGGCATTTCCTCCTGCCTGAGGCAGAAGAGGGGGGTGAGTCGGCCTGGTTTGCCTTTCCCCTGACGGTCAGGGAAGGAGCAGGCTTTACACGTACCGAGCTGACGGCCTATCTTGGCGAACATCTGGTCGAGACCAGGAACCTTTTTGGCGGCAATCTTCTCCGCCAGCCGGCCTATCTCAATATCCCCCATCGCCAGGTCGGGGTGTTGGCCAATACGGACCGCATCATGCGCGACACCTTTTTCCTCGGCATCTATCCGGGCCTGGGGAAAGAGCAGATCGATTACACCGTGCAGATGATAGATGACTTCATGCAGATGAAAGGGTTGGCAGGTTAGCGATGTTCGGCGATTTTTTTAAAGATAAATCTATCCTGATTACGGGCCACACCGGCTTTAAAGGGTCCTGGCTCGCCCTGTGGCTGCGCGAACTGGGGGCCGTCGTCACCGGCTTGGCTTTGCCGCCGCCCACTGCGCCCTCGCATTTTGAATTAATCCGGCTGCCGGGGCTGATCAATCATGTCGAGGGCGATATTAGGGTCTATGATCTCGTCAGGGAAACCGTTGACAAGACCAAGCCGGAAGTAGTTTTTCATCTGGCGGCCCAAGCCGTGGTCAGGGATTCTTATCAGGAACCGAAAACAACCTTCGATACCAACGTGGGCGGTACGGTAAATATCCTGGAAGCGATGCGCCATTGTCCCTCCGTTAAAGCGGCGGTTTTCATTACCTCCGATAAGTGCTATGAGAATAAGGAATGTGAGCGGGGCTATGAGGAAGATGATCCGTTGGGCGGCCACGATCCTTACAGCGCCAGCAAAGGGGCGGCGGAGATCGTATGTGCTGCCTATCGCCGGTCCTATTTTGGGACGAGCGGAGGTGGTCCCCATCTTGGTTTTGCCACCGCCCGTGCCGGCAATGTCATCGGCGGCGGTGACTGGGCCAAAGATCGCATTATTCCGGATTGCATCCGCGCGCTGTCCGCTGAGCAGCCGATTGTTGTCCGCCATCCGCAAGCGGTTCGCTCCTGGCAGCATATCCTCGATCTGCTGGGGGGGTATCTGCTCTTGGCAAAGCTGCTTGCGCAGGATGGAGAAAAATACGCCGGTGCCTGGAATTTCGGCCCCTTGGAAGAGGGACAGACACCGGTAATTGATCTTGTGGAAAAGGTTCTGGCTTCCTGGGGCAGCGGTGAGGTGAAAATCATGCCGACCCCCGCGAATGCCCCTCATGAGGCTAATTTACTCAAGCTAAGCGTTGACAAAGCGAGGCGGGAGCTGGGCTGGCGGCCGCTTTTGAACAACAGCGCCGCCATAAGCTGGACGGTGGCCTGGTATAAGGCCTGGTACTTGCGGGAAGCGGATTTACTCGGGTTGTCGCTCCGGCAAATCAGGGAATTCAGCAAAATTACCGGGCGGGAGGGATACTAAATGGAGAAAAATATTCCCGTGGTCATTCTCTGCGGAGGGCAGGGGACGCGCCTGCAGGAGGAAACGGCTTATAAACCCAAGCCCCTGGTGGAAATCGGCGGCCGTCCCGTCCTGTGGCATATCATGCAGCACTATGCCCGTTATGGGTTTCAGGAATTCTATCTTGCCCTGGGCTACAAGGGGGAAATGATCAAAAAGTATTTTCTGGATTTCTACGCGCTAAACCAGAACTTTTCCGTTTCCCTGGAAAACGGACAGGTACGGACGATCCAGGAAAATGGTGTGGAGTCGTGGCAAGTCCATCTTATCGATACGGGACAAAGCACCATGACGGGCGGACGCTTGAAAAAGCTGGCCCCCCTGATCGGGGAGAGAACTTTCCTTATGACCTACGGCGACGGCGTGAGCAACATCAATCTGGAGAAGCTACTGACATTTCATCGGGAGCAGCAAGCGCTGGTCACTCTTACGGCGGTGCGTCCTCCCGCTCGCTTTGGCGCCATCGAGTTCGATGGGCACCGGATCAGACATTTTAAAGAGAAATCGACCGTCCACGAAGGCTGGATTAACGGGGGCTTCTTTGTCATCGAACCCAGGGCATTGGAGTATATCGATAGCGATGTCTTGTGGGAACATGAGCCCATGGAGCGTCTGGCGGAAGAAGGGCATCTGTATGCCTTCCGGCATGAGGAATTCTGGCAGTGCATGGATACCGCCCGGGATTTGAAGTACCTGGAAACACTTTGGGAAAGTGGCAACTCTCCCTGGAAGACATGGTAAAAAAGACAGCAGAAGATGCCGCGATGGGAAACAATTCTTTGCGGGACGACCTTGATCATATCCTTTCCCGCACGGAAGATTTATGGGAAGAGTTAAGGGGAAAACAAATCTTTATCACCGGAGGAACGGGATTTTTCGGGTGCTGGTTGCTGGAAAGCTTCCTCTGGGCCAACGACAGACTTAACTTGCGGGCCTCGGCGACGGTCTTGACGCGGGACGCCGGGACCTTTGAAAAGAAGGTACCCCATTTAGCCGAGCATCCCGCTCTGAGATTCCATAACGGTGATGTAAGGAAATTTACCTTTCCCCGGGAGCGTTTCGATTATATTATCCATGCCTCAAATGAAGCTGCCGACTATGGCCGCGGCGAAGAAGAGGCGCCCGCCAAGGTAAAGGAGGCCATTGTCCAGGCAGCCGGGCACACGTTGGACTTTGCGCGGGTTTGCGGGGCAAGGAATTTTCTCTTTACCAGTTCCGGAAGTGTTTATGGACCACCCCCTGCCAATATGACGCATGTTGCGGAAACGTATGAAGGGGTTCGTGATCTTGCAAAATTTCGCTTTGCCCACGGAGAAGGGAAATTTATTGCCGAAGCCCTCTGCGCCGCTTATGGGGAAAAGCACGGTATAGCTGCAAAGATTGCCCGCTGCTTTACCTTTGTCGGTCCCTATATGGAACTTGATGCCAATTATGCTATTGGTAATTTCATCCGCGATGGGTTAAAAGGGGGGCCTATCATCATCCAGGGAGACGGCACGGCTTGCCGCTCCTATATGTATGCAGCCGATTTGGCAATCTGGTTATGGACAATACTGTTTAAGGGAGAATCTTGCAGGCCTTATAATGTTGGTTCTGAAATGCCGACAACAATTCTTGAGCTGGCAGAGAAAATTGCCGGCGAATTTGATCCCCCCTTGGGTGTCCACGTATTAGGAAAAACTTTAGCCGGAGTAGCCTCAGATCGCTATCTTCCGGATATAACCAGAGCGCAAGCCGAACTTCGGTTAAACCAGTTTATTTATCTTGAGTCGGCAATAAGAAAAACGCTCAATTGGCAAAAATTAAAGCGGTAAGGAAGGAATATCAAGATGGCAGAAGTAAGAATCCAAAACATCCTCGTGGGTGATGGCCATCCCTGCTTTGTCATGGCCGAGATTGGTATAAATCATAATGGCGACCTCGACATGGCAAAGAAGTTGATTGACGTAGCCAAGACAGCCGGATGTGACGCTGTTAAGTTCCAGAAGCGGACCATCGATGTGGTTTACTCGTCGGAGGAGTTGGCAAAGCCTCGTGAGAGTCCTTTTGGCAGCACGAATGGCGATTTGAAATATGGTTTGGAGTTTGGTCAGGAGGAATATGAAGAGATAGATCGTTATTGTCGCGACAGAAAGGTAATCTGGTTCGCCTCCTGTTGGGATGAGCAATCTATTGATTTTATAGATAAATTTGATCTACCCTGTTATAAGATTGCGTCGGCCTCTCTCACTGACGATGAACTATTGCGTTACACACGTCAGAAAGCAAAGAAGCGCCCAGTTATTTTATCCACGGGGATGAGCACAATGGACCAAATCGATCATGCGGTGGATGTTTTAGGAAAGGATGATTTGGTTATTTTACATGCATGCAGCACTTACCCTGCATATTATGAAGAGCTCAATCTAAAAGTGATCCCGAACCTGAGTAAAAGATACAACGTACCAATCGGATATTCCGGCCATGAGACGGGCCTTGCTTCGTCTGTTGCTGCGGTTTGTATAGGCGCCTGTGCGGTTGAAAGGCATATTACACTCGATCGGTCGCTGTGGGGGACGGATCATGCGGCCTCGTTGGAACCTTCAGGAATTATGCGCTTGATCCGCGACATCCGGCTAATCGAAAAGTCGATGGGAGATGGTGAAAAGCGCGTCATTGAGAGGGAATATCCCATAATAAAGAAGTTAAGAAGGAAAGGATGAAATATTACTATCGATTAATTCTGCTACTACTGCCGATATAGATGAACATTCTGACTGTTTGGGATGAGGTTTTGGAGTCACTTGAGACACATAGATGATTAGTGAAAGGTTTATATGGCTAGCGGTTTCCATGGTCTGACGCAAATCAACGTCGAGTTTACATCACGATGTTCAAAAGCTTGTTGGCATTGTGGAAGGCGTGAGCGTGATAGATTATACGGAATAGATAATTATGGAGATATGGATATTGATCTGATCCAGATGATTGCTTCACAAGTTCCAGAAGGTATCGTAATAGCGACGCACAACAATGGCGAAAGTATGTTGCATCCTCTCTTTGGTGAGGGTGTAGCGTTATTCAAAAAAAGAGGCTGCTTTGTTTATACTGTCACTAATGGCAAACACCTGATGGAGAAGTTTGACTCCATTGTAAATAATTTGGATGCAATCTCGGTTTCAGTAATTGAGAATGACGATGAGGTCGAAAGACAATTTCAATTTGAGACTCTCCGCAAATTCATAGCGATAAAGGGTGATAAGAAACCGTTTGTCACTTTGAGATTTGTGGGAAGTATTGAAGATGAGGGGAAGTATAAAGCGCTTGGCCTAATTGTTGTGAGGAGAACGTTACATCAACCGCATGGAAGTGTGGGATACCGCAAGCCGCCTACTATCCCTGAATGTGGTGTGTGTTGGGATTTCATGACAAGATTAACAATAGATAGATTTGGTAATGTGTCATGCTGTGTACGTTTTGACCCGGAAGGTGAGCTCCGCCTGGGGAATCTTTATGATATGACGTTGGAAAAATGTTGGAATAGTGAAAAAAGAATTAAAATGAGAGAGTACCATACCTCGGGCAAGAGAAACAAAATCCCATACTGTGGCGATAAGTGTGAGTATTGGGGAGTACCTACGTCTGACTAATAGACATACTTGTGGAGTCGGCTGCCTTCCCGGTGGGGGCACATCTTTTGAGCTGGGAGGCCGTAAGAGAGTTATGTGTTTCGCATCATCGAAGAATAGCGAGAGATAAAAGTAATGAAGCTATCCGATTTCGTATTTCAGTATATTGCCGCGCACGGAGTCAAGCACGTGTTTATGTTCCCAGGCGGCGGTGCCATGCACCTGGTTGATTCTTTAGGTCGTTGCAAGGACATAGAATATATTTGCAACCTTCACGAACAGGCTTGCGCTATTGCAGCGGAGGCCTATGCCCGTGTTAATAATAAGTTAGGTGTTGCCCTTGTGACAACGGGTCCGGGTGGGACAAACGCTATTACAGGTGTAGCTGGTGCATGGTTGGATTCTACACCGTGTTTATTTATTTCAGGCCAGGTAAAGCGCACGGATTTGATGGGGGATTTAGGCGTCAGGCAATTAGGAGTGCAAGAAATTGATATTGTGTCTCTTGTGAGGCCTATTACAAAATATGCTGTAACAATTATGGAACCATCGTCTATCCGATATCATTTGGAGAAAGCACTTTACTTTGCTAAAGCAGGACGTCCGGGCCCTGTTTGGCTCGACATTCCGTTAGATGTTCAAGCTGCCTCTATTGAACCGGAAATGCTTGATGGCTTTGATCTCAAGGAAATGGATATCCAATTCGATCGATATATCTTGGAGAAGCAAGTATCTGACGTTGTTGATCTAATAAATATGTCTGAAAGACCGGTTATATTAGCTGGAAATGGCATTCGGCTCGCGGGAGCAGAAAAAGAATTCCTAGATTTAGCGAATCACTTAAACATCCCCTTATTAACCACTTGGCTTGGTATAGATCTCTTACCCGAGTCGCATAAACTCTTCATGGGTCGCCCTGGTTCAATAGCGCCAAGAGGGGCCAACTTTACGTTACAGAACTCTGATTGCTTGTTAATCATAGGCAGCCGTCTTGATATGGCTTTGACGGGCTATGCGCACGACAAATTTGCACGAGCGGCAAAAAAAATTATGGTTGATATAGACGCTAATGAAATTAGAAAGGTCAACGCGTCAATTGACATACAACTATGTGCAGATGCAGGGGTGTTTATTCATGAATTGTTCAAGAGCATTGATAAGATTAATGCAAAACCATCATCGAATTGGTTGGCAAGGTGTCAGGGGTGGAAAGAAAAATATCCGGTTGTCCTTACGGAACATAGGATGCATCGTGGAAGTGTCAGTACATATTTTTTCTCTGAAATCCTTGCGGATGAACTATCAAATGATGATTTGATTGTTCCAGGGAGTTCTGGCAATTGTGTTGAAATATTTTTGCTCGCATTTAAAGTCAAGTCAGGCCAGCGCGTCTTTCATAACAGAGGCTTAGGGGCTATGGGGTTTGGATTACCAGCCAGCATCGGGGCCTGTATCGCAAGTGGGCGTAGGCGCACGATATGTGTTGATGGAGATGGTGGATTTCAGCTTAATATCCAGGAACTGGAAACTGTCGCTCGTTTAAAACTTCCCATAAAGTTTTTTGTGATTAACAATAAAGGTTATGCGTCCATAAGAGCAATGCAGATGAACTACTTTCAACAACTGGTTGGCGCTGATTCCGGAAGCGGCTTAACTTTGCCGGATATTATCAAACTTGCCATGGCGTACGGCTTATCTACTATGCGGATTGTGGATCAACATGATTTAAGAACACAAATCAGGGATGTTTTAAAGTTACCAGGACCAGTTATTTGTGAAATTATGGCCGTTCCGGACGAAATTCGGGCGCCAAGACTATCATCTGCACAAAGGAGTGATGGGACGATGATTTCAAAACCCTTGGAGGATCTGTGGCCTTTCTTGGATCGCCAAGAGTTTCTATCGAACATGCTTATTCAACCTTTGGACGAGTGAAGTGACAGTGGAAGGAGCTGTTAGTGGATCTACAGGCCAGTTCATTATTTTCACTAGAGGGTAAAACTGCACTTCTCACGGGTGCATCAGGCTTCCTGGGTCGCACGTTCGGGCGAGCACTCTTGGTGAACGGTGCCCGCCTGATTATGCTGGGACGATCGGCGCGGCTGCTGACGCTAGCCAACGAGTGGATATCAGAGTTTGGTGCCGACAGAGTAAAGGCATATCAGGTAGATATGTACGATATTCCTATATTCAGCTTTACGTTGGATGAGATTATCCAGCGCGAGACTTTTATCGATATCCTCATCAATAATGCTCACGAACTTAGCCCCCATACAGGTTTCAATACACCGGACGGCGCACTTGAAGCTGCATCCTTTGAGCATTGGATGAGTAACCTGACGGGTGGGGTCTACTGGGCCGCCCTCACTACCCAGAAACTAGGCGAAACCATGAAAACACGACATGGCGGAAGTATCATCAACATCTCAACTATGTATGCGCTTGCGGCACCAAGCCCCCACTTATACAAGGATACTAACTTTCTCAACCCGCCTGCTTATTCCGCTTCTAAAGCTGCGTTGCTGGCGTTCACGCGTTATGTTGCCTCGTTTTGGGGGCCTTATGGCATAAGAGCAAACGCCATATTGCCGGGTCCCTTTTCAAATACGCAGGAGCCTGGTCCGAACAGTGTTCAAGAAGGCGAATTCTTTATGGATCGTCTCAAGGACAGAACTTGCCTGGGTAGAATAGGCCGTCCTGAAGAATTGGCGGGTGCATTGATCTTTCTGGCATCTGATGCATCAAGCTACGTGACGGGACATGCACTGGTGGTGGATGGGGGATGGACGTCCATTTAATTAGCGATATCCAAAAGAGCGCGGTCAACTAACGGTGAGAAAAAAGCTAATTTTTGATGAGTGATTGAAAAACCTTATTCATCCGATGCAACGGTCGAACCTATCAGAATTGATCTGGTGGTATTTAAAGTTTGCCATTTTTTTGTATCGTTGGTTTAGAACGATGGTGAGGGGACCTGACTGATATGAGCAAGATAATGCATATGAAAATACTTGGCAATCTCCTTTCTCGAGATGCTGATACGATCATTCAAAATGCAAAAGACAATTTTCTGCAGATCATTAAAGAATGTGGAGAAGCCTACGTTCTCTTCGGTGCAGGTCCTTTGGGAAAGCAGGTACTGCATGATTTGCGGAGTGTAGGAATTGAACCCCTTGGATTTGCAGACAACAATTCTAATCTTTGGGGCAAGAATGTGGATGGCTTACCCGTCTATTCTCCTGGGGATGCGACAATACAATTTGAGGAAAAAGCCCTCTTCATCATTACCGTTTATACGAACCAGCCCGTTATAAGGCAGCTTCAAAATCTGGGTGTAAAGTTTACGACGTTTGCCTCATTGGCTTGGTATTATTCGGAGGCGATGTTGCCTCATGGTGACTTGGATTTACCGTATCAAATCTTTCATCAAGCACAGAAGGTTCAAAAAGCGTTTGGATTATGGCACGATGAACTTTCGCGGGAAGAATATCTGGCACAGCTTAAATGGCGAACGTCTCTGCAAATGGATAATATGCCAATGCATTTATCTCCAGATGAGATATATTTTCCCACTGATCTAGTGAAATTTTCTGAGGATGAATGCTTTGTAGATTGTGGCGCCTTTGACGGCGATTCAATCGATGCCTTCTTGCGGTTATGTAAGTACAGATTTAAAAAAATCTGGGCGATTGAGCCTGATCCGAAAAATTATAAGCATCTACAGAAACGTATTCAGTTATATGACGAAAAGATTGTCCAAAAGGTAAATTACCTTCGAGCCGCTGTTGGATCAGTAAGTCAAAAGATTGCATTCGATGCGACAGGCACGGCTGGTTCTACCATGGGGAAGGGATCGTGTGAGGTGGACAGCATTCCGCTGGATATTATCCTTAAATCGGATAGCCCGACCTATATCAAGATGGATATTGAAGGCACTGAAATTGAAGCTCTCCTTGGTGCTAAACAATTGATCAAGAAACATTTGCCTATATTGGCTGTTTGCGCTTACCACAAACAGGATCATTTGTGGGAAATTCCTCTGTTGATTCAATCACTTTCCAAGGATTATGAGTTTTTTTTGAGAAGGTATTCTGATGAGTGTTGGGAATTGGTTTGTTATGCTATTCCCAAAGAGAGATTGAAAGGTTAGCTATCGAGAAACTTCTTATGCCGCTAATTAGTATAATCACGCCTTGCTTTAATGAAGAAGAAAATATTTGCGAGGTTTTGCAACGAGTCAAAAAAGTCTTTGATGGTTTGCCAAACTATACTTACGAACATATTTTTATCGATAATGCGTCTAAGGATAAAACGGTTGATATTTTAAAAGAACTTGCCCTTGGCAACAAGCAAGTGAAGATTATCGTCAATACGAGAAATTTTGGCCATGTTCGTTCGCCGATGCATGCTGTTTTTCAAGCAAAGGGCGATGCTCTCATCGGAATTGTTGCCGATTTACAGGATCCGCCGGAGATAATCCCGGATTTCATAAAAAAATGGGAAGAAGGTTATAAGATTGTTATCGGCGTTAAAGCTAAGACGGAAGAATCTTTTCTATTCTCCGCCGTGCGTAAAGCTTATTATAAGATTATCAGTAAATTATCTGATGTTGAAATGGTAAAAGATTTTACCGGCCTTGGATTATATGACAGAAAAGTAATTGATATTCTAAAGGATATTGATGACCCTTATCCATATTTCAGGGGATTAATCTGTGATATCGGTTACGAAAGGGCTGTCGTTTTGTACAACCAGCCAGTGAGGAAGCGGGGTATTACAAAAAACAACTTCTATACCCTTTTCGACCTGGCCATGCTGGGTATTACGAACCATTCAAAGGTTCCGCTCCGGCTGGCGACGATGACAGGTTTTTCCGTCGCACTGCTAAGTTTAGGCGTGGCTTTTTGTTATCTGTTGTATAAGATCGTTCATTGGAACAGCTTTTCTGTCGGCATGGCGCCACTGGTTATCGGCCTTTTCTTCTTCAGTTCCATCCAACTAATATTTATTGGCATCATTGGCGAGTATATCGGTTCCATTCACACGCAGGTTTTGAAGCGGCCGCTGGTAGTCGAAAAGGAACGGATCAATTTTGATTAAATGCAGGATATAATCCCGTTCGGGAATTATATGTGCAATTGCTTTCTCAAAGACGTGTAATATGCCCGATAGGGAATAATATACTTGACAAGGCGTTGTTGCTGGTGATATATCCCCGAACGGGAATAAATTCGGGGGCATGATATGAAAGCGCTTGTGAGATCCGCACTCGATATCGGGGCTGCTATCCGGAAGAAAAGAAAGGAAGACGGTCTCACCCTTGCCGATGCCGCAGGTCTCTGCAACGTCAATTACCGATTCCTTTCGGACCTCGAAAATGGCAAGGCCACGGTTCAGCTTGGAAAGGTTTTGCAGGTTCTTCATGCTCTCGGAATCGAAATCGAATTGAAAGACAGGACATGGCCTCATGAGTGAGCAAGAGCCGGTCCTCGACGTCTATCTTAGAAACCGCCTGGTAGGCCGCCTCTGGCTTGACGCACGTCGCCGATTTGTTTTCCAGTACGAAGGCGAATGGATCATAGATCCACACGTCACACCGCTGTCGCTTTCTCTGCCGCTGAAAACGGAACCATATACTGACGACAGCGCCCGTCCTTTCTTCGCAAACCTCCTCCCCGAGGGGGAGCTTCGCAGGTTGATTGCCCAACGGTTTGGTCTCTCGGAGAAAAATGATTTTGCCCTTTTGGAGCAGATCGGGGGGGAATGCGCCGGGGCCGTATCACTTCTGCTGCAGGGAGCGTTTCCTGATCAAAGCCGCAGCTACGAAGAATTGTCTGAAGCGGAATTGCACCGGATCATTGCCGAACTGCCCCGCAGGCCAATGCTTGCTGGCGCAACGGGAATCCGCCTCTCCCTCGCTGGAGCCCAGAACAAGCTCCCCGTCTATATGGAGGGAGACAAGAAGATATTCATTACCGGAGGAAACAACCCCAGCACGCACATTCTCAAGCCGCCAATTCCGGGTTTTGAGGGAACTGTCGAAAATGAGGCATTCTGTATGACCCTCGCCGGCAGGGTAGGGCTGCCCGTACCGGCGGTTTTCATCAGGAAGCAGTTGGACACCCTTCTTGTTGTGGAGCGGTACGACCGGAAAAGGGAGCCGGGCGGCGATATCCTGCGGCTCCACCAGGAGGATTTCTGCCAGGCCCTCGGCATTCTGCCGGACCAGAAATACGAAAGCGAAGGCGGTCCGAAGCTCTCGCAGTGTTTCTTGTTGTTAAGGGACAACAGCACGCGTCCGGCGGCCGATCAGCAGAGCCTCCTGTCATGGGTAATTTTTAACGCGCTTATCGGAAACACTGATGCTCATGCGAAAAATCTCGCCATGTTGTACGCTGATAAAGGTCCTCGTCTTGCACCGTTTTACGATCTCCTATGCACGCAGGTTTATCCGGATCTGGCAGGGAAATATGCAATGAAAATCGGTGGGGAGAACAGGCCGGACTGGCTGCAACTCCGTCATTGGGAGCGTCTAGCTGATGAATTGTCACTAAAGAAGCGATTTGTTCTATACATGATCCAAAGAATGACGGCAATGATTGTCATTGAGGCGGAAAAGCTGGCGGAGGATTTCCAGAGAGAGCAGGGCGCCAAAGCAATTATCGAAGAGATCCTGGCGCTGATCAGAAAGCGGGCGGGCAGTATTCCATGACAACTGCGGATCTCTGTCTTCTACGCTTTCTGCGCCGCAATGCAGAGGCGTCGGGATTATAAATTAGCGCGATCCACACCCAGGTGCTGAAGCGGTCGCTGGTTATCGAAAAGGAAAGGATCAATTTTTGCTGAATGGCAGGGTGATTTTTTTGAAGGCAACGCGTGAACCGATATGGCAAAGGCATCAGCTAAAAATCCGCTTTCTGATGGTAGGCGTCTGGAACACCGTTTTTGGCTATATCGTCTTCCTACTCCTCAATGAGGTTTTCTCTCTCTTTTTATCTCCCCGCTATGTGGCATATATGACGGCCAGCGTGTTCGGCAATGTTCTGGCCATTACGAACGCCTTCTTTTTTCATAAGCATTTCACGTTTAAGTCAAAGGAGGCAGGATGGGAAGCGCTCCGGGAGTATTTCCGTTTTGCCGGCACTTATCTCTTTACCTTTGTTGTAGGTCTCATCCTGCTGCCAGTTTTTGTGGAAGTATTAGGGATGACTCCACAAGTGGCCGCGGCGGTGCTTATTTTGACTTGCACAGTCTTCAGCTATTTAGGGCATTCCCGTTTTTCTTTCCGTTCCCCATAGGTTCATTTGCTCATGACAATTGATCAGCCGCCTGCTTATCCGACCAGCGAATCTTTCGATCATCTCTTCTGGGATGCCTTTGACTGGCGCCATGCGTTTTTTGTCCTGTTCATGATCACGCTGGAGATGTTCGGCGATGTGCTTTTTACAGATAGCGGCCGGATCTTGTCCGCTCCAGGGCTGGACCTTTATGCCGGGGAATTGACGGGACTTGATTTTGTTTATCGGGAACTGGGAAACGGCAATCTGACGCTCTGGAATCCCCATGTCTTTTCCGGCTCCTCCATGCTTTCGACAGCCCTGTATCCTCCCCACTTTCTTCATCTCTTGCTTCCCTTGGCGCCAGCCGTAAATGCGGGTATCGCCCTGCACGTACTGCTGACCGGATTTTTCATGTATTTGTGGGCGGCCCATCGGCGGCTGCATCCGTTGGCCTGCCTGCTTACGGCGGTGCTGCTCATGTTCTCCGGACCCTATTTCATGCATGTTTTTGCCGGCCACGTGGGCAACCTGGGCGCCATGACCTGGGCGCCATTGATCTTTTTCGCCATAGACGGGATGATGGACCGTCCGTCTCGGAAATGGGCGCTGTTGGGCATCTTCGCCGTGGCCATGCAGATACTGACCGGTCAGTACCAATATGTCTATTATATGGCCATTGCCGTTTGCCTGTACGGCGGTGGCCGCCTTTTTTCCCTCGTCAAGCGAAAATACGTTATTCTGGGACTTTTGGCTATTCCCGCCGGAAGCCTGCTGCTCACCGCCTTTCAGGTAGTGCTAGTTTTAACGTCCTCCCAGGAAGGCGTCCGCGGCGTCGGCGTGGCTGCCGGTTTTGCCTCTATGTTCAGCTTCCCGCCGGAAAATCTCATCACCTTTGTAGCGCCGTTTTTCTTTGGCAATATCCAGGATTTCCCTTACTGGGGGCGCTGCTATCTTTGGGAGATGTGCCTGTTCACGGGGGCATCCGGTTTCTTTCTGGCGCTCTATGGCGCTGTCAGCGGTGAGAGACGGACGCGACAGGGACTGATCGCCATGATTATGATCCTTATTATTCTGGCGCTGGGAGCCCATACGCCTTTGTTCAAGATTCTGTTTGACTGGCTGCCCGGTTTTAACAAATTTCGCGGGACGTCAAAATTTATGTTCTTTGCTTCCCTGTTCTGGATTCTGCTGGCCGGTTACGGGCTGGACCGGCTGATCCGCCAGGAAATTTTCTTACGGAAGTTCTTCGTTATTCCCCTGACTGCTGCGTTGATTATGGGGGGGATGGCGGCCTGGATATTTTCTACCGCAACGGCAACGGCCGGTTCCCTTTGGGGAGGCATAGTTCGGTTTGTTGCCAATACCGGCGAATCATACTTCCCATTCAGTCTATTTAAGAATGGCGCCTTTCTGTCTGAAGCAAGCAGGTTTTCCGCCCTGGGCCTGGGCGTGGCCGCCGGTTCCTGCCTGATTGTGGCCGGCCTATTATTCTTGAACCGTTCATCACGCCGAGCCATCTATGTCCTGACTCTGGTGGCGGTGATCGAAATGTTTACCTTTGCGAGGCTGAATCGTCCGACATTTGCTTATAACGATCTGCTTATCTCTCAATTCAAGGCGTTCTATCAGGCACATCCAGGTGATTACCGGGTTCTGAGCTTTGTCAATGCCAATACGGCCATGTCCACCGGCGCCCAGGATATCTGGGGATACGGGCCTATGGCAATGGGCCGCTATGTGCAGTTTATGGCCTGGACGCAAGGGGCGGACCCGGATACGGCAACGACCTATTTGAAGATTCGGCAGTATCATCCGCTCTTCAAGATGTTGCGGCTGCGGTATATTTTTACCCCCGGTGAGAAAGGGGTCACGGTTCAGGAATACCCGGATTGGATGCCGCGAATTTCTCTGGTTCAGGATTGGCGGGTGGCGGGAACCAGGAAGGAGATTTTTCAGGAGCTGGGGAAGCAGACCTTCGACCCGCGCCGGATGGTCGTGCTTGAGAAGGCGCCGACGCCTGGACCGGCCTCCGCGCCTGGCCATTTGAAATCAGACGGCAAAAACACTTATGCGGTTTTGGATAGTGCGAGCGATCATTTAACAATTAAGGCAAATCTCGCCATGCCGGCGATTTTACTGATTACTGATAATTACAGCCGGGGGTGGCGGGTGCGTTCATTGAATCCGTCATTTCAGTCTCAATATGAGATCATGCCGGCGAATTACACTCTGATGGCGATCCCCCTGGCTGCCGGGGAGCATTTGCTGCGCGTAGAGTATCGCCCGCTGCCATTTGTCATCGGCGCCTGGGTTGCGGCGATTGCCTGGCTCGGGTTTGGCGGACTGCTTGGCCTCCTGTGGATTGGACCGCGTAAATCTTGCAGGATATCTTTGACCGGGGCGTGACCGATAATCCGCGAGGAATTAAGAATAATTTTTTATCGTGAAAATTCCTGTAATTAATTGACATTTTAGCAGAGTTGCTCTAGTGTTACGCCTGCTAAATATTAACGACTGCGCATGGTTCAGGGCCTTGCCCCTGGCTGCCTGTGAAATATGGGGACTGGTTATGTCGGAAAAGAGAAACACTGATTATAAGGACGCAGGCGTAGATATTGACAATGCCAATCTGTTTGTGGAACGCCTCAGACCCCTGGTAAAAACAACCTTTCGCAGAGAAGTAATGGGTAATATCGGCGGCTATGGCGGACTCTTCCATCTGGATTTGGCCCGGATAAAAGATCCTGTTTTGGTGGCTTCTACTGACGGTGTGGGTACAAAGCTGAAGATCGCCCAAATGCTTAATAAGCATGACACGATAGGTATCGATCTGGTTGCCATGTCGGTAAATGATGTGATCGTACAGGGAGCGGAACCGCTTTTTTTCCTGGATTATCTGGCTACCGGTAAAATCGAGGTGGAAACCAGCGTTCAGATTCTGGAAGGTATTGTCAATGGCTGCCAGGAGGCAGGTTGCGCCCTGATCGGCGGTGAAACGGCGGAGATGCCCGGTTTGTATGGACCGGGGGAATATGATCTGGCCGGGTTCTGTGTCGGCATTGTAGAGGCCGGCGCTCTGATAGACGGCTCGGGAATCAGCGTTGGAGATAGAGTCATCGGGCTTGCTTCCCACGGCCTCCACAGTAACGGTTTTTCTTTGGTGCGCAAGGTTCTGCTGGAGGGAGCTGGTCTCAACCCTAGCGAGCCTGTGGATGAACTAGAGCATACCCTGGGTGAGGAACTCATTCGTCCGACAAAAATATACGTCAGATCAATCCTGAACATAATTAAGAACTTTACTGTTAAGGGCCTGGCGCATATTACAGGCGGAGGTTTTCTTGATAATCTGCCCCGTATCCTTCCCTCTCCCTGTCGCGCGGCCATTCAGAAGGGCAGCTGGCCGTTGCCGCCGATCTTTACCCTGTTGCAAGAAAGGGGGAATATTGATGCCATGGAGATGTTCAGGGTTTTCAATATGGGAATAGGGATGATTGTCGTGGTATCGGAAAAAGAAGTGGCCGATATCTTGGATAGACTTCGAAGTTTGGGAGAGCGTGCTTACCTAATCGGAACCGTAGAAAAAAGAGGGAATCAGCAAGAACAGGTTGTGCTTAACTGATTTTGCAGGACGCAGAAATGGAAGAAGTAAAAATCGGCGTGCTGGTTTCCGGAAACGGTTCCAACCTCCAGGCCATCATTGATCAAACCGAAACGGGACGGTTGCGGGCGAAAATTAAGGTGGTAATTAGCGACAACCCTGCGTCCTATGCTTTGAAAAGAGCGTCAGAACACCATCTTCCCACAGAGGTAATCAGGCGCCGGGATTATTGCTGCCGGGAAGATTTTGACCGGCAATTGGTGGCGTTGCTCAGGGCAAGCGATGTGGAACTAGTGATCCTGGCTGGTTTTATGAGAGTTCTCAGCCCTTTTTTTCTGCGTTCATATCCTGGTCGGGTGATGAATATTCATCCTGCGTTGCTGCCGGCTTTCCCCGGGCTTGGCGCCCAGCAGCAGGCGGTGGCTTACGGGGTAAAATTTTCCGGTTGTACAGTCCATTTTGTTGAGGAAGGCGTTGACACCGGGCCGATCATTATTCAAGCCGTGGTTCCCGTCTGGGATGAGGATACGGCGGAGACCTTGGCTGCCAGGATATTGCAGGAGGAGCATCGAATTTATGCTCAGGCGATCCAGCTTTATGCCGAAGGTCGGCTGGAGGTAAAAGGACGAAGAGTGGTCATTGCCGACGGCGGTCCGGGTGGGATGTCCATAGTTGACAACCCGGACTTAGGCGATATGGCGACGGCAGGCAGCCGCGTCAATGGGGAGGGCCGTCGCACGTGAAAGACCAACAATATGATTTCACGATTCAAAATCTCGGAGAGCCAAACCTGCCCTCGCCTTTGAACGTTAATTATTTTACCTGTGAAAACAAGCGCATCTTGTTTGACATCTACCTTAGCAGTCAGGACGAGTTAAAAGCGTCTGGCGGCGCGCCGTTATCCATAGAAGTGGCGGGACCCCGCGAAAAGGTTTTCTTTAATTATGCCAGGACCAAAGCGGCAATTGTTACCTGTGGCGGGCTGTGCCCCGGGATCAACGATGTGATAAGGGCAATCGTTATGGAGCTTTTTTATCGTTACGGGGTAAAAAGCATTATCGGCATCAGATATGGCTTTAAGGGCTTGATAGCCCGTTATGGATATGATGTGCTGGAGCTTACGCCAAGCCTGGTGAAGGATATCCACATGCAGGGAGGTAGTCTTCTTGCTTCTTCCCGTGGCCGGGAGGACATCGACGAGATAGTGGATGCGCTGCACAGGATGAATGTGGACATTTTCTTTTGCATTGGCGGCGATGGGACCATGAGGGCGATCGAGTATGTTGCCGAAGAGATTACCCGCCGCAAATTAAATATTGCTGTTATTGGCATCCCCAAAACCATTGATAACGATCTGAATCTTATTCAACGCTCCTTTGGCTTTGATACGGCAATTTCTGAATCTGTGAAATCCCTGCAGTGTGCCCATGTGGAGGCCACCGGTGCACCCAACGGCATAGGCCTGGTGAAGATCATGGGGCGTCAGTCGGGGCATATTGCCGCCTGGGCGGCTTTAGCCCAGAGCGATGTCAATTTTGTTTTGATACCGGAAGTGCCTTTTGATTTAGAGGGGGAAGATGGTTTATTGGCGGCCTTGAAAAGGCGGATCATAGACCGGGGACATTGTTTGATCCTGGTAGCAGAGGGCGCCGGGCAAGAACTGCTGAGCCGAACTGACGGGGCAGGTGGGGTAGATCCCTCCGGCAACCCCAGATTGCAGGATATTGGCGTATTTTTGAAAGAAAAAATCAATCGGTACTTTAAGGGGGAGGGGATTGAGATAAATCTCAAATATATTGATCCAAGCTATACCATCCGCAGCGTGCCTGCCAATTCTAACGACAGCATGTACTGCAGTGCTCTGGGACAATATGCCGTCCATGCCGCCATGGCGGGAAAAACAGCGATGCTGGTGGGGTTGGTGCGGGATGAATATGTTCATCTGCCTTTAAAGACGGTAGGTTCGGGTATGAGGGTCGATACTGAAGGCGACGTCTGGATGCGCGTGCTCGAGGGTACCGGCCAGCCGCTTTCCCTGAAAAATATAATCGCACATAATGCAGAGGGAAGGCTTTGCAGATGAAGGAGGGCACTTTCCAGATTAAGTCATCCGAATTGAGGAGGCCGATCTTCCGCTAGGCTTTTTTTTTAATGTCGGCAGGGCCAAGAAACAGTGGCATATGCTGCCGGGGCTGGCAGAATTATAGAGCTTTGGTCACAAAGCCCGAGCGCAGGCAACGGGTGCAGACCTTTACTCGCTTTACCGCACCTGTCTTATCGTTGCGGCAGCGCAACTTTTGAAGATTTGGATACCATGTTTTTTTGGTTTTGTTATTGGCGTGGCTGACGCTGTTGCCTACGGAAGGTTTTTTACCGCATACGGTGCATATTCTGGACATAACCCTACTCCTTGCAATATGTAAAGCGCGCTTTTAAAACAGAGTGACTTAAATTGCAAGTCTTTTTTGCAAACTTTTCTTGACATGCATGGCGGCCCTGGTATGATGCGTCGGTTAAAATGCTGAAATGGAAGGATTCCTGCCCCGGGGCGGGATTTTTGAAATACTAGATGGTCGCATTAAACCTACCGACGACGAGGTGGCTTTTCAGTTGCGAAGATCGGGCAACGCAGGAGTTGCTTGCCCAAGAACTCGGTGTCAGCCTTATAATATCGCAAATTTTAATTAGTCGTAATATCGATACAACAGAGGCGGCAAAAAAATATCTCAAACCCTCTCTGGCGGACCTGCACAACCCTTTCATGATGAAGGACATGCAGGAGGGTGTGCGTCGCCTGATAAAGGCGATATATGCCGGCGAGAAAATAGCCATCTATGGAGATTATGATGCCGACGGCGTCACGTCGGTTGTATTGCTGCTGCGATTTCTCAAAGACATAGGCGTAACGGCAGATTATTACATTCCCGACAGGATTAGCGAGGGTTACGGCCTTCACGATAAAAGCGTCGAGCAAATTAAGGCTGCCGGTGTTACGTTATTGATAACGGTCGATTGCGGTGTCTCGGATTGCGAACAGGTGGCCTTGGCCAACTCGCTGGGTTTGGATGTCATCATTCTTGACCACCACGAAATGCCTAATTTTATTCCTGCTGCCGTGGCGACGATTAATCCTCATCGCGGCGATTGCTCCTTTCCCTTTAAAAACCTGGCTGCCGTGGGCGTTGTGTTCAATTTTCTGATCGCCTTGCGGGGCAGTTTGAGGCAGGACGGTTTCTGGGCGGATAGAACTTGTCCGAATCTGAGGAATTACCTTGACCTGGTTGCCTTGGGAACGATAGGTGACATTTCTCCCCTGTTAGATGAGAACCGGATTTTTGCCAAAATAGGGTTGGAACTCATATCTGAGGGGAGCCGGGTAGGGGTGCGCGCCCTCAAGGAAATCTGCGGCATCGAAGACCAGCAAGTGGTGGATGCAAGCAAGGCTTCCTTTGTTCTCTTGCCGCGCATCAACGCAGCAGGCCGTATCGCTTCTTCCCGTGAGGCCGTGGAGCTCCTCATGACCGATGACATAACGGAAGCCAGGGCTTTGGCACAGAAGCTGGATGAATACAACCGCCGTCGGCAGGCACTGGAAAAAACGATTTTTCAGGACATCGTCAAGGAAGTTGAAAGCCGTGGCGATCCCGATAAGCTGAGCTCCCTTGTCTTTGCCTCACCAGACTGGCATCCGGGCGTTGTCGGCATTGTGGCCTCGCGCCTGGTGGAGCGTTTTTCACGTCCGGCGATGTTGATAAGCCTTAAGGATGGAATCGGCAAGGGATCGGGCAGAAGTGTAGCCGAGTTCAATATCTACCAGGGATTAAAGAGGTGTGATTCCCTGCTGCTGGCATATGGCGGGCATCAATTTGCTGCGGGGATCTCCATCCGGGAAGAAAACATCGGAGAATTTGCGCGTTTGCTTGATGAGGTGATAAGAGACGAGACGGATGTCACGAAATTTGTTTCCAGGACGCTGATTGACGTTCAGTGCCTGCTAAAGGATGTTGATTATGACCTGCTTACCCAGCTTGGCGCCCTGGCGCCCTTCGGAAATAAAAATCCTGAACCCGTGATGTGCGTAAGGAACATTAATATAACTTCGCCTGCCGTGGTAGGAAATAATCATTTGCGTATAAAAGTCAACGAGGGGGGGGTATCCCGTGATTCCATATGGTTCTGCAAGGGGCAATACCGCAACGCGCTTGCGGATGATCTCCTTGACATTGCCTTCACTCCGCAAATAAATGGTTGGAACGGTTCAGGCAATATCCAGTTGAAAATGCGAGATATTGCCCGAACCGATTAATTATTTGTAGTTAAAGGGGGATTATAATAGTGAAATTAGACGGATGGGGAGTAATAGCGATGAAGAAGTTTGTAAATGGACGGTTAATAGCGGTACTGGTCTTCCTTATGCTTATAACAACGGGGTGTAATGGGCAAAAGGAGAAGAATCAGGAGACGGCAAAGTCCTCAGGGCAGCAAGCGGCAACGCTTGCGGAAAAAAGCACGGGCGAGGCGTCGGCGGTGCCTTCTCTTGCCCCGTCCACAGCCGCGGTTG
>JBAQLR010000081.1:0-13036 GCA_049302035.1 Syntrophales bacterium
GCCCCGGTCGTCATCACCGCCACTTACGGTGTCGGCGGTCCGTCCGCGACAGCCAATTTGACCGTGACCGCGGCAACATCGGCGTCGTTCACGGTGAGGCCTGCAACGGCCTCAATAACGGTTGCTGGTGGTACCCAACAATTTAACGCGATTGAGACATTTAGCGATGGGTCAAGCATCGACAGGACAACAGACGCCGCTACCGCCTGGACGTCAGTTAATCTCCCCCTCGGCGGCGCTGTCGTTTCCACAATCGGTTTGAACACCGGCATCGCTACCGGTAATTCCATGGGCCAATCGACCATCACCGCCACTTACGGCACCAAGGTCGCGACAGCCGTCTTGACCGTAAGTGCACCCGACCCCGGAGTCGCAGGCTTAGGGCCGGACCTTAAAACGGTTGCCCCTTACGGGATTATGGCATGGGACGCGATCACCATTAATGCTGCCAGTCATATCTATGGAGATGTTGCGTTGCCTGGGGGTGTTATTGCGAGTGTGGTTGGACCTAATACTAAGGATGGCGGAGTTGCGCCACACCTGACGGCATCTGCGGTGACCAGCAGGGCCGGTGTGACCCCAAGGGAGATAAACACTACAGATAATGGCATTTTAACTCCCGCGGAACTGACACAGCTTCAGACCGACTTGAAAGCTGTGTATGACGACCTCATGGCACGCGCGGCGCCAGTGACAGCGCTAACGACCATAGCAAACACGGCTGGGAAAAGCGGCGGTACTTTCCCCGCAGCCGCACCAGACCTAAGCGGGTATGTCCTCAGTCCTGGTGTATTTACTACTGCTGGCACGTATGGGCTCAGTAATACCCTAGGCCCTCTCGTACTCGACGCAGGGGGCAATCCGGATGCAGTCTTTATCATCCGGTCCACAGGACTTGGCATATCTGGCTTTACCTCGACAACGGGGAGCGTTCTCCTGCAAAATGGCACCCAGTCGAAAAACGTTTTTTGGGTGGTGGACAATTTGACTGTTGGGGGAGGCACCTTCTTCCAGGGAACCGTGGTGGCAGGTCATGTCATCACGCTGAACACGTTTGCCAACGTGCAGGGCAGAATGTTGGCAGGAGCACTCAGTGCTGCGAGTGGTGCGATTACCTTATCGGGCACCAATATCATTACCGTGCCCCAGTAAGGCATGAGCCATAGGCCATGAAAACAGGCAAAAAGGGAAGACAGGTTATTTTTCAGAACTCAGCCTGTCTCCCCTTTGGCTCTCTAAAACGGGGCTTTTTAAAAAGAGCCGGAAAGGCAACCGCAAAATGCAAAAATATAAAGGAGGACGTACGATGAAAACAACCTATCGCGCAGCGCTGATAGTAGCTGCCTTTGTTTTTCTCCTACCCTTGTCTGCTCGTTCCGAGATAAAGGCAGGATCATTTGAAGTGAACCCATTTGTGGGTTACAATTTCTTCGAAAACGATCAGAATCTGAAAGATCGACCGATATTTGGCCTGCGGCTGGGCTACAATTTTACGAAAAATTGGGGTATTGAAGGTGTCGGGGAATTTATCAAAAGCCGCGTTGACAACAGGGAAAAAATATGGACCGAGGAAGGACAGTACACAAGTCCCATTGATGACGTGGAGCTTTCCATGTATCATCTCAATCTTGTCTATCACTTTATACCCGATGGCAAATTCAACCCCTTTATCGTTGCCGGTATCGGAGGAGCCCACTATAATCCGTCGAGATCGAATCGGGGGGACATGGCTGCTTTTAATGTTGGGATAGGTGCGAAGTACTGGGTGACGGACAATATCGCCCTCAGAGTCGATCTCAAAGATTACATGGTTACCGAAATTATGCAAGACACCTACCATAATATCGGAGTTACTGCGGGAGTAGTATTTGCGTTTGGCGGCGGAGAGAGCGTCCAGGCTTACCGGAAGCCGACCGAGGCGGCGGCGGTTGCGGTTGCTGCGGTTGCGGTCATACCTCCGGCTGCAGATACCACCGCACCGACGGTGATTTTCACATCACCCATGAATGGCGACACGGCTGCGCCTGTCAACCAGAGAGTCCAAGCGGCCTTCAGTGAAGTGATGGATCCGGCCACGCTCAACGCCGCCACATTTACCGTAAAGCAAGGGACAACGCCTATTGCGGGCAAGGTGACAGCTCTTTCCTCAAATGGATCCTTTACGCCGACCGGCAATTTCGAAAAAGGCAAGGTCTATACCGGCACGATCACAACCGGGGCCAAGGATCTGGCAGGCAACGCCCTGGCCAAGAACTATGTGTTCAGCTTTACGGCACTGACGGCGCCCAAGGTTGTGCCGACGGTGCTGATCGCGCTCGAGGATCAGCATTTCTTCTTCGATAGTTCGGAGGTTACCGAAAATGGCAAGACAGTACTGAACCATAATATTAGACTTTTGAAAGAGAACCCTAAAATGGAAATTCTTATTGCGGGGTACACCTCTGCCTCCGGCACGGCAGAGTACAACCAAAAGTTGAGCGAAAGAAGAGCGACAGCGGTTAGGGAATATTTTATAAAAGGCGGAATTGCCCGGGACAGGCTCACCCAGGTCGGCTACGGTGCGAAGCACCCCGCGGAGTATGAAGCTGTACCTTCAGATATACACTCAGAGGCGGCAAAGGCGAATATGAGAGTTCTCTTTGAGATCATCGTAAGATAGTAGCGTGAGAGCAAGGGGTCGGAAAGACGTTTTAAGTTGATCCGGCCCTTTGCCCTGAAAATAATTATCCAAAACAGAATAAGTATTCATAGAAACGACGATGTGTGTGGTAATCAGGAAGGAGGATCAAATGTTGTGGACGATTGCTGTTGTACTGATAATTATGTGGCTGCTAGGGCTGGTGAGCGGCTATACGATGGGTAGTTTTATTCATATCCTGCTGGTCACTGCCATCATCGTTGTGCTGGTCAGAGTCATTCAGGGACGGAAACCGTTGTAGCCTGAGGGAGACATGCTAACCACTTTATTGCAACTATAAAAAGAATCACCATGGCCGCTGATAAAGCAAGCGAAATCACAAGTAGCGTCCAAGGGGTCAAATCCTTAAAGAATAATCTGATCGTGAAATAGGCGACCGTAATTCGTAACAAAAAATAACCTGAGTCCGGCAAAAATTTTCCTTGTGAAGGAATCGCGTCATTTTACCATGCTTCTTCCCCCCCTTTTGAATACCGTCAAAATCTACTATAAATACGCCGATGTCACGCCGGAAGGGGTGGGAAGAGACTGATATCTTTTGCCCAGTCGTCAAATTTTTCCGTGATTTCGCCAGAAATTTCCTTGACAAAAGGCGGCGATAGAATTTAGACTATTGGCCAGATAGAGTCTAAAATTACAAATAGAGGTGTTTTATGAAAGCCTATAAAAGGGAGTCGATTCTAAAGACGGCTAAACAGATGTTCAGCCGCTACGGGGTGCGGAAGACGAATCTGAATGAGATTGCCCGTATGGCCAGGGTGGCCAAGGCGACCATCTACAATTATTTCGGCAGCAAAGAGCAGGTTTACTTTGAAGTGCTGACCAGGGAAGCCGATGAGTTGATGGATAAGGTAGCCGCAGCGACGGCGCAGACCAAATCGCCTCTGGGAAAGCTACGTGCTTTTTACCGGACGCGTTTTGCTAAAATACAAGGGGCGCCTAACATGCTGCATGAGTTGTGGCATGGCAATGAACACTTATGGGCGCAGACCAGCATGATTCGCGATTGTCTCTTGAAAAAGGAAATCAGCCTCTTGCAATCCATTTTTGAAGAAGGGGTAAAGGCCGGGGTGTTCCGGATGGACAACATCTTCCGGACGGCGCGTGCTCTGGGCTATGCCTTGAAGGGTTTGGAAGCTGCCCCGGCAGCCGACCTCAGTCAGGAAGAGCTGGAAGCTGATTTTGAGGGACTGTTCGAGGTCTTCTGCCGCGGCATCGTGGTGGAAAAGAGAGAGGCATAGGGTCATGGTAAAAGAGTCAGTCGTTTTTTTTTATTTATATGTATTATTTTCCCTTCTGGGGTGGTTGTTGGAAGTTGCTTTCCGTTCCTGGAAGAGTAAAAGGTTTGTGAATCCCGGTTTCCTGCGTGGTCCCTATCTGCCCCTTTACGGCATGGGCGCCCTTTTGCTGGCGTTGGCCGCGACCCATATGAACGAGGCAGAACTGCCGGTTAAGGTCATTATTTATTTTGTGATTACTTCAGGCAGCGAATTCCTCACGGGCTTTGCCTTTGAACATTTTTTCCATAAGCGTCTTTGGGATTACTCGCAAGAGCCCTTTTGCGTGATGAAGCATATCTGCCTGGGTTTTTCCCTTTGCTGGGTGATGCTGGCCTTTGCTTACGAATATCTTTTCCTTCCCGCCGCCCTTTCCTTTTTGCACGCCTTTCCTCATATCTTGCCGGTTATCGTTGCGATCGGCGGCCTGATGTTTATCGACGCACTGTTGCAATTCACGCGTTTCTATCGAGGGCGGTATCCTGGAACCGGACCTGATAAAGAAGGCCTATGGGAGGATTATTCCCGGCTTGTCGGGCCGCTGGTGAAGCACCCGCAAGTGGCCAGTCTGGAATGTTTTATGCACCACCGCTCGACTACCCGGCTTGATCATAGTCTGAAGGTATCGTGGCTCAGTTACCAGATGGCCCGGCGCCTTTCCCTTGACGGTGCGGCGGCAGCTCGGGGCGGTGTGCTCCATGACCTCTTTTATTATGAGTGGCTTACGGAAGGACCGCGTCTGCATGGTTTCCGCCATCCCCGCATCTGCCTGGAAAACGCACGGCAGGTGGTGAAACTTTCGGCAACCGAAGAGGATGTGATCCTAAAGCACATGTGGCCTCTGACTTTCATACCACCGCGCTATGCCGAAGCCTGGATTGTCTGTTTTGTGGACACCTATTGTACCTTGTTAGATTATCTGGCCCTTTTCGGGACCTGGGGCCGAACGGTAGTATCAGCGGATCGGGAATTATAGAATTGATAGCTGCTTAGGTTGGGAAGAGAGGGAGAGGAATCCCTTTTCCCGGCGAGCGCTTCCCGGTGATGGAGAAATTTTTGATGGATAGTGTTTACCATGCCGGTGTCGATATCGGTTCCACGACCATCAAGGTTGCGGTGTATGATGAAAGGGCTGTCTTAGCCTACAGCGCTTACCGGCGCCATAACGCCATGGCGACGGAGGCGCTCGGGCTGCTCCTGGCTGATATCCGGGCGAAGCTGGGCGAAATCACAATCAAACCCAATTTTACCGGTTCGGCTGGCATCGGCATCTCGGAGCAACTTGATCTTCCCTTTGTTCAGGAAGTAGCTGCCTCGGCCGTCTTCCTGCAAAAAATGCTGCCCGATGTGCGTACTTTTATCGAGATCGGCGGCGAGGATGCCAAAATAATTTTTTTTGATGAGCAGTTACGCCCGCAGGTAAGGATGAACGGCAGTTGCGCCGGCGGCACCGGCGCCTTTATCGAGCAAATGGCCCTTTTCCTCGATGTATCCTTGGAAGATTTTGGCACGCTCGCTCGTATCGGCCGTCCCCGCCATCCCATCGCTTCCCGTTGCGGCGTATTTGCTAAAACTGACGTCCAGTCGCTGCTGAGTAATTCTGTTGCCCGCGAGGATATCGCCGCTTCCATCTTTCATGCCCTGGCGCTGCAGGTGCTCGCTTCCCTTGGGTGCGGCAATGAGATAAGGGGCAAGGTGCTTTTTGCCGGGGGGCCACTGGCTTTTTTACCCGCCCTGGTGGAAGCCTTCATAAAAATTCTTAATCTTGATCGGGAGCGGGATGTCGTCTCTTTTCCCCAGCCCGAATTGATTGCCGCCATGGGCACCGCCTTCTGTTGCCGTGATTCGCAGCCGGTTCTCGGTATCGAGGCTCTCCAGGCACTTATCGGTAAATCGTGGCGGTCGGCCCTTGGTCAGGAAGCGCCATCCCTGCGGCCGCTTTTTCAGGACGAGGAAGAGCGGCAGGCATGGGAAGCCAGACATCGGCGGCACGTGGCGCCCCGCCGTGATCTGGCCGATCTTGGCGATGAACCATGTTTCCTGGGGATCGATTCCGGTTCCACGACCACCAAAATGGTCCTCATCGATGCGCGGCAAAGGGTTCTCCTGGATTATTACAGCGCTAACGGGGGGGATTCCCTGTCCGCCGCGCGGAAGGGGATGGCCAAATTTAATGATCTCTGCCATCGGGCCGGCAAGGCGCCTTTTATCGCCAGGACAGCCGTGACGGGTTATGGTGAAGATTTGATCAAAGCCGCTTTCGGTATAGATGACGGTATTGTGGAAACGATGGCTCATTTTCGGGCGGCGCGAACTTTTGTCCCGGAGGTTTCTTTTCTGCTCGATATCGGGGGGCAGGATATGAAAGCCCTTTTTATTCGCGAGGGAACGGTGGCGGATGTCCAAATCAACGAGGCCTGTTCTTCGGGTTGTGGCTCTTTCCTTGAGACCTTTGCCGGCGCCCTTGCTTACGATCCGGCTGCCTTTGCACAATTGGCCTGCGGATCAACCCGTCCCTTCGATTTGGGCACCAGATGCACGGTATTCATGAATTCCCGCGTTCGCCAGGCGCTAAGGGAGGGCGCCACGGTGGCCGACATTGCGGCCGGGTTGGCCTATGCGGTGGTAAAAAACTCACTCTACAAGGTGCTCAAATTAAGGGATCACGCAGTGCTGGGCGAACATATTGTCGTGCAGGGCGGCACTTTCTGCAATCCCGCCGTCCTGCGCGCCTTTGAGCTATTGTTGGGCAGGGAAGTCGTACGTCTCGACATGGCGGCCATGATGGGCGCTTATGGGGCGGCGTTGACGGCACGGCAGCATTATGAGAGAGGTGAAACCCTTTCCAGCTTCCAGGGTTGGGAAGCCACGGAAGCGAAAGGAAGCGTTAAGACCAGTTCTTTTTCCTGCCGTGGCTGTGAAAATGATTGCCAGATAAACTCCTTGCTGTTCGCAACGGGGCAGAGCTGCGTTTTTGGCAATCGTTGCGATCGCCATTTTACCAACGGGGGCGCCGTAAAGCCAGGTGTGAACATGGTTGCCCGTAAGCTGGCGCTGCTTTTCGACCGCTCCCTTATGCCTGCAGAGCCGCCGCTTTTGACCTTTGGCATCCCCCGTGTCCTTAATATGTACGACAGCTTCCCCTTTTGGTGCACCTTCCTGGTGGCCTGCGGGTTTAAGGTGATGCTTTCCGGAAAGTCCGAAGTGAGACTGTTTGAAAAAGGAGTGGGGACTATCATGTCCGACAATGTCTGCTTTCCCGCCAAACTGGTACATGGTCATGTTGCTGATCTTGTGGCCCGGGGAGTGGACAGAATTTTTTACCCTACGGTGGTTTTTGAGCAACGGGAATATTCCCAAGCCCTGAGCAGTTATAATTGTCCCGTTGTCACCGGCTATCCCGATGTGATTCGCAGCGCCGTCGATCCCGCCGCAGGCAAGCGGAGCGTCCCGATGGATTCGCCGGTGATCGGTTTTCAGGCTGTCGATCTCTTGCAGAAGCAACTTTATGCCTTTGTCAAACCCTTCGGCGTGGGGAGAAAAAAATCTTTACGGGCGGTTGAGCAGGCGCTGGAAGCCCAGGCAACCTATAAAACCCGACTTCAAGAGGAGACAAATGCAGTTATAACAGCAGCGGAAAAGAGCGGCGAGTCAGTGCTGATCCTGGCCGGCAGGCCGTATCATGCCGATCCCCTGGTCAATCACGGCATTCCGCAGCTCGTTGCCCGTTTGGGGCTGCATGTCATTACCGAGGATGGCCTTCCCGTGAACAGTGATGAAAATTTTCTCGACAGTCGTATTCTTACCCAGTGGGCATTTACCAACCGGATGCTGGCGGCTGCCAGGTTTGTGGCTGCCGGTAAGGTCAGCGGTATGATGCAGCTTACCTCTTTCGGCTGCGGCCTTGATGCTCTGGCGGCCGACGAGGCGAAGGAGATTGTGACCAACGCCGGCAGAATCTACGCGCTCATTAAAATTGATGAAATAGCGAACCTGGGGGCGGCGAATATCCGCATTCGCGCCCTTATCGAGTCCTTACAGGAGAAGGCGGCGGCGCCGTTGCGGCCGACGGCGGGAACACCGCTAAATACCTCGTTTTATAGCGGCCGGGCCAAAACGATTCTCATTCCCTGGTTTTCACCCTTCTATTCGCCATTCATACCGGATGTCTTTCGCCATTTCGGTTATAACATGGAGATGTTGCCACCCCAGGATAAGGAGTCCGTGGAAATCGGTCTGCGATATGTCAATAACGATATGTGCTATCCCGCGGTCATCATTATCGGAGATGTGATCAAGGCCATGCAGTCCGGCAAATATGATCCTGATGCCACGTCAGTAATGTTTACGCAGACCTTCGGTCAGTGCCGGGCCTCCAACTATGTCCCTCTGATGGGTAAGGCTCTGAAGGCGGCGGGTTTTGGGGAAGTTACGGTCTTTTCCCTGGCGGCGGATAGCAGTGGCCTGCAATTTCCGCTGGAGATTGACAGCCGGGAGTTGGCCAAGCGCCTGTCTTTGGGGTTGATTTTTGTCGATGCGCTTTCCTCAATGGTTTTGGCCACGCTGCCGCACGAGATTAAACCCGGCAGTACCGCGGTTCTGCAGAGCCAGGTTATGGCGGCAATCGCCGACCGGCTTGACAAAGGAGAATTTCCTCCGCTGCTTAAGGCGTTGCGAGATGCGGTGGCGGCTTTCAACGAGGTGGAGGTGGATGATCGACCGCTCCCCGTCATCGGGTTGGTGGGTGAGATATTTGTCAAACACAATTCCTTTTCCAATCAGGACATGGTGGCTTGGCTCATGGCGCAGGGGGTGGAAGTCGTCCTGCCATCCCTGGTTAATTTCTTCACGCAACGCTTTGTAAACGAGGAGTTTAATCAAAGCGTCTATCTTGACAGGTCCTTTAAAAAAAGAGTCATGTCACGGCTGCTGGGCGGTTATATCCAGCACTACCTGCGTCAGGTAGAGAGTGTACGGCGTCACTTCCGCTATTACCGCAAGAATGGCAATCTGCGGGAGCTGGCGGTGGCGGCAGGCCAGGTGACGAACTTAGCCAACCAGGCCGGGGAGGGCTGGCTCTTGCCGGCGGAAATGATCGCCATGACTCAAAACGGCGTTGAGGACATCATCTGCCTCCAACCCTTTGGGTGTCTGGCGAACCACGTGACCGGCAAGGGAGTGGAGAAGCGGATGAAGGCCCTTTATCCCCGTCTAAACCTGCATTTTCTGGATATGGATGCCGGTACCAGTGAAGTGAACACCATCAATCGCCTGCACCTGATACTGGAAATGATCAAGGGCGAGCACAAGACGGCAAGGTTAGTGAAGGTGGCCTGATCGGCAGTGGACGGCTATCTGAAAAAGATTTTTATCAAGATGGGAGCAAGATAAAGAGCCGCAGCGATCACGACGCCCAGGCATATCCCATCCGCCCTTGCGGCATATAATAGCGCCTTTTCCTCCCAGGCGGTATGCTCAACCAAATACCGTAAACGCCTCAGGAAGCTCGGTTTATAGACAGTCCTGCGGGTTGTTTGGGGTTTGGTAAAATATCTGTGAGATACTGCTGTTATCGTCGTCATATCGAAAGTCCTTTCCAGGTAATTATCGGAAAATAATTGAAAACAATGAGAGCTTCATCGGTGATACTTCCGCACTACCGCGGTTACAATTCCCCCCAGCTTGAGCTCGTTTTGCGGCCTGATCGCGGGATATTTGGGATTTGCCGCTTCCAGGACAATCATCTCTCCCTGCTTACGAAAATATTTCATTGTCCATTCGCCATCGACTTCCGCAATTACCACATCGCCATTTTTCGCCGCCCGCCCCTTTTCGACGACCACCAGATCGCCTGCCATGATGCCCTCGCCGATCATGGAATCGCCGCTTACCTGCAGCAAAAAGGAGGCCTCCGGTTTGGTGATCAGATATTCATCCAGATCGATGACATCGTAGAGCGCTTCCTCTTCCGGCGAGGGGAAGCCGGCCTGGATCGAACCCACCATGGGGATGCCCCAGGAAGTTTTAGTGAAGGTTAGATGTCCCTTCCGGTCTTTTTCCATGATGTCGGCGTCGATGAGTTTGTCCATCCAGAAATTGACAACGCTTTTCGAGCGGACGCCAAGCAGGCCGATCATTTCCCCGTAGGAGGGCATCCGTCGGTTCTCCCGGAAGAAGTCGGCGATAATTTTCTGAACCTTTTCGAGCGTGCGTTTTTCTTTCATGGTTGCACTATATAGAACGATAGTTCTATTTGTCAAGCGAAAAATTCATCAAGTGTAAAGTTGTCAAGGTTGACTTTTGAGCGTAATAGAGTAAAGTGCAGACGAAATAGGAAAAGGAAAAAATGATATGGAAGTGCGTGTTTATTATGAAGATACGGATGCCGGTGGCGTGGTTTACTATGCCAATTACCTGCGCTATTTAGAACGTGGCAGGACCGAATTCGTGCGGGCGCGCGGGGTTTCTTTGCAGGATCTCCTCGACCTGGGCTACCAGTTTCCGGTAGCGCGGTTGGAGATCGATTACCGCTTCCCCGCGGTATATGACGACCTTATCCGGATCACAACCACCGTGCTGGAGGTCGGTAACGCCTCATTCACCCTTGGTCATCAGGTGTTGCGTGTGGCTGACAATAAACTCCTGACGGAAGCCCAGGTGACTTTGGCCTGTATCGGCCCGGGCAACAGGGTGAGAAGGCTGCCGACGGAGCTGTCAAGGATTCTGCAAGGCGGAAGACCAGAAACGGGGCAAGAAAGGCCTGCAAATGCAGGATAAGGCGAAGCTCAATAATTTCCCACAGATCGTTGCCGAGATACTCAAACACTCGTTGACCCGGGCTATTAATATGTGTTACAGGGAGAGCTGTAACCCGCAGCAACGACCATTATCTAACAGACATCCCTTGCCTGTGCGATCAGGCGCCGAAACGGGAAACCTCTAATATAAAAGAAAAGGTGGGAAAGCAGTAAATGCGCAAACAAAATATCAGGAATATCGCCATTATTTCGCACGTTGACCACGGCAAGACAACGCTGGTGGACGGGATGCTCCGGCAGACGGGCACGTTTAACGACCATCAGGTTTTGGAAGATCGGGTCATGGATTCACTCGATCTGGAAAAGGAGCGCGGCATTACAATTACGGCCAAGAATACGGCCATTCGCTACAAGGGCATAAAAATAAATATCTGCGATACGCCGGGGCATGCCGATTTCGGTGGAGAAGTGGAGCGAAGTTTAAACATGGTGGATGGGGCGATCCTGCTTGTCGATGCCAGCGAGGGGCCCTTGCCACAGACGCGTTTTGTTCTGAAAAAGGCTCTGGCCAGACGGATGCCCGTTATCCTCGTGATTAACAAGATTGACCGCGGCGATGCCCGGATCGAGGAGGTGATCAGCGAAGTCTATGACCTTTTCATCGATCTTGATGCCACGGAAGAGCAGATCGAATTTCCTATCCTCTATACGAACGCTAAGCTAGGTGTGGCTCACACCAAACTGGGCGATGCTTCCACGGATCTGCAGCCGCTTTTCGACATGATTGTCGCGGAAATACCCGGACCGGAGGGTAATGACGAGGCGTCAACGCAATTTTTGCTTACCAATCTGGATTATGATCCCTACGTGGGGCAGATTGCCATCGGACGCGTGATAAGCGGCGCCCTGGAAATGAACAAATCCTACAGCCTTTGCGGGGAGAAAACCGTCACGGCGGGGGTGCGCTTTTCGGCTCTCTATACTTTTGTAGGCCTGAAGAAGGTGGCCGTGGAAAAGGTCGAAGCGGGAGATATCATCGCCTTTGCCGGCGTGGAAAACATGAATATCGGCGATACAGTAGCCGATCTCCTGGCGCCGCTGCCCTTGCCGCGCATCCGGGTGGACGAACCGACGGTGTCGATGCTTTTTTATGTGAACAATGGCCCCTTGGCCGGGCGGGAGGGCAAATATCTTACCACGCGCCATATTCGTGATCGGCTGGAGCGTGAAACCATGCGTAATGTGGCCCTCCGGGTAAGGCCGACGGAGCGGGCCGATGCCTTTGAAGTCTGCGGACGGGGAGAGTTGCAGATGGCTATCCTCATCGAGACGATGCGCCGGGAGGGGTTTGAATTTTTGGTCTCCCGACCCCAGGTCATCACCAAGGAGGCGGGCGATAAGATATTGGAACCGGTGGAACGCCTTTTTCTGGATATCCCTGAGGCGCATATAGGGGTGATCACGGAAAAGCTTGCCCAGCGCAAAGGACGGATGGAAAACCTCGTTAACCGCGGAAGTGGTCGAGTCAATATGGAGTTTATTATTCCGGCGCGCGGTCTCATCGGCTTTCGTACCCATTTTCTGACGGACACTAAAGGCGCCGGGGTTATGAATACCCTGTTCGAGGGCTATGAACCATGGTTCGGCGCGATTCCGCAGCGGATGACGGGTGCGCTGGTGGCCGACCGCGCCGGCAAAGTGACTGCCTATGCCAGTCACGCAATGGCCGATCGCGGCGAGCTTATGGTGGCGCCCGGCACGGAGGTTTATGGCGGCATGATTGTCGGCGAGCGCAACCGCTCCACTGATATGAACGTTAATATCGTCAAGGAGAAAAAGCTCACGAATATGCGGGCTTCCACATCCGATGCGACCGTTATCCTCCGTCCGCACCGGGGCATGTCGCTCGATCAATACATAGAATTCATCGCCGAGGATGAACTTGTTGAGGTGACGCCGGGGAGTCTCCGCCTACGCAAGAGGGATTTGGACGCCAATGTGCGCATGGCCAGCTATCGGGAACAAAAGTATGCTTGAGGCAGTGATTCGTGGCGGAGAGACGCTTAGCGCCCCGTGGTTATCGCGTCCGGGGAAGAAGGGGAGGTTTTTTTCATAAGAGATGAGAAAATTTATTCAAAGGGCACTAAAAAGGATTGCCAATATCGCGAGACCAGGAAGGGAAGAAAAAACAAACCCCGGCGGGAAGCACTTCATAAAACAACCGCCTGATGCTAAAGCGAATGCGGGGGCGGCGCTTGTCGCCCAGGAGAAAACGTTACCGGCGGGCGGGCCGCGCCGGAGAC